>JBILEY010000259.1:0-7434 GCA_044351865.1 Planctomycetota bacterium | reverse complement strand
GAACAGGACCTGCATGGCGATCTCGCGAGCGCGCGAGCGGCGGCGGATGGGGGCGGTCATTGGCAAGGAGCGGTTTCCGGGGGAAACGGGCCGGCGAAGGGTAGCGGGCCCGGCGCCGCGATCAACCCGTGCGTCCCGCGCCGGGACCGGCGGTGCGCGCGGCGGCGGTCGCCGGCAGCTGCGCCTGCACGTCGAGCATCGTCAACGCGGCGATGGCAGCGTCTTCTCCCTTGTTGCCGTGTTCGCCGCCGGCGCGCGCCAGCGCCTGCTCCATCTCGCTGCACGTCAGCACGCCGAAGCCGAGCGGCAGGCCGGTGTCGAGGCCGACGCGCATGGCGCCGTCGGTGACGCCGCTGCAGACGTACTCGTAGTGGTCGGTGCCGCCGCGCACGACGGCGCCGAGCATCACCAACGCGTCGGCGCCGTCCTGCGCGAGCCAGCGGCACGCGGTCGGCAGCTCGAACGCGCCCGGCACCCAGACGACGGTGATGTCGCCGTCGGCCACGCCGTGGCGGCGCAGGGCATCGATGGCGCCATGCAGCAAGCGTTCGGTGACGACCTCGTTGAAGCGCGCGACGGCGATGCCGAAGCGCTTGCCCTGTCCACGCAGGGCACCTTGCACGACCTTGACCATCGTCGCAGCGTAGCCCCACGGCCCGCTTCGGCACCAGCGCACAGGTTCGGCGCAGAGCGCCCCGGCACCGCGGTTCAGCGCGCGGGTTTCGCCGCTGGCGAAGCGCCCGCCCCGGTGCCAGCGCCGGGTGCGCCACCGGGCACCGTCTGGCGCACGAAGATCGACGGCTTCACGTAGTGGAAGCCGTGCTTCACGTTCAGCAGGCTCTCCGACTCGCCGACGACCAGGTGGCCGCCCGGGGCCGTGACCTGCAGCACGTGGCCGAGCACGCGTTCGCGGCTCTGCGTGTCGAAGTAGATCATCACGTTGCGCAGGAACACGAACTCGAACGGCCGCTGGCCGGCGAGCGGCTCCATCAGGTTGTGGCGTTGGAACGTCACGCACTTCGCCAGCGCGCGGTCGAAGACGTATTCGTCCTTGTCGTTGCGCGTGAAGAAGCGCTGCACGACGTCCTTCGGCGTCTGCGCCAGCGCGTAGGGGCGGAACGTCGCGCGGCGCGCTTCGTCGAGCACGTGCTGGGACAGGTCGGTGCCGAACACTTCGACCTGGGTGCCGCCGAAGCCGCTGCCGAGCACCTGCTGCAGCACGATCGCGATGGTGTAGGCCTCGGCGCCGGTCGACGCCGCCGCCGACCAGATGCGCAGCGGTTCGCGCCGCCGGCTCGACGCCGCGCGCTGCTCGAGCCACTGGCGGAAGAAGTCCCAGTGCCGCTGGCAGCGGAAGAAGTAGGTCTCGTTGGTGGTGATCGAGTCGAGGAACGACTGCAGCTCGGCGGCTTCGTGCGGCTGCGCGATCTTCTGCAGGTAGGCGTCGTAGCTGTCGGTGCGGCTGCCGCGCAGGCGCTTGCGGATGCGGTTGCTGAGCAGCTCGATCTTCTCCGCCGGATAGTGGATGCCCGCGAGCCTGTAGATCAGGTCGTGATAGCGCTGGTACTCGTCGCGGGTCAGGTCGCGTTCCACGCCGCGGCTCATCGGTCGCCGGGCCCTTCGGACTGGCGGGCCATGACCCGTTGGTCGCCTTGGGACGATGCGACCGGCGCTTCCCGGCAGCGTCGTGGTGGCCCAACTCGGACTTCCGCCGCGGCCGTCGATGCTGCACGATCCCTGGCCCGCCATGCCGCCCACGCTGCCGTTCTGGTGCTCGTTCGTCGCGACCGTGCTGCTGCTGGTCGCCGCGTTGTTCACGGGGTTCCTGCGCCGGCGGCGGCTGCACCTCTGGCTCGGGCCGCTGACGATGGTGCTGCTGGCGATCACCATCGTGCTGACCGAAGAGCTGGCCAGCGCCTACGAGTTCCCGGCCGAGGTGAAGGCGACGCACCTGCTGTTCGCCAAGGCCGGCGGCCTGCTGGCGCTGCCGGTGATCGCCACCGGCTTGTGGCTGTGGCGCGACCCGCGCGCACGCGTCTGGCATCGGGTGGCGGTGCTGCTCTGGTTGGCGATCGTGCTGACGGCGACCGGCACCGGCCTGTGGATGTTCTCGCAGGGAACGCTGCGCGCAGGCTGAGTCGCAGGGGGCGGTGCCTGCGTGGCGTCGCTCCCGGCCGCGGGCGCCGCTACGTTCTCGTCATGGTGCGTGCTCTCGTCGGCTCTCCGTTCGTCTTCGCCTTGCTGGCTGCGGCCGTCGCCGCGCAGAAGGAACCGCCGGCCGTGGCCGCCACGTTCGCGCGCGCCGGTGACAACCGCGCCGAGCTGGCGAAGGCCTGGCAGCAGGTGCCGGACGCCCAGCGTTCCTCGTTGGCGTTCCTGCTCGAGCACCTGCCCGCCGGCGACGCGACGACGCTGACGGCCGCGTTCCTGCTGCGCGAGGTGGCGCAAGCCCATGCAGCGCGGGCGGCGGTGCCGTGGGGCAAGGACCTCGCCGAGCCGCTGTTCCTGAACTTCGTGCTGCCGTACGCGCAGGCCAACGAGACGCGCGAAGACTGGCGCAGCGACTTTGCACGCCGCTTCCTGCCGCTGGTGGTGGACTGCAAGACCCCGGGCGAAGCCGCCAAGAAGCTGAACGAGACGATCTTCCACACGCTGAACGTGCACTACTCGACCGGCCGCGCGCGCGCCGACCAGGCGCCGAGCGCGTCGATCGCGCAGGGCAAGGCGAGCTGTACCGGGCTGTCGATCCTGCTCGCCGACGCGTGCCGCGCCTGCTGCGTGCCAGCCCGCCTCGTGTCGGTGAAATGGCCACACAAGGAGGGCAACCACACCTGGGTCGAAGTGTGGGACGGTGCGGCGTGGC
The DNA here is from genome assembly GCA_044351865.1 of Planctomycetota bacterium. Classification (GTDB taxonomy): domain Bacteria; phylum Planctomycetota; class UBA1135; order UBA1135; family UBA2386; genus UBA2386. The sequence goes on along the minus strand of JBILEY010000259.1, from coordinate 4,571 downwards.
GCTTCGTCGGCGCCGACGAGCCCGATCCGGCGGGCCTCGACCGTGGCTGGTTCGCCGACGACGCGGCGCGGAGCGCTGGCGCACCGCGCGAGAACCGGCTGTGGGCGGTGTCGTTCGCGCGCACCGGCGAACGCTTCGCGGCCGGCTGGGGGCGCGGCATCGAGTTGTGGGGCGAGGACGTGTCGGCGCGCTACGCGCCGCAGCCGATGGTCGCAGTGACGGCGGCGCACGAGGCCGCACCGGGCCTCGAGACGATCGTCGTGACGGAGCTCGACCATGTCTTCGCCCAGGAGCAGGTACAGCAGCCGGGCGATGGCGCCCTGCGCGCGCAGTTCGACCGCTTCTTCACCGCCGACAGCGCACGCCAGGCGACGTTCGAGTTCGACCGCAACCTCGACGCCGAGCTCGCGACCGCCGCCGGCGACGCGCGCCTGCGTTCGCTCGCCGCGGCAGCGTGGGCTGCCGCCGAACGCACGAAGCTGCAGGCCGACTTCACCGCCAACGTGGTGCGCGCCGGGGACAAGCAGAGCCCGTTCACGGTGAAGCAGGTCGGCGACAAGCCGGCGAACGGCAGGTGGCCGCTGGTGATCGCGATGCACGGCGGCGGCAACGCGCCGAAGAAGTTCAACGACTCGCAGTGGCAGCACATGCAGATCTACTACAAGGACCATCCGGAGGCGGGCGGCTACCTGTACTGCGCGCTGCGGGCGCCGACCGACGAGTGGAACGGCTTCTACACCGACTACTTCTACCCGGTGCTGGAGACGCTGATCCGCCAGTTCGTGGTCTGCGCCGACGTCGATCCGGATCGTGTGATCGCGCTGGGCTACAGCCACGGCGGCTACGGTGCGTTCGCGATCGGGCCGAAGCTGCCGCACCGTTTCGCCGCCGTGCACGGCAGCGCTGCGGCGCCGACCGACGGCGAGACGGTCGCGACCGGCCTGCACACGCTGCCGTTCTCGTTCATGGTCGGCGGCAAGGACACCGCCTACGGCCGCGCCGAGCGCTGCCAGAAGTTCGCGGCCGAGCTGGAGGCGCTGCAGAAGCAGCACCCGGGGCTGTATCCGTTCACGTTCACGTTCGTCGAGAAGAACGGCCACACCGGGCTGCCCGACCGCGACCTGCTGGCGAAGCTGGTGCCGCTGGTGCGCACCACACAGCCGCGCACGCTGCGCTGGGAACTGAGCGACGTCACCGTGCGCGACCACTACTGGCTGCACGTGGCGACGGCGACGAAGGGCAAGCGCCTCGACGCGGCGCTGACCGGCCAGAAGCTGGTGGTGACGACCAAGGACTGCGCCGACGGCGAAGCGTGGCTCGATGCGCGGATCGTCGACCTCGGCAAGCCGCTCGAACTGGTCGTCGACGGCAAGACCTCGGCGGCGAAGCTGGCGCCGTCGCTGCGCGTCCTGTGCGCGACGATGGCCGAGCGCGGCGACCCGCAGCTGGCGGCGAGCGTCGTCGTGCCGCTGCGGTGACGCGGCGGATTTCGCGCCGGCAGTGAACCGTTCGGCCGGCGGCTCGTTGCGCGACCCACTCGAGGCCCCGTGCATCCATCCTTCGCCCTCTGGGTGGCCACGGTCGTCCTGCCGCCGCAGGACACCGTGCCCACGGTTCCCCATCTCGGTCCGCGTCCGGCCCAGGCGGCGCCGTTCGAGCTGCCGCTGCCGAGCGAACTGCCGCAACCGGTCGCCGACGACGTGCTGCTGACGGTGGCTCCAGCGACGCCATGGGGCGACGTCGACGCGGCAATCCGCCGGCTCGCCGCCGGTGGGGCCAAGGTGGTGCACTTCGCGGCGAGCTTGCCCGACGGCACCGCGGGGGCGGTGGGGCTGGCGCTGCCGGTGGAGCCCGACGTGCCGGTGGCGCTCGTCGTGCGGGCGCACCGCGATCGTGCGGGCGTGCCGGCCGACAGCCTGCGCGTCGTGCTGCAGCGGTTGCTGGCCGACTTCGAACCAGCGCGCGCCGGCAGCCTGCCGTTCGCCGTCGAGGTGCCGGCGAACGCGCGCTTCGAGCAGTCGCTGCGGCTTCTGGTCGCCTGCGTCGACGCCGGAGCCACGCGGGTCGTGATGCGCGCGGGTCCAGCCGCCGGCAAGGTCGACGAACGCGGCGCGCTCGCCCTCGACGTCGACGGTCCGGTGCGCCTGCAGGTCGTCGCCCAGAACTCCCCGCCGGCGCGGCCGACGCAGGTGGCGACACCGTTCGGTGCCTTGCTGCCGCCACCGAACGTCGCCCCCGAGCCGCAACTGGACGGTGGTGCGGGTGGGCGCTACGGCGGACGAGGCGCCGGCAACCGGGCCTTGGCGGGCGGGGTCGGCGAGGCGCTCGATCGCTCGCTGGCCTGGCTCGGCCAGCAGATCGCGGCCGACGGCGCGTGCCGGGCCGAAGGCGCTTCCTCGGTCGAAGCGACAGCGCTGGTGACGCTGGCATTCCTCGGGCGCGGCGACAACCTGGTCGCCGGCACCTACCGCGCGTCGCTGCAGCGCACGGTCGGCTTCCTCGTTGCCAGCCAGCGCGCCGACGGCACGTTCGGCGAAGGTGCGGACGCGACGCCGCGCGCGCAGGCGCTGGCCTGCTGGGCACTGGCGGAGGCCTATGGCCTGTCGTCGTCGTTGCCGGCGCGGTGCCTGCGCTCGCCGTTGGCCGACGGCCTGCAACGGCTGTGGCAGCTGCGTCGCACCGACGGCGGCTTCGGGCCAGGCGAGCACGGCGACGCCATCACCACGGCCCAGGTCGCCATCGCGATGACCTCGGCGGCGTTCTTCAAGTTGCCGACGCCGGCGGATCCGAAGGAGCTGCTGCCGTGGTTCGAGGCGCATCCGCCGCAGGCGGCGACGGCGCAGGCCGCCGTGGCGTTCGCCCGCTGCTTCGTGCGTCAGGAGGCGATTCCGGGCGCGGCTGCGCTGCAGTGGGCTGGCTCCTGGCAGATCGCGGATGCGGAGGGCACCTACTGGATCGGGCATGCGCTGTTCCAGGCCGGTGGCAAGCCGTTCGTCGCCTTTGGTGAGAAGTGCGAGGCCGAACTGCTCGGCAAGCAGGTTCGCGACGGAGCCGATGCCGGCACCTTCGCGATCGCGTCGCCGCTGCCGCGGCTCGTGGCGACGGCGTGGTGGACGTTGGCGCTCGAGAACCGCATGCGCTTCACCCGGCTCGTGCGCTGACTCGCGGCGCCGACGAAGCTCGCCGTCGGGATCAGTTCGCGCGCAGGAACGCGACCAGCCGCTCGAACGCCGGCGCACTCTCGAGCAGCAGGCTGTGCCCCGCATCCGCAAAGCACTGGTGCTCGGCCCCGGGGATCAACGCCGCCGTCGCCGCCACTTCGCGCGGCAGCGTCAGCGTGTCCTCGCCGCCGGCGAGGCACAGCGTCGGCCAGCGCACCTCGGCGCACAGCCGTTCGCCGTCGAAGCTCTGCAGCGCGCGCGCCTGCGCCTGCATGAACGCGCGCGACGGCTCACTCGGCTTGGTGCTGCGCACGATGTCGTCGACGACGCCCGGCTTCTGGTTCAGGAACGTCTCGCCGAACAGGAACGGAGCCGTCAGCTCGCCCAGCAAGCGGCCGTCGATCTCGGTGCACAGCAGCTCGAACCAGCGGTACACGCGCCGACTGCGCGGCGTCTGCAGCGCCGAACTGCACAGCATCACCAGCTTGTGCGCGTGCTCGCTGTGCGTCGCCGCGGCGCACAACGCGACCTTGCCGCCGAGCGAGGTGCCGACGATCGCGACGGGTGCCGGCAGCGTCGCCGCGACCGCGAGCACGTCGTGCGCCGCCTGCGTGAAGTCGAACACACCGCCCGGCAGTTCGCTGCTCGGGGCGAGGCCGACCGGGTCGATCGCGCAGCAGGTGAAGCCGGCGCGCGCGAAGCGCCGCGGCAGCGTGCCGAACAGGCGCGCGCCGGAGCCTAGGCCTGGCACCAGCACGACGCCGGGACCGTCGCCTTCGCGGGTGTGGTGGATCGTGCGGCCCTGGCGCTGGACGGTCGGCATCGACCGCAGAGCCTAGCCGGTGCTTCGGGGCGAGCGAGGGTGCCTTCCGTCACCGATGTGGCACACCGTGGCGAGGCCGCGCCCCTGGCGCCCGACACTCAGTCCTTGCGCAGCACGTATTCGCGCTCGATCGCCGGCAGCAGCGTCAACACGACCTCGCCGACCTTCTGCAGGCTCGCCGCCGAGACGTTGTCGATCGTGTCGGTCGCCTTGTGCCAGTGCGGGTTGCCGTTCAGGTCGATCAGGTCGACGGCCGGGATGCCGACCTCGAGGAACGGCTTGTGGTCGTCGCTCGCCGCCTCGGCGCGCTGGAAGAAGAGCTTCTCGTGGCCGGAGGCGACCGCGGCGCCGTAGAGCAGTTCGCGCAGGCGGTGAGTCGAGTAGAGCTCTTCCTGGATGTGCAGGTCGGTGCGGCCGACCATGTCGAGCAGCACCATCGCGGCGATGCGCGGTTCGTCGCCGACGAGGCCGGCGTCGCGGTGCTGCTTGACGAAGCGTTTGCTGCCGAACAGCGCGCGGGCGGCGTCGTTCCACGCCCAGTCGAGGCTCTCTTCGCCGTCGAAGAACACCAGCTCGATCGTCGCTTC
>JBILEY010000034.1:0-22216 GCA_044351865.1 Planctomycetota bacterium | reverse complement strand
GCCGCCATCGCCGTGTGGCCGAAGCGCAGCTGCTGGCCGACCTGCCGCCGGTGCAGCGGCTCGACGACGTGCGCGCAGCCCTGCGCGCGGTCGAGCACTTCGCTGGCGACCAGCACGCCACCGTCTGGGTGCTGCAGCGCGCGCTCGAAGGCACGCCGCCGTCGCGTTACGTCGCCGGCGCCGTGCAGGTCGCGCGCGCCCTGAACGACGGGGCTGCGTGGGAAGCCAGTGCGCGCATGGTCGCCCGCATGCTGAGCGCCGAGCCGACCGAGCCGCGCGCGTTCGCCGGCGACATCGCCGCGGCGAACTGACGCCCCGCAGGCGGCCGGCGCCGTGTTCCGGCCGCCTCGCCGCGAGACGGCGTCAAGTGCACCACGGTCGACTGCCGAAGTTCGCCACATGGCGGACCGGTTGCGATGGTGGGTGATCCCGGCGGCGTTGCTCGTGATGGCGCGCGTTGTCACGCTCGGCGAGCCGTCGATCGACCAGCAGCCCCTGGTCGTGCCGGCCACCGGCAAGACGCACGGCAAGCAGGCGCACGAGGCGACCGCCGCGAGGCTCCGCCTGCCCGCGGACCAGCTCGACACCGCCGCGGAACGCGGGTTCGTCGTCGCCTTGCCCAGCGAGTTCGCCGGGGTGCGTGCACGATGCACGCTGTGGCGTCGCGCCGCGAACGGACGCGAAGCCGCGCCGTGGTTGACGTTCACCAGCACGGTGCGCGACGACGGCACGGTGCCGATCAGCGGCCTCGCCGCCGGCCACTACGACGTCGTGGTGCGCGTGCCGAACGGCGGGCGCGACGTGGAGTTCGCCGTCGACGATGCGGTGGCACCCGGGCGCGCCGCGATGGCGACGCCGGCCCCGCTGCGCTGACGTTCAGCGGCCGCCGCGGTCGGTGTCGACGACTTCGCTCGGCGCCGGTGCTGGATCCGGACGGAAGCGTTCGCGGCGGCGCTGCCAGAAGCCCCACGCGTGCAGCCCGAGCAGCCCGAGCACCGGCACCACCGGCGCGTCGAAGCAGGCGAAGCGCACGAAGTCGGCGCCGAGCCACAGCGCCGGGGCCGGCAGCACCAGCGCCCCGAGCAGGCCGAGCCAAAGTGGCACGAAGCGATCCTGCTGCACGAGGGCCAGCCCGCGGCCGAACAGCAGTACGCTGGCGATGCCGAGCAGCGTGTGCCCCAGCAGGATCCACGGCCAGGCGACGAAGGGGCTCGCACCGACGAAGACCAGCGGCGCCAGCAGCAGCCAGCGCATGGCGAGCAACAGGTAGATCGCGGCGAACCCGCCGAGCCCCGACTTGTCGCGGTGGGGGCGGATGCCGGCCAGTTCGCCCCACCAGGTGGCGATCATCAGGCTCAGCAGCACAGCCACGGCGAACGTGGCGAGCATGGCCGCGTCGCCGAGCCAGGTCAGGAAGGAGGCGATCACGGTGCCAGAGCCGGAGGCCGCTGCCGATGTGGCGCCGTTCGTGCGTTCATGCCGGCGGCGGCAGCTGCACCACGTAGGCGCCGCTCCGCGCGTCGAAGGCCATGTGCTGCACGGTGATGGTCATGCGCACCGCCGCCTGGGCCAGAGGCCGCAGGCACGCGGCGAGGTCGCGCGGGGGGGCGCTGCCGAGTTCCGCTTGCAGCGCGTCGTAGCGGCCGCAGGAGGTCGCGGCGATCGGGGAATCGCTCGCGGTGCTGGTGCCGGGTGCCGCGAGCTGGCGGTAGTCGTTGGTCACCACCAGGGGGCCAGCGGCGCGCCGCAGCGCGTGGCGGCCGGGCGTGCGTTCGACGACGACGCGTTCGCCGCGGCGGGTGCCGGTGACCAGCAGCAGGCAGTCGCACGGAATCGGCGTCGTTGCAAGCGTCGCCACTGCGGTCGCGAAGTCCGGGGCGGTGGCGAGCACCTGGCGCAGCAGCAGCACGACCGGCAACGCCAGCTGCGGCGGCTCGTCGGACAGCACGGAGTTCAGCGTCACCGCGAAGCGCCCCTTCGCCACCGCCGAGAACACGCCGAGGAAACCGGGCCAGCCCACGGTCGTGAACTCGCCGGCGGGCGCGCCGACGAAGCGCGTGATCAGCGTCGCCGAGCCCAGCAGGCCGTCGGCGGTCCACCAGTCGAGGTTGCGGCCGTGCAGCACGCCGTCGCCGTGGTCGACGGCGAACGCCGAGCAGCCGAGCACGGCCTTGATCGCGTCGTAATAGCCGCTCGCCAGCAGCACCTTCTGGCGCGGCACCGCCAGCGCCGCCGCCACCGCATCGTGCTCGGCGCGAAGGTCGGCCGGCAGCATCGCATCGAGCGTGTCGACCAGCAGGTCCGCGGGACCGCGCGCGAGGCCGAGGTCGCGTTCGTAGGCGTCGAGCAGCGCGCGCGCCTGCCGCGTCTGCGTCGCGTCGAAGCGCCAGCGCTCCGCCGGCGGCGCCTGCAGGTCGACGGTCAGGTGGGGCTCGGTCTGCATGCTGCGCACTTTTCGCCGGCGGCGTGTACGTTTTCACCGGTGCCGTTCCCCTATGGGCATGGCTTTCCTCATGACGACATCTCCCCGCATTCCCGAGTTGTGCTCCGGTGACGTGCTGACGCGCGACGAGTTCGAGCGTCGGTACGAGGCGATGCCCCATGTGAAGAAGGCCGAACTCATCGAGGGAGTGGTCGCCATGGGGTCTCCGGTTCGTATGCAGCATCACGGCCGTCCTGAGCACTTGCTCGCGGGCTGGTTGGCCTTCTACGAGAGTGCGACGCCGGGCCTGGTGGCGGCGAGCAATACGACGGTGCGGCTCGACCTGGACAACGAGTTCCAACCCGACCTGCTGCTGTGCGTGCCGGCGCACGCCGGCGGTCAGGCCCGCATCGACGCCGACGACTACGTGGCGGGTGCGCCCGAACTGGTGATCGAAGTCGCCGCCAGTTCGGTCAGCCGCGACCTGCACCAGAAGCTCGCCGTCTACCGCCGCAACGGCGTGCGCGAGTACGTCGTGCACCGCGTCGACGACGCGGCCGTCGACTGGTTCGTACTGGTGCACGGCGCCTACGAACGTCAGGTCGCCGACGCGCACGGCCGCTACCACAGCCGTGTGTTCCCGGGCTTGTGCCTCGACGTGCCGGCGCTGCTGCGGCAGGACTTCGCCGCCGTGCGCGCTGCGGTCGAAGAAGGCATCGCCGTCGTCGCGGCCGAGCACCGAGCGTTCGTGCAGCGGCTGCAGCAGTCAGCCTGACCGCCGCCAGCTCCACGCAGAGGTTTGGCTTTCGTTTGGGCGCCCGCTAGCGTGTTCCGCCATGGGCGGTACGTGGTGCGAGGGCCAGCGATGGACCTGAACAAGTTCGTGCAGCGCTTGCGGCGCGGTGGCGACGACGCGCCCGGTTCGATCGACGCGGTGTGGACGCAGCCGCTGCGGCCGGCGCGCATGCAGCCGATGCCCGACTGGCTGCATCCGTCGCTGGTGCAGGCACTGCACGCGCGCGGCATCCAGGAACTCTACTGCCACCAGCGGCAGTGCGCCGACCTGCTGCACGAACGGCGCTCGGCGGTGATCGCGACGTCGACGGCGTCGGGCAAGTCGCTCGCCTACCACCTGCCGGTGCTCGACGCGGCGATCCGCGATGGGCTCGATGCGCGCGCCCTCTACCTGTACCCGACCAAGGCGCTGGCCCGCGACCAGATGGCGGACCTGGAGAAGCTGCTGCAGCAGGGCGGGCGCACCGACCTGACGGTCGCGGTCTACGACGGCGACACGCCGCCGCCGGTGCGCCAGGCGCTGCGCGAGCACGGCACGCTGGTGCTGACCAACCCGCACATGCTGCACACCGGCATCCTGCCGAACCACACCAAGTGGCAGGGCCTGTTCACCGGCCTGCGCTACGTCGTCGTCGACGAACTGCACACGCTGTCGGGCATCTACGGCAGCCACGTCGCCAACGTGCTGCGGCGGCTGCGGCGCATCTGCGCGCACTACGGCAGCAACCCGACGTTCTGCGGCGCGTCGGCGACGATCAGCAACGCCGGCGAGCACGCCAGGAAACTGTTCGAACGCCACGTCACCGCGGTCGACGAGGACGGCAGCCCGCGCGGCGAGAAGCACTATCTGTTCCTCAACCCGCACGTCGTCTCGCAGGTCTCCGGCATGCGCGTGCCGGCGAGCGAAGCGGCGCGCCAGCTCGGCTCGGTGCTGCTGCAGAGCGAGCTGCAGTCGATCTTCTTCGCGCGTTCGCGCAACCAGGTCGAGGTGCTGCTGAAGTACCTGCGCGACGACGCGCGCGCGCGCGGCATCGACCAGGAGAAGGTCACCGGCTACCGCGGTGGCTATCTGCCGAACCTGCGCCGTTCGATCGAGAAGGGCCTGCGCAGCGGCGCGATTCGCACGGTGGTGTCGACCAACGCGCTCGAACTCGGCGTCGACATCGGCAGCCTCGACGTCGCCGTGCTGGTGGGCTACCCGGGCACGGTGTCGAGCACGTTCCAGCGCGCCGGCCGCGTCGGTCGCCGCAGCCAGCCGAGCGCCTGCGTGTTCGTCGCGCGCAGTGCGATGGACCAGTACCTGATGCAGCATCCGGGCTACCTGTTCGACGCGCCGCGCGACGCCGTCAGCATCGATCCGGACAACGCGATCATCCTGACCAACCACGTGCGCTGCGGTGCGTTCGAGCTGCCGTTCGACGAGGACGAAGCGTTCGGCGAGACGCCGGACACGCGCGCCGTGCTCGACTTCCTGACGCAGGACATCGGTGTGCTGGTGCACCAGGGCGGGCGCTTCCACTACGCCGATCGCACGTATCCCGCCGACGGCGTCAGCCTGACCGCGGCCGACATGGACAACGTGACGATCCAGGACGTCGAGTCGAAGACGATCCTGGCCGAGATCGACCGGCCGTCGGCGATCACCGAGGTCTACCAGGGCGCCATCTACGGGCACCAGGGCGACACCTGGCTGGTCGAGCGCTTCGACTACGCCGACCGCCGTGCGTTCGTGCGCCTGATCGACGCCGACTACTACACCGAGGCCGACACCGAGACCGAGGTCAAGATCCTGCACGTGGACCAGAGCCGCGAGCATCCGGCCTACACCGCGCACCGCGGCGGCGTGCACGTCAGCACGCTGGCGAAGGCGTTCAAGAAGATCAAGTTCTACACGCGCGAGAACGTCGGCATCGGCGAGATCCAGCTGCCGCCGGAGGAGTTCGAGACCGAAGCGTGTGCGCTGGTGCTGCGGCCCGAATTGGTGGCGCGGCTCGGCCTGCAGAAGGGCGGCGAAGCGAGCTGCCTGCAGGGCGTGGGCGAACTACTGCAGGGTCTGGTGCCGCTGTTCGTGCGCGTCGATCCGGGCGACGTCAAGGTGCTCGCCGAAGCGCTGCATCCCCACTTCCAGGCGCCGGCGGTGATCCTCTACGACCGCATCCCGAGTGGCGTCGGCCTCGCCGAGCGCATCTACGACGTGCACCGCGAGATCCTCGCCGCGGCGCTGCAGCTGGTGCTGCGCTGCAGTTGCCGCAGCGGTTGTCCGTCGTGCGTCGGTCCGCAGGCGAGCCTCGGTGTGCGCAGCAAGACGGTGGCGACGACGATCCTGCGCGAGATGCTGTCGCCGATGCCGGCGGTGGTCGGGAACGCACCCAACGACGAACGCGAGATGGAGGCCGATGGTCGCGCCGGATCGTGACAAGCTGCGGCGTGCGTTCCGCGTGCCGGCGCCGCGCGCTGCAGGCGCGGCTCCGGACGTCGCCGCGGATCGCGGGACTGCGAACGACGAGCCCTCGCCGCGCGCCGCGCCGGCCGCGCCATCGCCCGCTTCGGCACCGGTGGCCCGCCCCGGCACGATGCGCGAGTTCCTGCTGCGCCGGCAGCAGCAGTTCGCCGAGCCGCCGCGGCCGGTGGTGGCGCTGCCGCCAGCCGAGGAACTGACGACGCCGCATGGCGTGCTGTGGCGGCGCGAACTCCGCTACCCGCTGGCGCATCGGCACGGCGACGTCGCGTTCGCACGCGTGCAATCGCTCGACGGCCCGAAGCTGGCGGCGCTCGGCAAGCACGACGCGTTCGCCACGCTGCGCGCCGAGCAGTGCTTGTTCCTCGACACCGAGACCACCGGCCTCAGCGGCGGGGCCGGAACCGTGGTGTTCGCCTACGGCCTCGGCTTCGTGCGCGGGGACGAACTGGTGGTGGAGCAGCTGTTCCTGCGCGACTTCGGCGAAGAGCCGGCGATGCTGCACCACGTGGCGGCGCGGCTCGCCGAGTTCCCAGTGCCGGTGACGTTCGTCGGCAAGAGCTACGACCGCCACCGCATCGCCGCGCGGCTCGCCGTGCACAAGGTGAAGGCGCCGGTGCTGACCGACGTGCACCTCGACCTGTTCCATCTGGTGCGGCGGCAGTACGCGAAGCTGTGGCCGGACACGCGGCTGCGCACCGCCGAGCAGCGCCTGCTCGCGCTGCATCGCCACGACGACCTTCCGGGCAGCGAAGCGCCGGCGGCGTTCCTGCAGTGGGTGCGCGACCGCACCGGCCCGGTCGACCGCGTGCTCGAGCACAACCGGCTCGACGTGCTCAGTCTGGTGGCGCTGCTCGGCGTGCTCGGCGGGGCGCCGGCGTAGCGGCCAGGATTTTTCGCGGCGCGCGACGGAACGGCGGCTCGGTGGCGTCTGTTTGGGACCATCGAGACCCACGAGGACCTGCTGATGACCACGCCAAGACCGTTCCGTTCCGCGCTGCTCGCCTGCCTGCTGTCCACGTTCGCCGCCCTGCCGGCGCAGGATCCAGTCGCGCCGCCGTCCGGCGGCCAAACCCCTGCCTCCGCCGCGCCGAACCTGAGCTTCGTCTTCCAAGGTGGCACGTTCGGCGAGCTGTGCACCCAGCTCGGCGAGGGCATCCCTAGCAAGTACGACGTCAACATCGTCATCGAGCCCGAAGCCGCGAAGGTCCGGCTGCCGCAGTTCCAGGTGCAGAATGCGGGCTTGGCGCAGGTGCTCGAGGCCGCGTGTGCAGCAGCCAGCAGCGACGAGCGCATCCTGCACGTGAAGGAACTGCGCGGCAGCGGCAGCCCGGTGTTCGCTGTCGTCAGTCGTCTGCAGCCGCAGCCGCCGGGTGTCACTTCCGCTGCCAGCGCGCGCGAGGTCACTGCGGTGCACTCGCTCGGCGCCCTGCTGAAGGACGTGCGCGGTGTGGGCTTTACACCGGAGACGATCCTGTCGGCGATCGAGACCGCGACCACCGAGCTGCCGCTGCGCGCGCTGCGCTACCACACCGACTCGCGGCTGCTGGTCGCGCGTGGCACGCAGGAGAGCCTGCGCGTGGTCGCCGAGGTGTTGAAGGAACTCGAGCAGGACGTGCGCCGCCAGGAGCAGCAGCGCAAGGCGGCCGAGTCGCATCCGGGTGGTGCGGGGGCCAAGGCGAGCGCCGACCAGCCGAAGACCGGCGCCACCAAGGACCCGGCCGAGACCCGCTGAAGCGCTCCCGCGGTGTCCCTTCCCGCCGCCAGCCCGACTGCTGCGACGCACGACGCAGCGAACGCGAGCCCCGACGCGTTCGCACCGGTCGTCGACAGTGCGCAGCTGACCGCCCGCATCGCCGCCGGCGACGAGCAGGCGTTCGCGGAGTTCTACGCGCAGTGGTTCGCGCCGGCGGTGGCGCTGGCGAAGGCGCTGGTGCGCGCCGACGAAGCGGCGGCGCTCGACCTGGTGCAGGACGTCATGCTCGCCGTCGCCGAACGCCTGCCGCCGCTGCGCGACGAAGGGGCGGTGCGCGCGTGGCTGGCGACGGCGATCGTGCGTGCGGGCATCGACCGGCATCGGCAGCAGCGGCGCCGCGCGCAGCGCGAGCAGGGCATCGTCGCCGGGCGCGACACCGCCGAACCGCCGGCGTGGGCGTCGGCGCTCGAAGGCGAGCGGGCAGCGTGGTTGCAGGCGCGCCTCGCCGAGCTGTCGCCGGTCGAGCAGGCGTTGGTGGCAGCGCGCTTCTCCGACAGCGTGTCGGTGGCCGCGGTCGGTGGTGCGTTCGGCCTCGGCGAGGACCAGGCCCACGGCCGGTTGCGGCGGGTGATGCAACGATTGCGGCGGAAGGCCGCGGAGTGGTGGCATGGCAGCTGAACTCGGATTGTCGGTCGCGGCGCAGCGCTGCCGCGATGCCCGTTTGCCGGAGCTGTTTCGCGCCGTGCGTCGGCGCGGCGAACGTCGTCGCCGTCGGCGTGCGGCGGTCGCGTTCTTCGTCGGCGGTCTGCTGCTGGTCCTGGTCGGCGCGTGGTGGCCGAGCAGCGAACGAGCATCGGGTGACCGGCCGCCGCGTTCGCCAGATGACGCGGCTCCCTTCGCAGGTCCGGTCACGGGGCCCGTCGCGTCGAGCCGGGCCGTCGTCGTCGCCGGCAGCGCCACCGCCCTGGCCACCGTCGTTCGCGACGATCCCGCCGTTGTCGCTCGCCATGCGGTGGCGACGAAAGTGCAAGGCACGTGGTTCGTCGACGACAACGGCTTGCGGGCGCTACTGCGCGCCGACGGCCGCGCCGACGGCCTGGTGCGCATCGACGGCCGCGTGCACGTGCATGCGGCGGCGATCGATCCCTACGACGCCCCGTGAGCGTCGAGGCTCGGCGCGGGCTACTGCGCCAGCAAGGTCGTCACCTCGAGGTTGCCGAGCTTGCCTTGGGTGCCGGACAGCACTTGCCAGCAGCCGGTGAGGCCGACGAGGCTCGGCGTCGGTGGCACTGCGAACTGCCAGCTGGCGCGGCCAGCGGCGTCGTAGTTGCCGAGCAAGACGACACGCAGACTCGCGGGATCGAGGCGCAGCACGCCGAACCCGGGCAGCGGCAGGTGCACGGCGGCGGGGGCCAGAGCCATCGCGAACGGTTCGTTGGCGCGTCCCTCGAGGTCGAGCTGCAGCGGGAACCCGACGCGCGGCAGCGTGCGCCACGTCAGGTGATGGTGCCGATTCCACAGCAGGCAGGGTCCACGCGGCGTGACCAGCACCGCATCCTGGTCGCGATCGCCGTCCAGGTCGTCGACGGCGAGGTCTGTCGTCCAGCGGGTGCCGCCGCGCACTCCGTTCGGCTGCGGCGCGAAGCCGCCGGAGCCGTCGTTGACGAACAGGGTGGCCGGCTCCATCCCGCCGACCACGGTACGCGGCGAACGCAGCAGGTCGAGGTCGCCGTCGTCGTCGAAGTCGGTTGCGACCAGCAGGTCGTTGGCGTTGGTGCCGTTCGCCGGAGACAGTGCGGTCGGGTTCGGCGCGAACGTGCCGTTGCCGACGTTCCGCCACAGGGTCGTGCCGATCACGACGTCGATCGAGCCGTCGCGGTTGAAGTCGCCCACGGCCATGCCGCCGACGCCGTTGACCATTCCCGTCGTGCCCCATGCCTGGAACCCACCGCTGCCGCCGTTGCGCAGCACGACGAAGGCGGGGTCGCAGGACAGCGCGTCGAGATCGCCGTCGCCGTCGAGGTCGACCAGCGTCACGCGGTTGGTGCTGGTTCCGGCCGGCAGCGCGCCAGGGATCGGCGTGAACAGGCCCTGGCCCTGGTTCTGCAGCACGGTGTCCGGGAACCGGCTGCAGTAGAGGTCGAGATCGCCGTCGCCGTCGAGATCCCCGATCGCGACGGCGCGGGAGGTGGGGAAGAAGGCCGGGGCCGGCGTCAGCACGCCGGCGACGTTCCAGAACACCGTGCTGGCGTTCGCCGTCGAGCCCGCCGTGGCGACATCGTGGTCGCCGTCGCCGTCGAGGTCGCCGACCGCCAGCGCTTCGATGCGCTCGACGCTGGTGGAGAACGCGCCGTTGGCGACGACCGCGAAACGACCGTGGCCGTCGTTCTGCCAGTAGCGGCACGTGCCGGGGCCGGCGGCCGTCGACACCAGGTCCGGGTCGCCGTCGCCGTCGAGGTCGGCGATGCAGGCGCGGCTCGTGGCCGCGAAGGCGTTCTCGATGGGTACCTGCTGCCAGCCGGCACCGCTCCAGCGCCACAGCATCGTGCCGTACGACGCGCTGCCGACCGCGATCAGGTCGAGGTCGTCGTCGCGTTCGTAGTCGGCGACGACGACGGTCTGCTGCTGCACGGCGGTCAGGTCGAGGCTGCCGCCCGGTGCTGCCGTGAACACACCCGCGGCGTTGCGCACCGGGTGCAACGCGGTCGGTTCGCGCAGCGCGTAGTCGGCGAAGCCATCGTGATCCCAGTTGCCGACGAGCAGCGACTGCGCTGCGGCCGACTGGGCCGCGAGCGGCGGGGCGCTGGCGGTGAACACGCCGTTGCCGAGGTTGGTCAGGTGGCGCAGCTGCGGCCGGTCGAACAGCAGCAGGTCGACGTCGCCGTCCTGGTCGAAATCGCGCGCCGCGGCGCCGGCGTTGGCGACGGCGTCGGCGACCAGCGGCACGTCGACGAACCAGCCGTTGCCGAGGTTGCGGTAGAGGCGGTCCTGTCCGATGCCGAAGGTGCCGCCGGCTGCATGCGGGCTGTTGCCGCAGAACGCGTCGAGATGGCCGTCGCCGTCGAAGTCCGCGAGCACCACGCTGTTCGTGCGGTCGCTGTGCGATGGCAGGCGCTGGGTCGCGTCGACGAACGTGCCGTTGCCGGTGTTCCGGTAGAGGCGGTTCTGGCCACCGATCGCCGTCCAGGTGGTGGTCCACGTCATCGGCGACGTGGTGCCGACGAGCTGCGGCTCGACGCCGACCAGCAGGTCGGCGCGCTGATCGCCGTCGACGTCGCCGATCGCGAGGCTCCTGGTCAGTTCGCCGGGCTGCCAGACGCTCTGGCTGCCGAGCACCTGCACCTGCTGGAACGCACCGAAGCCGTCGTTGTGGTAGATGCGAACGGCACCGCCGACGACCTGGTTCGTCAGCCCGCTGAGCTCGATGGCCAGGTCGAGCACGCACGCATCGAGGTCGCCGTCGGCGTCGAGATCCGCCAGCTGGAACACCGGTTCGAACCCCGGCGCGGTCGGCGGCGAGAACGGACTGCCGCCGCGCACGAAGCCGCCGTCGTTGGTGCCGAACCAGATCGCGTCGCCGTTCCCCGAGCCGACGAAGACGACGTCGGGGAACCCGTCGCCGTCGACGTCGCCCGACTGCGATGCGCACACGCTGCTGGCCGCTTGCGGCAGCAGGTCGTGCGCGGTCGCCAACGTCGGCCCTTGCCCGCGCGATCGATCGCACATCGCCGCCATCGATCCACAAGACAAGGCCAACAGCAGCAGAGCACGCATGGGACTCCTTCGGAGCTGGCGTTGGTCGCCGGCGACGAGGGGCACAGCGTGCTCGGCGCCCAGGGGCGGGGTCAAGCTGCTGCCGCGAACTGCGGCGCGCTGCGGGGGCCGCCGATCCTGCCGCCTAGGCGCCGGGATCCTCGTGTCTTGGTTCGCCCGACGTGGCTGGCCCCGCCGACCGCGGCGGTGGCACCGGGTCGAAGCCCGGTTCGGTGAACGGGTGGCAGCGGCAGATCCGCTTCGTCGCGAGCCAGCTGCCGCGCAGCGCGCCGTGCACGCGCAGCGCCTCGAGTGCGTAGGCCGAGCAGGTCGGCCGGAAGCGGCACGTCGGTGGTTTGCACGGGCTGATCACCTTGCGGTAGATCCACACCGGCACCGACAACAGCAACGCCGGCGCGCGCACGAGCCCGCGCACGAAGGTGCCCGCGAGGCCGCGTGCTGGAGCCGCGCTCACGAGCGGGGCGGGCGCCGGCGCTCGTCGCCCTTCTGGTTCTGCGCGCGCTGCACCAAGGCCACCAGTTCCTGCCGCATCGCCGCCAGCGGGAAGTCCTCCGGCCGCTGCCGCGGGATCAGCACCAGGTCGACGTTGCTCGGCAGGCGATGCTGCTCGAGGCGGAACGCTTCGCGCAGCAGGCGCTTCAGCTTGTTGCGTCGCACGGCGCCGCCGTGGTCCTTGCTGACCGAGACGCCGAGGCGCGGCGTGGTCTCGGCGATGGCGCCGGGGCCGCTGCTGCGGCGGAACAGCAGCACGACGGTCATCCAACTGCCGGCGGCGCGGCGGCCGCGCTGGTAGACGGCGCGGAAGTGGTGCTGCGTGCGCAGGCGCTTCTGCGCCGACAGCGTGGCGCCGTCCGCTGCGTTCACTGCGAGACGACCTTGACCGCGAACGTCACCTTGTCGCTGGTCGGCGGCTGCGACGGGTCGGCGAGGAACATGCGGAAGTCGGCTTTCGCTTCGTCGGTGCGGCCCAGCTCGCACAGCACGCGGCCGCGGTTCCAGTAGTCGGCGAAGCGGCGCGGATCGGCCTCGAGGATGTGGTTCAGCTGCTCGAGCGCCTTGTCGTACTGCTTCCGCTGGTAGAAGAAGTCGGCGACCAGGCCGCGCACGCCCAGCTCCTCCTGGCGCAGTTCCTGCAGCCACTGCGACTGCTCCATCTCGTACGGCACCACCAGCGTGTCGTCGATGCGCTTCTGGGTGACCTCCTGCGCCAGCTTGTTCTGCTCGAAGTAGGCGTTGGCCGCGATGACGAAGCGCTGGTCGTCCTGCTGGTCGCGGGCGACCTGCATGCGGTGGTTGTGGGCGATGCGCAGCAGCTCGCCGCGCTCGATCAGCACGTCGAACTGTTCCGCGGCGGCATCGAGCTTCTGCTTCGCCAGCTCGCGCTGGGCGGCTGCGTCCTGCTGCAGCTGCTCGGCCGTGCGATCGCCTTCGGCGACCCGCGCCGGCGTGCGCGAAGCCTGGCCCTCGAGCCGCAAGGCTTCGCCGAGGTGGCGGCGGCCCTGCTTCTGCAGCGCCAGGCCGTAGTTCAGCAGCACGATCGGCTCGTGGCGCCACGCCGAGCGTTGGTCGTAGACCTTCGCCAGCAGTTCGGTCGCTTCGTCGAGCTTCTTGTGGTCGGTGCCGGACGCGCTGCCGCTCTTGCGCAGCAGCACCGCGGCGCGCAGCGCGTTGAGCTTGTAGTCGTCCGGTGCGATGGCGAGGCCGCGCTCGATCATGTCCATGGCCTGGCCCAGGTGCCGGTCGTTCATCTCGTAGTAGCGCGCGGCGCGCTCCTGGAACCCGGCGAGCTGTTGTTGCTCCTCGGTCGACAGCGAACTGCAGGCAGCGAGCAGCAGGAACAGCGGCAGCGTGGGGCGGCGCATCGGGTTCAAGGCCGGCGGGGCGCGGGGTCGGGCGCTCGCGTCGGGGCGGGCAGGATACGGCCGGCCGCCGGCAGCTGTCGAGCGCCGGGCCCGCCCGAACACCGCGAACCTGCGTCGTGGTGGCGCCGCGGTGGCGGGGCGCGGTGCACGTTCGTCGCCGGCTGCGTGCTTGTCGGGCCGACGCCACCGGCTACGGTGCGCCGACGGTCTTCGCCCCGACCGCCCCGAGCCCATGCCGACGTCCAAGCCCTCGCGTCGTTCGTTCCTGCAGACCACCGCCGCGGCCGCCGCGGTCGCCACCACCAGCGGGTCGTTGTCGGCGCTGCAGCAAGCGCCGGCCGTGCACCAGGGCGGCGGCAAGTTGAAGATCGGCGTCGTCGGCATCGGCGGCCGCGGCAGCGGTGCGGCGGTGCAGGCGGTGCGCGCGCACAAGGAGAACGTGCTGCACGCCGTCGGCGACGCGTTCGTCGATCGCCTCGAAGGCGCGCTCGCCGACATCCAGGAGACGCTGGCCGGCGACGGCCGCAAGGAGCAGTTCGACGTGCCGAAGGAGCGGCGCTTCGTCGGCCTCGACTGCATCGACCAGGTGCTGGCCACCGGCGTCGACGCGGTGGTGCTGGCGACGCCGCCGGGCTTCCGCCCGATGCAGATCGAGCGCGCCGTCCAAGCCGGCGTGCACGTGTTCGCCGAGAAGCCGATCGCCACCGACGCGCCGGGCGTGCGGCGGGTGCACGCAGCGTGCGAGCTGGCGCGGCAGAAGAAGCTGTCGATCGTCAGCGGCCTCTGCTACCGCTACCACGACGGCCGCCGCGCCACGGTGCAGCGCCTGCAGGAAGGCGCCATCGGCGACATCCTGACGATGCAGGGCAACTACGTCACCGGCGAGCTCTGGCACTTCGACCGCCAGGAAGGCCAGAGCGAGCTCGAGTGGCAGCTGCGCAACTGGCTCTACTATCCGTGGCTGTCGGGCGACCACATCGCCGAGCAGCACATCCACACGCTCGACGTGATGGCGTGGATCAAGAAGGACGTCTACCCGATCGCGGCGGTGTCGCTCGGCGGCCGGCAGTCGCGCATCGACCCGAAGTTCGGCACCGTCTACGACCACTTCGCCACCGTCTACGAGTGGGAGGACGGCACGCGCGGCTACAGCAACTGCCGGCAGCAGAACGGCTGCTGGCGCGACGTCAACGAGTACATCGTCGGCACGCAGGGCCGGGCGAACGTGTTCAACCACACGGTGCTCGGCAAGGACGAGTGGCGCTACGCCGACAAGATCCGCGACATGTACCAGGCGGAGCACGACGAGATGTTCGCGGCGATCCGCGCCGGCAAGCGCATCGACAACGGCGACTACATGTGCAAGAGCACGCTGATGGCGCTGCTCGGCCGCATGGCCGCCTACACCGGCCAGCGCATCACCTGGGACCAGGCGTGGAACAGCCAGGAAGTGCTGATGCCCGAGAAACTGGCGTTCGGCGACGAGCCGCCGAAGAGCGTCGTGGCGCGTCCGGGCATCACCAAGTTCGTCTGAGAGGCCGAGAAGAAATCCAGCATACGGCCTCTCAGAGTCATGTTTGGCGGCTGCCTTCGCAGCCGCGCAGAGCCTTCGAGAGATTCTCTCTCAGGCTCTGACGGGCGCTCGCGGCGTCGCGACCCGCGGCGAAGATTGCGGCGCTGCGGCCGGTGCCAACGCTCCGTCCGCGCCAACCTCGGGTCGACCGCAAGCCCGAGGCTTCGGTCCGGGGTATCCTTCGGCGTGACGACCCTGGCCGCGACGCTCTCGTTGGATCCTGTGGTGGAACACACGCACGACACTTCGGCCGAGCGGCGCTCGGGCCCCGACCGGCGCCAGCGCCCGACCCCGATCTTCAGCCGCTACGCGCTGTTCGGTGGTCGCCGGCGCACGGTGCGACGGGACGACGAACGCGAAGGGGCGTTCGTCGACGTGCACGGTCCGCGCATCCTGCTGATGACGGTCAGCATCGTCGCGCTGAACCTGCTCGACGCGTGGTTCACGCTGCTGTTCCTGTCGCACGGTGGGCAGGAGCTGAACCCGATGGTGCAGCTCGTGCTCGACATGGGCGGCCACCCGTGGCCGTTCCTGCTGCTGAAGACGGTCGGCATCGGTTGCTTGTGCGCCTTCCTGGTCCTGACCAAGAACTTCCGCTCGGCGCGCTTTGGCCTGTGGTTCGTGCTGGTCGGCTACAGCGTGCTGCTCGCCTGGCACTTCTACTTGCTGCAGTGGCTGCACCTGGTGCCGTGAACGCACGCGCGCCGTGGCAGGCCGGCGGCGCTCGTGCATGATGCCGCGGCGATGAACGCCGCTGCCGCTGCCACGGATCCGAACGGCTCGAGCCAGCGCTCGCCGTCGCTGCGTGTGCTGCGCGTGCTGACGCGGCCGAACCTCGGTGGCCCGACGCGGCAGGCGATCGCGTTGTGGCATGCGTTGGCAGCGCGCGGCGTGGCGACGCTGTTGGTGACCGGCGCGGTGGGTGCCGGCGAAGCGCTGCTGTCGCCGGCCGACCACGGCGTGCCCGCGCTGTCGCTGGCGCAGGCGCTGGCCGCCGGGCCCGCCGCCGCCGGCTGGGTCGTCGTGCCCGAACTCGGCCGCCGCTTGTCGCCGTTCGCCGATCGCCGCGCCGCGCAGACGCTGCGTGCGCTGCTCGCGAGCCATCGGCCCGACGTCGTGCACACGCACACCAGCAAGGCCGGCGTGCTCGGCCGCCGGGCCGCGCACGCCGCTGCGGTGGGCAAGCTCGTGCACACGTTCCACGGCCACGTGCTGCAGGACTACTTCCCGCGGCCGATCGGTTGGTTGCTCGGTCGCATCGAACGCCATCTCGCCGCGCGCACCGACGTGCTGTGTGCGGTCAGTGCGTCGTGCGCCGACGAACTGGCAGCGGCCGGCGTCGCCCCGCGCGCGCGCTTCCACGTGGTGCCGCCGGCGGTGCCGCTGCCGACACCGCTGCCGCGCGCGGAGGCGCGGGCCCGGCTCGGCATCGCCGCCGACGAGCGCCGCGTCGTGTGTGCCGGGCGCCTCGTGCCGATCAAGCGCGTCGCCGACTTCGTGCGGGCGGTGGCGGCGCTGCCCGGCGTGCACGGCGACGTCTGCGGCGAAGGGCCGGAGCGCGAGGCGTTGACGGCGTTGGCGGCACGGCTGGCGCCGGGCAGGGTGCACTTCCGCGCGGCGCGGCCCGACTTCGCGCGCGAACTGCCGGCCTACGACGCGCTGCTGCTGCCGAGCGTGCGCGAAGGCCTGCCGCTGGTCGCCGTCGAAGCGTTCGCCGCCGGCGTGCCGGTCGTCGGCTACGACGTGCCGGGCGTGCACGATGCGCTGGCCGAACTCGGCCGCGGCGTGCTGGTGCCGGCCGCGGCGGGGCCCGCGGGCCTGGCGGCGGCGGTGGCGCCGTTCCTGATCGATGCCGGAGCGGCACGGTTGCTGGTGGCGTCGGCGCGCGCGGCCGTGGCCCGCTGCACGCCGGATGCCGTCGCCGAAGCCCTGCTCTCGCTCTATCGCAGCAGCGAACGCGCCCCGGTGCCGCACCGGCGAGCGCCGGGCTGAGCCACCCGCCCCACAGGGCCGCGGCGGATCGTTACCATGGCGCGATCGCGGGCTAGGCCCGCACAGCACCCATGCGCTGGCCCACGTCGTCGCTGCTGTCGCTGCTCGTGCTCGCCGCTTGCGGCGACCTCGACGTTCGCTCTGTGCGCGTACCGGAGGTCGTGCCGGCCTCGCTCGAAGGCGAGTGGAGCGGCACCTGGACGTCGTCGCTGACCAGCGCCAGCGGGCCGCTGACCGTGCGCGTTCAGGAGTTCGACGGCGTGCCGTTGCTGTCCGTCGACATCACCAACGCCTGCGTGGAGAACCGCAGCTACGACCTGGTGCTCGGCAACGGCCTGATCGAACTGCGCGATGGCCCGCGCACGGTGTTCGCCGGCGTGCTCGGCGAAGGGCGCACGCTGCTCGGCACGTTCACCTGCGACGCCGACGACGGCACCTGGACCGCGGCGTGGCAGCGCGACCTGCCGCCGCTGGTCGACTTGTCGGGCACGTGGAACGGTTCGCTGGCGACGCTGGAGAACCCGCAGCGCGGGCTGCGCTTGCAACTCGACCAGGGCGTGCGCGGCGGCGTGCTGGTGCTCGAAGGCACGCTGACGATCGATGGCCTCGGCGCCGGCGGTGGCGAGCTCGTGGTGCCGCTCGAAGGTGCGGCGTCGTTCCGCAGCGATGGCTTCGACCTCGGCCTGCGCTCGCTCGACGGCAGCACGCCGAACCTGGTGCTGTCGGGACTCGGCGAACCCGACCCGCTGCAGGTCGAGGTCGGCGTCCTGCAGGTGCTCGGCGCGTCGTCGCTGCCGTTCAGCCAGGGGGTGTTCCGCATCCTCTGGTCGACGCCCTGAACCGACGAGCGGCGCCGCTCTCGGTGCCGCCGCTCGGCGGCAACACTCGGCGGCTACGCCGACCGCCGTTGCCGCACCGCCGGATCGCGCGTCTGATGCGCGCATGAGCGATCTCCTCGGCGCGGACTTCCTCGGTGCGTTCGCGGTCGTGCAGCGCGGCGAGTCGGTGCTGCTGGTCGGCAACGACCGCAAGATCGCCGGCGTGCCGACGCGCGTGTGGGACCTGCCGGGTGGGCGGGTCGAGGCGGGCGAACTGCTGCACGAGGCCGTCGCGCGCGAGCTGCGCGAGGAGACGGGGCTCTGCGTGCACGGTGCTCCGCGCTTCCTCTTCGTGCAGGAAGGCGAACGCTGCGTCGGCGGGGCGCGCAAGCACGCGTGGCGCTCGTTCTTCTTCGCCGTCGACGTCGAACCCGGCGAGCCGCGCGCCGGCGCCGAGGTGCTGGCGACGCGCTGGATGGACCGGGCGACGATGCAGCGCGAACTGACGGCGCCGTACCACGACAGCTTCCGCCAGTGGCTGGTGCACGGCGGGCTGCACTTCGTCAGTCGCTGGGACGATTGACGAATCGCGGGCTGACGGCTCGCGACGGCGCTGCTGCTGGGGATTTTCCGGGGAAGTGCGACCGCCGGCGCGCGAGCGGTCACCAAGCGGCCCGTGATGACGTGCATGATCTTGGTGGCGTTGTTCCCCGCTTTGCTGGTCGTGCCGCTCGACGGGCGGCCGGTGCGTTTTGGCGCGCCGGTGCCCGCGGCAGCGGTGCAGGCCGGCTTGCGGCTCGAAGGCCAGGGCTCCCTGCAGTGGCGGCGGCTGCCGTTCGGGCGACCCGATGCGGACCCGGTGTGGGTCGAGATCGCGATCAGCGGTCCACCCGGCACCGTGCGCATCGTCGCCGGCGACGGGCCGCCGTGCCCGGACGGCAACGGCCCGGTGTTCACGCGCGAGCGACGCGAAGAACTGCTGCCGCACGGCCGACTCGAGCACACCGTGTGGCGCTACGTCGACGGCAGCAGCGACGAGCGGCGACGCCTGTGCTTCACCGCCACCAGCGACCTCGGCGGCGAACGCTTCCAGGCCGGCGAGCACTGGACGCGCGACGACGCCGGGCTGCAGGCCCGCGCCGACGTCGTGCTGCAGTTCGCGCGCGGCCACTTCGCCGACCTCGGCCTGCTGCCGCGGCCCGGACGCGGCGACACCACGCGGCTCGTGCGCCAGCATCTGCAGCGTCTGCTGCCGCGGCTCCGCGAACTGCCGGGCGTGCGCGGGGCCGGCGACTACGGCCGCAGCGGCGAGGTGGTGACCAACCTCGAGTTCGACACGACGCTGGCGCTGCTGCGCGCCGCGATCGGCCTCGGCTCCGACGAGGCCTGGCGGCGCAGCGGGCGCGCCGCGCGCCACCTCGTCGACCGCGACCTCGATCCACGCAGCGGGCTGCCGTTCCCGCACGGGCTCGAGCATCGCACCGGCCAGCCCGAGTGCGGCCACGCGTGGCTGCAGGGCCTGCTGTGGAACGGCCTGCTGCGCGCCGACGACGAGCTGATCACCGCCGCCGTCGGCATCGGCGCGGCGCTGGCGACGCATCCGCCGATGGGCACCGGCAAGCAGGAACGGCTGCGCGACTTCGCCTGGCCGCTCGGCGAGCTGGAGGCGTTGTTGGCGCAAGCGCACGATCCGGTGCTGGCGCGCGCTGCCGATCGGCTCGCGGCGTCGATCGCGCGCCGCTACGACGCGACGCTGCGCACGTTCCGCTTCGGCGAGGGCGAAGTCGGCGACGGCGTCTACTTCGAACGCGGCTGGCTGGTCGGCGGCGTGCTGCTGCCGGCACTGCGCGCGCACCTGCGGCGGCGGCCCGACGCGCGCTTCGCGGCGCAGGTCGACGCCTGTGAGGACGCGCTGGTCGAACGCATCGGCCGCGGCGGGCCCGGCGTGCCGACGCACTGGCGGCTGGTCGGTCGGCAGGCGTTCGCCGAACATCGCGAGCAGGGCACCGCCGAAGCGGCGAGCCTGCTCGCTGGCTTGTCGCCTTCGGCGGCCGGGCGCCTGCTGCGCCGTGCCGCGGTGCGCGACGCGGTGGTGGGGGCGCCGAGTCCGGACGACCCGGACCTGGCGACGCAGTTCACGATGCTGGCGCGCTGCGAGTGGGTGTGGCGCTGACGCGCCGCGCACGCGGCGGGGGCCAGGCGGGCGTCAGCGCTTCTGGTCGTCGCGCACGTCGAGCGTCGCGATCATGTCGTCGTCGCCGCGCAGGATCGCCAGCCGGATGACGCGGCCACGCGCCTGCTCGACGAGGCTCGCCAGGTCGCGCAGCGCGTGGATCTTCGCTTCGCGTTCGCCGAACGGCGTGCGCACCATGGCGCCGAGGATCAGGTCGCCCGGCCGCAGGATGCCGTCGGTCGGGCCGCCGTCGTCGATGCGGTAGAGGCGCAGCGCCGACGGGAACAGCGGCACGCGGCTCAGCCCGCTGCCGCGGTAGAAGGCCAGCGTCACCTTCTCGACGACGTCCTTGTCGGTGACCTCGTCGACGATCATGCCGAGGCCGCGCAGCACGATGCCCTGCTCGCGCGACCACGGCTCGGTCTCGACTGCGACGTCCTTGCCGCCGCGCTGGAGCAGCAACGGCAGCGGGCGGTTCGGCACGGCGCTGGCGAGGCGGCGCAGGTAGTCGATCGGCGTGCGCACCTCCTGGCCGGCGAGCTTGTGCAGCACGTCGCCGGCGCGCAGGCCGGCGCGCGCGGCGGGGCCGCCCGGCACGACGCTGGCGATCGCGAGCTTGCCGCCTTGTTCGGCGACCTCGATGCCGAGCCACGCCGAACCGGGGCCGTTGGCGAAGCTGTCGCTGCGGAACAGTTCGTTCTCGAACTCGGCGCGCACGGTGTCGATCGGGATGGCGAAGCCGATGTTCTCGGCACCCATCGCCATCGCGTTGTTGATGCCGATCAGGCGGCCGGTGATGTCGAGCAAGGCACCGCCGCTGTTGCCCTGGTTGATGGCGGCATCGGTCTGCAAGAGGCCCGCGTACTCGCGCACTTCGCCGTCGGGCGTGCGCACCTGGATCGAACGGTCGATGGCCGACAGCACGCCGCTGGTCACGGTGTTGGCGTGGCCCTGCGGGTTGCCGATCGCGACCACCGTCTCGCCGATCATCAGGTCGTTCGAACGACCGACTTCGATCGGCTTGACCTTCTCGTCGCCTTCGAGCCGCAGCTGCAGCAGGGCCAGGTCGCGCTTCGCCGACGACGACAGCACCTTGCCGGTGCGCGTGCGGCCGTCGCGCAGCTTGACGACGACGTCGAGCGGATTGCCGCGGCGGCCTTCGAGCACCGGGGCGACGACGTGCCAGTTGGTGATCACCAGGCCCTGTTCGTCGAGCAGCACGCCGGAGCCTTGGCCTTCGGGGACGGCGTTGCCGCGGGCCAGCTGGTGCTGCAGGTAGATGCTGACCACCGAGTCGGCGGCGCGCTGCACGGCGCGCACGACCGGCGTCGTGCGCAGTTCGCGGTCGCTGGCATCGGGCTCGACCGCCTGCAGCGGGCCGCGCGCGACCAGCTTGCCGTCGGGCTTCTGGCCGGGTTCCTGGGCGTTGCCCAGCAGGGGGAAGAGCAGCAGCGGGAGGATCGACGGGCGCAAGAAGGTCGTCATGGCGGTGCGGCGCCCTGGACGAGCGAAGGCCACGAACGCTCCGGCCAACCGGCGCCCATGTCCTCGCTTCGCCGCAAGGGAACGGCCAGGATACCGCCATGTTCTTCCGCTTCGCCGCCGACGTGCCGCTCCGTTGGGTCGACATCGACTCCGCCGGCGTCGTCAACAACGCCACCTACCTGAGCCTGATCGAGCAGGCGCGCCTGCTCTACTTCCAGCACCTCGGGCTGCTGACCGACCACCGGGTGCCGTACGTGCTGGCCGAAACGACGGTCCGCTTCCAGCGGCCGGGGCGGCTGGCGATGAAGGTCGAGGTCGCCGTGCGCGTGCGCTCGCTCGGCACGACCAGCTTCCAGATGGACTACGAAGTGCGCGCCGCCGACGAGGTGCTGGTCACGTCGAGTGCGGCTCTGGTGTTCGTCGGCCCGGACTTCAAGCCGGTGCCGATCCCGGCCGAGTGGCGCCAGACGATCGCGCAGTTCGAAGAACTCCCGGGCGCGTAGCGCAGGCGAGAGCGGCTCGGCGCGGTCGAGTGGGCGACCACGTACGGCCTCCCGATAGCGGGCGTGGCGGCTGCCTGCCCAGCTGCGCAGAGCTCACCTGCTCGATCCCGCCGAGCGCCGCCGCGCGAGCCCATCCAGTGGGCGCTGCGCCCGTGGGACCTGGCGAGTGCAGACCATGGGGCCCCTCGGTTGTCCAAACGCGCTGTGCAACCGGAAACATGGTTGACACTTCCGACCGACTCCATGGTTGACACCTTCTTCCAGCGACGCCGCGGCTGAAGACGGCCGCCTTTCGAGTCGCTGGAATCAACCACGCCGAGCAGCACTGGACCGAAGAGCTGTCAACCATGTTCCCGGTCAGTGTCAGCCCCCAAGTCGGTCTGACCTGTAGAGGATCTAAACGGTCTGCACCATCCGAGAAGCGTTGGCCCAGCCTCAGCAGATCTGTCAACCATGTTCCCGGTCAGTGTCAGCCCCTAAGTCGGTCTGACCTGTAAAGGATCTAACCGGTCTGCACCCTCGCTCGAGCTCTTGCATCGCGGGAACTCAGGCTTTATATATGCGCAATCAAACGCGATGGCTGCGAAGCGACGATCTCCAGATGGGCGGACCAAGGCCGGAGCGGTCCAAGTGGGTGGCTCTAAGCTTGTTCGCGGCCAGCGTGC
>JBILEY010000257.1:0-7517 GCA_044351865.1 Planctomycetota bacterium | reverse complement strand
TCAGCGGCTGCAGCACAACGTAGCCGTCGCTCTTGGTGTGCGGGATGTCGAGCGCTTCGCGGTCGGTGCTGTCGATCTCGACGTGCAGGAACAGCCTCTCGTCGCCCTGCGGCAGGTTGCGCGGCAGGCCGCTGATGTCGACGAAACGTTCCGTGCCGTCGGGCTTGCGCAGCCGCAGGTCCGCGTGGCCGCACGAGCAGCTGATGTGCACACGCAGCGGCACGCTCGGTTCGGGCAGCTTCGACAGGTCGAGTGGCCACTCGTGCATGCGCTTCTCCCCGTGCGGGATGACGCCGAAGTCGTGCTCGAGCAGCAGCGGCGGCTTGGTCGCGGCGGGATCCTGGGCCGCCGGTGCTGGCGGGGGGGCGTTCGGCACGTGGTGGTCGCCCGAACAGGCGGCGAGCAGGAACGGCAGCGTGGCGAAGCGGATGCGCATGGCCCGCGATAGTAGGCCTCGGGCCCGACGCAACCAGCCATGGCGACGGGGTCTCGCGCGCGGGAGGTCGGCGGGCCGGCCGACGGGGCCATGGGATGGGCGGTGGTACAGACTCGCGGCCGCCATCGAGGTTCGGTGGCGGCCGCGAGGTGTTGCCGGAGTGTCCGCGGGAAAGGAGCACAGAGCGGGCCAAGTGCCGGGAAGGTGCCGAGTGCCATGGCATCGGCGGCGCCGTAGGCCGGTGGGCATGGCAGCGCCTCCGGTCGGGCGGCGCCACCATGGCGCGCGCGCCATGGTCAGCTGGCGAGGCCGTGCCGCTTCAGCTTCCGGTGCAGGGTCGTGTAGTCGATCTGCAGCGCGCGGGCCGCCGCCGCCTTGTTGCCGCCGCAGCTGGCCAGCGTCGTCGCCAGGATCTGCGCCTCCAGCTGGTCGCTGGCGGCGCGCAGCCGTTCGGCCAGCGGCAGGTCGCCCTGCAGCGCCGCGGCCGGCAGCGCTGCGGTCGCCGCGGCGAGGGCCGGATGGTCGATGAGGAGGTCGCCGTCGAGCGCCAGGTCGGCGGCGTCGAGTTCGGTCGACGTGCTGGTCAGCACGGCGCGCCGCACCGCGTTGCGCAGCTCGCGCAGGTTGCCTGGCCACGGCGCGTCGCACAGGCGCTGCTCCGCCGCGGGTGTGAAGCCGAGCACCGAGCGGCCGAGTTCGAGGTTCGCTTCGGCCAGGAACAGGCGGGCGAAGTGCACGATGTCGTCCTGCCGTTCGCGCAGCGCCGGCAGGGCGATCTGGAACTCGGCGATGCGATGGAACAGGTCGACGCGGAAGCGTCCGGCGCGCACGTCGGCGGCGAGGTCGGCGTTTGTGGCGCACACGAGCCGGGCGCGGAACGGCACCGGCTGGCTGCCGCCGACCGGCATGACGCTGCGCTCCTGCAGCGCGCGCAGCAGCTTCGCCTGCAGGGCGAGCGGCAGGTTGCCGAGTTCGTCGAGGAACAGCGTGCCGCCGTCGGCGGTGGCGAACAGGCCGGTGCGCGCGCGGTCGGCTCCGGTGAAGGCGCCGCGCTCGTGGCCGAACAGCTGGCTCTCGAGCAGGGGCTCGGGCAGGGCGCCGCAGTCGACCGCGACGAACGGGCCGCTGGCCAGCGGCGACAGTGCGTGCAATGCACGCGCCGCGACCTCCTTGCCGGTGCCGGACTCGCCGCGCAGCAGCACCGAGACGCTGGTCTGCGGCGCCACCAGTTCGAGATGGCGGCGCAGTTCCTGCGCGCGGCGGCTGCGGCCGAAGTCCAGCTGCGGGCTGTTGTGCTGGTTCTTCAGCTGCTGCAGCTCGCGGCGCAGCGCGTGCTGTTCGGCGGCGCGCCGCACGGTCAGCAGCAGGCGCGCCTGGTCGAACGGCTTCGCCTGGTAGTCGAAGGCGCCTTCCTTGATCGCGTCGACGGCGGTGGCGAGGTCCTCGACGGCGCTCAGCAGGATCACCGGCAGGTCCGGCTTGCGCCGCCGCACGCTGCGGAGCAGCTCGAGCCCTGGGACCTTCGGCATGCGCATGTCGCTGAGCACGACGTCGGGCTCGGCCTGGTCGAGTCGCTGCAGCGCCTCGGCGCCGTCGCCGGCCTCGGCCACGTCGAAGCCTTCGTCCTCGAACAGGCCGCGCAGCACCCAGCGCAGGTCGGGTTCGTCGTCGACGATCAGCAGCTGGTGCTTGCGCATGCGAGCCGTCCATCGGCGTTCGGTGCCACCGCCGGTGAGTCGTGGTCCTGCGGCAACAGCAGCAGCGCGCGCGCGCCGCCGCGTTGGCGTGGATACAGCCGCAGCGCCCCGCCGAGCTCGTCGGCGATGCGGCGGCAGCTCGACAGGCCGAGGCCGGTGCCTTCCGGCTTGGTGGTGAAGAACGGCGGGAACGTCGAGCGCTGGAGCTCCGGCGGCGGGCCGGTGCCGTCGTCGTCGACGGCGAGCGCCAACAGCGCCCGGCCGCCGAGGTGCATGGCGCGCGCGTGCATGCGCACCTTGCCGCCGTCGCTGCGGCCAGCCTGGATCGCGTTGAGCACCAGGTTCAACAGTGCCTGCGCCAGCAAGGTACGGTCGGTGATCAGGTGCAGGCCCGCCGCTGGCACCGCCACCTGCAGCGTGGTGTGGCGCCGCTTCGCCTCGACGCGCAGCAGGTCCGCCACCTCGCCGAACAGTTCGTGCGCCGCCACCTTGCCCGAGTCCTGGCGGCGCGGCTTGGCCAGATCGATCAGCGCCTGGATCGTGCGGTCGGCCTTGTCGATGTTGCGGCGGATGACCGCGGTGTGTTCGGCGATCTCCTGCTGGCTGCGCGGGCGGCGGCACAACGACTCGGCGGTGCCCTGCACGATCGTCAGCGGGTTGCGCAGGTCGTGCGCGATCGTCGCCGCCAGTTCGCCGAGCATGCCGCGGCGGTCGGCTTCGACCAGGCGGTGTTCGAGCATGCTGCGCGCGCTCTCGGCCTGCTTCAGGGCGCCGCTCTGCCGCGCGTTGTGCTCGCCGAGCAGGCGGTGGCTCAGCAGCACCTGCGGCAGCCACAGCATCAGCCCGTAGGAGACTAGCGTCGTGCCGAGCAGGAACATCGCGCCGCGTTCGCAGGTCGCGCACAGGTAGGTGACCGCCGGGTGCACCATTTCGAGGCCGGCGATCTGGATCGCGGCGCTGAGACCGAAGCCGAGCGTCAGCACCAGGAAGCCGCTGCGCACGAGCCGCATCGGTTGTCCTTGCAGGGCCGGCGACTCGGCGGTGGTGCGCATGAAGTACCACGCCAGCAGGCCGAAGTAGCCGGCGCGCACCAGCACACCGAGCAGCGGCGGCGGCGACGGCCAGGCCATCAGGATGGTCAGCACCGTCAGCAGCGCACAGCTCGCGCGCGTGCCCGGCAGCACGGTGGTTTCGCCGGTGGGTGCCGCACTTCGCATGCGCCGCTATCGGCCCGAAGGGGGCGGCAGCTTGGCTCGCGCCGGCGCTGGGTTGCCTGCCTGCCGCGAGCCGTTCGCGTCACTCGGCGGCGGCGACGCGCGGGCTGCGCTGTTGCAGCGTGCGCTGCAGGCGGGCGACCACCGGTTCGACCAGCGGACCGGGGCACTCCGTGTTGCGGAAGTGGCTGTGGCAGAAGAGGTCGTCGCCTTGCAGGCCGAAGCGCCCCAGCAGGTGGACGACGAGACGTTCCATCGCCTGCAGCTGCTCCTTGTTCGGCTTCTGGCCGTCCTTGCCCGGCATGAAGTTGCCGAGCAGGCAGATACCGATGTTGCCGACGTTGTGTTCGCCCTTGGCGTGCGCACCCTGCCAACGCAGGTCGCGGCCCTGCCAGATGCGGCCCGAGGGGTCGATCAGGAAGTGGTAGCCGATGTCGCCGTAGCCGCGCGCACCCATGTGGTCGCGCTGGATGACCTGCAGCTGCGCCGAGCACGCCGACTGCCGGTCGTCGCGCAGCAGGATCGCCGAGTGGTGGATGGTGACGCGGGTCACCTTGCCCATCGGATCCATGTTGCCGCGGTTCGGGTTGCGGGCGCTCCACGTCGTGCGCGGCAGGATGGCGATGCCGGCGTCCATCGCCGGCGGCACCTCGGCGGGCGTGGGGGCCATCGCTTGCAGGCGACGCACCAGCAGCGGATCGACGGCCAGCGCCAGCGCCTGCTCGAGGTCGAAACGGCCGCGCTCGGGCATGCCCTGCTGTGCGTAGGCTTCGGCGCGCAGGTAGCGGGCGATCGCCGCGTCGCTGGTCGACGGCTTGCTGCTGCCGAACAGCACCTCGGCGGCGGCGTCGAGCGCCGACTGCGGGTGGCGCAGCTGCAGCTCGAGCCAGGCGCGGCGCAGCATCGCGGGCGTGGTGCGGTTGCGGCCGAGGGCCTCGAGCTCCTGTTCGGGCGTCAGGTGCGACGCGCCGAAGATCGACTCGCCCGACGCCACGGTCGGCGGCGTGTACGCGCGAGCTTGCCGCGGCTTCTGGGTCGCGCAGCCTGTGGCCAGCAAGGCGCACGCCAGCAGCGCGAGCGCGCGGATCCAGCCTTGGAACAACGAAAACGAAGCGCGACCGCCGCGCGGGAGATGGTGCAACACGAGATCAGCCCTCCTGCGTCGGGTGTCCCAGGTCAGGACGATCCGGCGCCGCGTGCAGAACCCTAACCGCGTCCCTGCTGCGATGCCACCGTGCCCTGCGCCTCGCGGTGGGGCCGCCGCGGCCGACGGCCGCTCGCCGCGGCCGGGATTCAGGGCCGACGGCGATGCCGCCGATAACCCGCGCGGGCATCCACACCATGTTTGCACAGGTCGCCATCAAGCTCACGGGTCCGATGGACCACCTCCGGCTGGTCTGGCAGACCGGCGAAACGCTGCTGGACTCGGTCGTGTTCGACGAGGATCCGGAAGGCACGCGCTACAACGTGCTGCTGGCGTTGCAGGAGATGGTCACCAACGTGCTGCGCCACGGCTACCAGCTGGACGCCAGCCGACCGATCGAGGTGGTCTTCGAGCTGTCCGAGGATTCGCTGCAGATCGTGCTGCGCGACCAGGGACCCGCGTTCGATCCGCTGGCCTACGACTCGTCCGGCGTCGAGGAGCAGACCGGCATGCCGGCCGAGGCCGGTGGCTTCGGCATCCACATCGCCCGCCTGGTCATGGACCGCGTCGACTACGAACGGGCCGACGGCTGGAACGTGCTGCGCCTGCAGAAGTGCGTGCGCGCCAAGGCCAACACCTGAGGGCATCTTGACCCTGCAACGTGGAACCAGCGAGCTGCTGGCCGCAGTCCCGCAGGCACTCGGCGGGGTGACGGTGCGCGTGCTCGAGGAACCGCCGACGGCGCCTGCCGCCGCCGGTGCCGTGCAGCTCGTCGAGTCGCTGCCGGTCGGCTGCGTCGTCGCCGACGTGCCGCAGGACGCCGCGGCGCTGGTGCCGCTGGTGCGTTCGCTGCTGGACGTCGTCGCCGCGCGCGAGCAGCTCGAGGGCGACATGCTCAGCGTGCTCACCAAGTTCGAGGTGATGCAGGAGCAGCTGTTCTCCTACGCCGAGGAACTGCCGCGCATCTCGTCGGGCGACGAACTGCAGATCGCGTCCGGCGGCGCCGAGGCGTGCCAGCGCGCGACCAAGGTCCGCCACGTCGTCTACCTCGGCTACCTCGCCGGCAAGAACTGCTGCGAGGTGGTCGCGCACCATTCGTTCCGCGACGGGCAGGCGAACGAGGTCGTGCTCGATCCGGTGCTCGCCGTCGACGGCTTCCTGGCCGACGTGCTCGCCGGCGAAGGCGTCGTCGTGCGCGAAGTGGCGAAAGGCCGCCGTCTCGGCGAGCCGGGCTCGGTCGAGCATCTGGCGCGTTCGCAGGTGCTCGGCGTGCCGGTCAAGTTCGGCGCCGACGACAAGCGCTTCCTGATCGGCGCCTTGGTGCTGGTCGACAAGCTGCCGGTCGACGACGGCCGCGAGGAGCCGCCGCGGCGCTTCGACCACGAGGAGTGGCAGATCGCGTCCTCGTACGCGGCGATCCTCGGTGCGGTGCTCGGCGCCCGCAAGTCGGCGGAGCTGCGCAAGGAGATGAACATGGCCGAGGCGATCCAGCGGCAGATCCTGCCGAACGGACCGCCGCAGCTCGCCGGCTTCGACGTCGCCGCGACCTACGCCGCCTGCGGCGCGGTCGGCGGCGACTACTACGACTACGTGCCGCTGGCCGACGGCCGGCAGCTGGTGGTCGTCGCCGACGTCTCCGGGCACAACCTGGCGTCGGGCATGGTCATGGTCGGGGCGCGCGCGATGCTGCGCACGCTGGCCTCGGTGTACTCCGAGCCGCAGCGCGTGTTCGAGTCGCTGGCCGCGAGCATGTTCGCCGACCTGAGCCGCACCGAACGCTTCCTGACCGCCGCGGCCGTCGCCGTGCGCCCGGACGACGGCAGCGTCGAGTACGTCTGCGCCGGCCACAACGACCTGCTCGTCTACCGCGCCGCCAGCGACCGCGTCGACAGCGTCGCCAGCGACAGCACGATCCTCGGCTTCCTGCCGGCACCCGACTACCCGACGCGCACGATCCGCCTGCAACCGGGCGACTGTCTGCTGCTCTACACCGACGGCATCACCGAGGCGACCGACGAGACCGACGAGATGTTCGGCGACGACCGGTTGCGCAGCGTGTTCGCGCAGTTGGCGACCAACCCGTCGGCGCGGTTGATCGTAGACGGCATCGTGCAGGCACTCGACCAGTTCCGTCGCGGCCGGGTCGGCAGCGACGACGTCACCGCCGTGGTGCTGCGCTACCACGGCAAGGGAAACAGACGATGACCCAGCGAACCATCCTCGTCGTCGACGACGAACCGTTCATCTGCCGTTCGCTGACGTTCGTGCTGCGGAAGGCGGACTACAACGTGCTCGAAGCCAGGAACGGCGAAGAAGCGCTGGCGGCGATCCGCGCGCACAAGCCGGACCTGGTGTTCCTCGACGTCATGATGCCGAAGCTGAACGGCTTCCAGGTGACGCAGCAGGTGCGCGCCGACGCCTCGCTCGACGGCGTCAAGATCATCCTGCTGACGGCCAAGGGGCAGGAGTGCGACCGCGAGGTCGGCAAGACCGCGGGCGCCAACGACTACATGACGAAGCCGTTCAGCCCGACCAAGATCCTCGACCGTACGCGCCAGATCCTCGGCGCCTGAACGGGCTCGGCGCGTGAGATCGCGCGCGCGAGCTCCTACGCTCGCGCCGTGCCCGCCACCGTCGATGCCGTCGATCCTCTGCTGCAGCGAAACCCGTGGTTCGCGGTGTTGCGGCAAGGTGTGCCGCTGGCGCTCGGCTTCGCCTCGCACGCGCTGATCAACCTGGTCGACCTGGCGCTGGTCGGGCGCCTCGGCGGCGACGCGCTGCAGGCAGCGCACATCGGTTCGACCTGGAACGTGCTGCCGATGATCGTTGGCAACTGCGTGTCGACGGCGCTGCTGGCGAGCCTCTCGCGCGATCTCGGCGCCGGCGACGTCGCGCTGGCGCGGGCGCGGAACCGCCGCGCGCAGGCGTTCATGGTCGGCTTCGCGCTGCTGCTGGCGATGCTCACCACGCTGCCGGCGGGGCCGATGGTCGACCTGATGGCGGCGGGGCCGAACGTGCGCGCCGAC
>JBILEY010000256.1:0-7598 GCA_044351865.1 Planctomycetota bacterium | reverse complement strand
CGGCGCCGACGGGCTGCCAACCGGTGCCGACGCGCTTGGCGATGCCGTTGCAGGCGACACCGTCGATGTCGCGGAAGTTCCCGGCGAGGTAGACGTCGCCGGTGGCGGTGCGGTGCACGGCGCTGGTCTCGCGGCCGATGCCGACGCTGCGCGGCGGCGACCACGTGGTGCCGTTCCACCGCGCGAGACCGAAGCTGTCGCGCCCGCCGACGGTCGCGAAGCCGCCGGCGGCGAACAGTTCGCCGTTGGCGGTGCGCTGCAGGGCGATGACGATCGACGGCCCGCCGAACGTTCCGAACTGCTCGATCCCGCTGCCCATCGCCGACCAGGCGGCGCCGTTCCAGTGCGCGACCTTGAAGGCGGGCAGACCACCGGCGCCGTCGAACTGTCCCGCCGCGACGATGCCACCCGGCACTTCGGCCAGCGCGAAGACGCCGGCCTGGAACGGCGAGGACGTGCTCTGCGTGCCGCTGCCGAGTGGCTGCCAACTGGTGCCGTTCCACTGCGCGATGTTCTCGCTCGCCGGCGAACCACCGACGGGGAACACACCGCCGGCGAACAACGCCCTGGTGCTGGTGGCCAACAACGACCAGACGCGCCCGACCAAGCCGCTGCCGAGCGGCGACCACGCACTGCCGTTCCAGCGCGCCACGCAGTTGGCGGCGACGCCGTCGATGGCGCTGAACGAACCGGCGACCACCAGGTCGCCGTTGCCGGCGAACGCGAGGCTGTTGATCGCGGCGACGGTTCCCGGCGGCAGCGGCGAGGCCGTGCCGAGCACCTGCCAGCCGCTGCTGCCGAGGCGCTGCACTTCCATGCCGTTGCTCGACTGGACAGCGGCGTGCAGTTCGCCGGTCGGCGCCACGGCCAGCGCCAGGATCGAGAAGGCCGACGGTTGCGCGATCGCCGACGACCAGGCGGAGCCGGTCCACACCCGCAGCGAAGAAACCAGCTGTCCCGCCGCGGTGAAGGACGAGCCGGATGCGACGAGCTGGCCGTTGGGCAAGACCGCCACCAACTCCACCAGACCGTCGAACGGGCCCAGCGACGACCACTGGCCGGTGGCCGGATCGAACGCGGCGATGCCGTTCGCGGGCAGATCGCCGGCCAGCGTGAAGAAGCCGCCGACGACGAGCCGCGGCCCGAGTGGCCCAGCACCGTCCGGGTCCCATTCGCACAAGCAGGTCCCGGCGTCGTCGAGGCTCGGCACGCCGCGGCCGGTCGCAGTCGGTTGCACTTCGCACTGCGCGAGCGCGGTCGCGGTCGTGGCGAGGGCGAAGGCGGCGAGGGAGGTCACGTTCATGCAGCAGCCCGCGGTGGAAGGACGACTCGCGTCGAGGCGGCGCGGCCGTCGCGACGCGCACGGCGTCAGAAGATACCGAGAGTCAGGCTCAGCCGGTTGGTGCTGGTCACCGCGGTGATCGCACCGCCGAGCCCGAACTCGATCGGTGCGACCTGCAGGTGCAGCGTGATCCCGGCGAACGCGGGCACCAGAGGCAAGGTCAAAGCCACTTGGGCGACGCCGCCGCTCGGCAGCACGAGGCCAAGCACGTCCGGCGTCACCAGCAGCGAGCAGCCGGCACCACCTTGCGGCAGCAGCGACGACAGCGGCACGTTCGTGGTGCCGAGGCCGAGCACGGTTGCAGCGAGGCTGTTGCCTGGCATACCGCTCGCCGTCGCGATCCACGTCGTGCCGAGCCACGGTGCGGCCGAGGCCGCGAGCTGGTTGGTGCCGCCGCTGCCGGTGCAGCCAGTGCCGGCGGCGATCGCGGTCGCGGCGCACGGCGCCACGACGCGCGCGAGGAACGCCGACGCCACGCCGTCGATGCTGCGGAAGCCGCCGGCGATCAGCACTTCGCCACTCGGGTCGAGTGCAAGGTCCATCGCGTCGGAGGATGCTTCGCCCGACAGTCGCCAGGCGGCACCATCCCACTCCGCGAGCGTGGCGAAGCCGTTGCCGGTGGGAAACAGGCCAGCGGCGAGCAGGCCACCGCTCGGCAACGGCACGAGGCGGCGCACCGTGTTGAAGGGGCCCGTGATCCCGAACCCGCCGAACGGCGCCCATCCACCGGCGGCCCAACGCGCGACGCAACCGACCAGCTGGCCGTCGATCCGCTGGAAACTGCCGGCTGCCAGCAGCGTGCCGCCCGGGAGGGCGATCAGTTCGTGCACCGCACCGTCGGCACCGCCGATCCGCTGCCAGCCGTTGCCGCTGAGCACGGCGATCTGGCCATCCTGGAAGACGCCGCCGACCGCGAACTGCCCGGCGATGTAGACCTCGCCGGTCGGCGACGACGCCACCGCCGACAGCAAGGCCGGACCGAGCCCGCTGCCGACCGCGGACCACTGGCTGCCGTTCCACCGCGCGACGCTGTCGACGGCGAACCCACCCGCGGTGTCGAACAGGCCGGCGACGTAGAGATCGCCATTCGCAGCGACGTGCAGTGCCTGCACCCAGGGTGGGGACCAGGCCGAGTTCGCGAGGCCGCTGCCGAGCGACGACCAGTTCGTGCCGTTCCAGATCGCGAGCGCTGGTGCGGGCACGCCACCGGCCGAAGGGAAGCCGCCGCCGACGACCACGTCGCCGGAGGGCAGGCTGCAGACCCTCGTGACCGCCGAGCCGATGCCGAACGGATCGTCGATGCCGCTGCCGAGCGGCTGCCAGCCGTTGCCGACGCGGCGCGCGATGCCGTTGCAGGCGACGCCGTCGATGTCTTGGAACGCGCCGCCGAGGTAGACCTCGCCGCTGGCGGTGCGGTGCACGGCCACGGTTGCATTGCCGATGCCGACCGCCCGCAGCGGCGCCCAGCTGCTGCCGTTCCAACGCGCGAGGCCGTTGCCTTCGCGACCGCCGATCCGACCGAAGTTGCCAGCGGCGAACAGCTCACCGTTGCTGGTGGGCTGCAGCGCAAAGACCGCCGCCGCCCCGAACGGCTCGATGCCGCCGCCCATCGCCGACCACGCGCTGCCGTTCCAGCGCGCGACCTTCAAGGCCGGCACGCCGCCCGCAACTTCGAACTGGCCCGCGGCGACGAGGCCGCCCGCGAACTCGGCCAGCGCGTAGACGAAGGTCGACGACTGCAAGGACGCGCTCTGCACGCCGCTGCCGAGCGGCTGCCAGCTGCTGCCGTTCCACTGCGCGACGTTGTCGTTCGTCGGTGAACCCCAGAGGCGGAACGAGCCAGCCGCGACCAACGCACCGGCGCTCGTCGTCGCCAAGGACAGGACGCGACCGAACAGGCCACCGCCGAGCGGCGACCAGGTGCTGCCGTTCCAGCGCGCCACGGAGTTGGCGCCGACCCCTTCGATGGCGCTGAACTGGCCGCCGACCAGCAGGTCGCCGTTGCCGGCGAACGCGAGGCAGTCGACCGACGCGGCGGACGTCAAGATCGCGGGCGACGCCGTGCCGAGGACCTGCCAGCCGTTGCTGCCGAGGCGCTGCACTTCCATGCCGTTGTCCGTCACGCAGGCGGCGTGCAATTCCCCAGTCGGCGACACGGCCATCGTCAGGGTCGACCAGGCCAAGGGCTGCGCGATCGCCGACGACCAGGTGGAGCCGGTCCACACGCGCAGGGTCGAGCCGAGTTGCCCCGTGCCCGAGACCAGACCAGAAGCGACCAGCTGCCCGTTGGGCAACACCACCAGCTCGCTCACCTGGACGTCGAGCTGGCCGAGCGGCGACCACTGGCCGGTCGCCGGATCGAACATGGCGATGCCGTTCGCCGGCAGGTCGCCGGCCAACGTGAACCAGCCGCTGGCGACGAGTCGCGGCCCGAGCGGCCCGGCTCCGTCGGGATCCCATTCGCACAAGCACTGGGCCGAGCCGTCGAGGCTCGGCACGCCGTGGCCGCTCGCGGTCGGTTGCAGTTCGCACTGCGCGAGCGCGGGAACGGTGACGGCCAGCGTGAAGAAGGCAGCGGGGACGTTCATGCGGGCCACGCAAGGCACTCGCCGTGCCGGCCGCCAGCGATCCCGGGACGCGGCCCGAACTGCCGCAAGTCGTTGCGGGCCCGACGGCAACCGAGCGAAGGCCGGGGACCGCAGCCGCGCTGGTGCGATCGCGCACGGCAGTCGGTGCTGGATCGAGCAACCGGAGAATCGCTCCTCCAGGAGGGCGATTGCGCTCGCCGGGGACAACGGCCCGGGTTCTCGGCCTTTGGGCGCGGCCGTCGCAACGGCCGCTCGGCTGCGGGATCGCGGCCGACCAGGATCAGGCCGTGAGGATCTGCAGCACGGAACCAGAGCCGACGGAGTCCTGGAATCGACTGCGCGCGACCCCGCGGAAGAGCGATTGCCATCGCCAGCGACGCCAGCGAAGCTCTCGGCATGGCACGCGCGCTGTCCACGGACCTCGACGACCCTGCGGCGCGGCCGTACTTCGTCTGGGACGAGGACCTGACGATGGCCGAAGTGCGAGCGCGGCTCGCATCGCCCGACGTGCGCGAGCGGGCGCTGTGGATGGCGCGCGTGATGCGCGAAGCCCGCTATCGCGACGTCTGGAAGCTGCTGCGGCTCCGCGACGTCGTCGCCGACTTCGCCGCCATCGAACCGCACCTCGGCCGCATGCGCGGGTTCTGGCGCTGGCTCCTCGACGGATGGCGTGACGATGGATTCCTCCCCCGGACTTAGTCGCCTGCAGCACGACCTGCTGCAGGAGCTCTTCGCTCGCCTGGACAGCGCGTAGCGCCGGCCTTCGCTGTTCGACCGTTCAGCCGACCGGCAGCGGATCGAACGTCATCTGCCGCGGCTCGCAGGTGCGCGACGCGAGGTCGAAGGCGAGGCAGCGGTCGTGCGGCAGCGAGTAGACGTGCAACGTCGCGGTGACGTCGCCGCCCGGTTGCGCCGGATTGCCGAGGCGATGGATCGCGCGCGTGCGATCGACGGTGGCGACGGCGCCAACCGTCGCAATGACGCCTTCGCCGGTGCGCTGCAGGCCGACGTTGCCGGTGCGGCCCTGGCAGTTGGCAGCGACCGCGGCGTCGGCGAGCGACGCGCCGGGCACCAGCTGGAACGTCTCCTCGGCGATCTGCCCGCGCACGAGCCGCACCCAGCCGCAGTTGCCGGCGTGGTTGTGGATCGGCGTCTGCTGGCCGGGCGCCCACGTCAGCACCAGGATGTCGAAGTGGCGGCTGCGGTGCACCGGGCGGCGCGCGTACTTGTCGGGCAGCACGCCGACGAAGCGCTTCAGCTCGGCGTCGTCGAGTTCGCCGTCGGCGAGGATCTGCTGCACACGCGGCACGGTGATGTCCGCAGGTGCGAGCGCGTCGAGACGTTCGATCAGGGACTGCAGACGAAGGCGCACCATGGGCCGGCATGGTGCCGGCGGGGGCGGCGACGACGAGGTGGCCGAGGTGCGCAGCGGCCGTGCTCATGGCCGCTGCGAGGCAGACGCCGCGGAGCCAGGGCTACGCGCCGTACTTCTTGATCGCGGTGTCGAGCTTCGGCAGCACCGACAGGATGTAGAAGGCGACCAGCGCGACGGCGCCGGCGATGGTCAGGAAGAACAGCGTCGGCTTGTCGGCCATCGCCCCCTGCAGCACGCCGAGGAAGCCGGAGAACTTGTTGCCGACCGCCGAGGCGAAGAACCAGCCGCCCATGGTCAGGCCGACGAAGCGCTTCGGGCTCAGCTTGGTGACCAACGACAGTGCCATCGGCGACAGGCACAGCTCGCCGACGGTGACGATCGCATAGAAGCCCATCAGCCACATGCCGCTGACCTTGTGCGCGCCGTTCTCGCCGACTATGCCGGCGAGCGCCATGAACAGCGCCGCCACCGCCGTGATCGCCATGCCGGCGAAGATCTTGCGGGCCGTGCTGAAGTCGACGCCCTGCCGCAGCAGGCGGGCGAAGAACAGCATCACCAGCGGCGTCAGCAGGATGACGAAGAACGCGTTCCACGACTGGTAGAGCTCGGGGTTCGCGGTGCGCAGGTACTTGCCCGGCTCGACCGTCGGCGGATTGCCGGCATAGAGCTTCTCGAAGCGCGCCGGCGTCACCAGGTAGGTCGGATAACGCTGCTCGCCGGCCGTGCGCACGAAGGCGACGCGCTGCTCCGCCTTGGCCCCGTCGGCGACCTTGACCGTCGTCACCGGCAGGCCGTGCGCATCGGTGTCCTCGACCACGTCGACCTTGGCGAACACGTCGACGCTGAACTTCTTCCACGCCTTCTGCTCGTCGGTGAGCTCGCCGGTCAGCGGCAGCGATTCGACCTTCACGGCCGGCGGCAGCTTGGCGGTCAGCTCGGCGAGGCTCGCCGCGTCCATGCGCTTCTGGCCGAACATCTTCGTCTGCTGCTCGCTGGCGATCGGCAACAGCGTGTCGCGGTGCGGCCGCGGCACCGACGCATCGGCGTTGCCGTAGTAGCTCGGGTAGGCCGAGCCGGCGAACACCGGGAACGTGTCGGCGACGAGCACCACCGGATCGGGCTGCCCGAGGTGGCGCGCGGTGTTGTCGTCGGCCCAGGTCGTCATCGCGCTGCCGTTCAGGTGCAGCACCATGAAGAACGTGCCGCCGGCGAGGTAGACCGGCAGCAGCGCGCGCAGGCCGGGCTTCTCTTCGTCGCTGGCGCGCTTCGACAGGTTGGCGAAGAACAGCAGGATCGGGATGGCGCCGAGCAGGAAGCCGAAGTCGGTGGCCTTCACCAGCTTGGTCACGCTGGTCGGCAGCAGGAACGCGGCGATCGCCCAGCCGATGGTGCCGACGAGGAACGCCGGGCCGAGGATCTTCAGCAGGATCTCCGAGAACGGCGTGTCCTCCGGGTTCGTGCCCGGCACCCGATCGGCGCGCTCGAGCGTCTTCCAGCTCGCGAGCAGGATCACCACCGACGCCAACATGCCGAAGCCGGCGGCGAGGAACGCGGCCTCCCAGAACCACTCGTTGCGCGTGTACGCCGCCAGGAAGTTGGCGGTGAACGCGCCGATGTTGATCCCCATGTAGAAGATGTTGAAGCCGGCGTCGCGCTTGGGATCCCCCTTCACGTACAGGTTGCCGACCATCGCCGAGATGTTCGGCTTGAAGAAGCCGTTGCCGATGCACAGCAGCACGAGGCCGACCGGGAACGTCCACGACTTGCCGGTGCCGAGCAGGAAGAACCCGGCTGCGAACACCAGCCCGCCGATCAGCACCGACTTGCGGTAGCCGAGGAAGCGGTCGGCGAGCAGGCCGCCGAGGTAGGGCGTGAAGTAGACGAACGCGAGGTAGATGCCGTAGATCTCGTTGGCGAAGTCAGCCGGCAGACCGAGGCCACCGCGCTCGGTGTCCTTCGCGTAGAGCATCAGCACCGCGACGATCGTGTAGAAGCCGAGGCGCTCCCACATCTCGATGAAGAACAGCCGGTAGAGGCCGACCGGATGGCCAGTGAACATGGAGCCGGCGGCGGGAGTGCTGGGATTCATGGCGCTGCGAGGGAGGGACACGCGCGACCGGGGGAGCGGTCGCAGCCAGGGAGGGACGAGCGGGCGAACGGTAGCGAGCGAGCACCGACGAGGCACCGACCAAGCACGCACGGACGCATGTCCTGCGCACAGGTCGCCCGGCCGGCGAGGCGCCGCCGTTCGCAACCGCCGTGCCCGTTCGCGAGCCGCGGCAACCCTCGCTCT
>JBILEY010000255.1:0-7603 GCA_044351865.1 Planctomycetota bacterium | reverse complement strand
GCCGGGCCGCTCGGGCTTTTTGCGGCTGGCCCGGGGTGGCGCCGGGCGCCGACTCAATTGCCGACGGTGAACTGGTTGCCGTTCGACGCGATCAGGCCAGCGGTCGTCGCGTTCGAGAACGCCAGCGCCTGCGTCGACATCGTGATGCCGATCAGGTTCAGCTGGTTCGGGATCGGCAGCGGCACCGACGAGACGCCGGCGGTCGCCGGCAGCGTCAACGACAGCAGGTTGCCGTTCGAGTAGGCGTTGCAACCGTTCATGCCGATCACAGCCAGGCTGACGCCGGGGTTGACCACGGTGTCGCCGAAGAACAGCGCGCTGACCGGCAACGCCGCCGGCACGTTGTTGACGCGGAACGTGAACGTCGTCGAGCCGAGCACCGGACCGCCGATCGTCGTCAGCGCCAGCGCCGGCGAACCGCAGCCGGTGCCGTAGTTGCTGGCCGACGCGCAGTTGGCCGGCGCACCGAGCGGGATCGCCACCCAGCCCGGGTTGGTCGGGATCAGGTGCAGGCCGTTGTCCGCCATGTCGAACGAGCCGCCGACCAGGAACTCTTCGAAGATCGTGTTGTCGGTGGTCGTGGCGCCGGCCGACAGGTCGAGGCTCGTCGGCAGCGCGACGCCGCCGCCCGGCGACACGCCGACGATGCCGGCCTGCCACGTCGGCTGCGTCGCGAGCGACTGGTTGGTGGTGCCCGGGCCGTAGAAGAACTTGATCTCACCGCTGGCGAACAGCTTCATCTGCACGCTGAACACGCCGCTGCTCGCCTGGTAGCACTGCACGTTCCGCCAGGTGATCGTGCACTCGGTCGCCGTGCTGCGCAGGTGGACCCCGGCGTTGTTGGCGGCCTGGCCCTGGATGTCGGACCACAGCGCGCAGATGCGCGGCGAGGCGCTCGCCAGCTCGGCCCCGGTGGCCGAGAAGTCGATCGTCGTGGCGGGGGCCGGCGTGCCGTTGTTCGACAAGAACGCGTAGCACTTGTCGGTGACGTGGATGTGCGTGTAGGTCGCGCCCGCCATCGGGAACGCGAAGCCGATCGGCTGGATCGCGAAAATCTGGTCGGGGCCGACACCGATGCTCGGGCCGATGTCGAGGTCGAAGCACTGCGCGGGCGCGAAAGCGGCCAGCGCGAACAGGGAGAGGGCGCCGAGTCGTTGCATGGTGGTCAGGGAGAAGCGCCGGCTGCCGGCGGGGACGAGGTCCGGCAACGGTAGTCCGGTCGCTCGGGGCTGCAAGCGGGGGCGCGGCGGCCGAGGGCGCTGGCCGACAGGCCGCGAGCGCCTGCAGCTCGACCGTGACGGCAGCCCGTCAGCGCCTCACAGACCGACGGTGAACTGCATCCCGTTCGACGAAATCAGTCCGAGCGGCGTCGTCGGCGAGAACGCCAGCACCTGGCTCGTCAGGCTGATGCCGACCAGCGCCGGGTTGTTGGCGATCGGCAGCGGCGTGGTCGAGTTGCCGAGGGTGACCGGCACCGGCAGCGACAGCAGGTTGCCATTGCCGTAGGCCTGGCAGAGCCCCATGCCGATGGCCGCCAGCGGCACGCCGGCCGGCAGCGGCGTGTCGCCGAGCACCAGCACGAGGACCGGGACCGGGCCCGGCACGTTGTTGGTGAGGAAGCCGAACTGCGAGTTGCCGAGGAACGGCGTGCTGGTCGCCCCGTGCTTCATCGACGGCACCGCGACGTCGCCGACGGGGATCGGCGGCAGGT
Organism: Planctomycetota bacterium; assembly: GCA_044351865.1. Classification (GTDB taxonomy): domain Bacteria; phylum Planctomycetota; class UBA1135; order UBA1135; family UBA2386; genus UBA2386. Next base: position 5,892 of record JBILEY010000255.1, on the reverse strand, counting down.
TGGCGAACTGCACCTGCAACGCCGGATCGGTGCCGTTGCCGCGCGTGTAGCCGGCGAAGTAGTCGCCGCCAGCGCCGGCGAGCGTCAGGTAGACGACGGTGATGTCGCCGTTCGCCAGGTCGAGCTGCACCTGGAACGTGTCGCCGGTGATCAGCAGCGAGCCGACGATGGCGACATTGGCCCAGGTGACGTAGGCGGTGGTGCCGACCACTTCGAAGCGGATCGGCCCGCTTCCGGGTCGCGTCGGATCGAGGTCGTGCCACACCGCTGCGATGGTCGGCGTGGTCAGCGCCGCGAACGTCGCGGGCGTCATGGCGATGGCGGCGTTGAGCGGGAAGGTGCCGAGGCCGACGTAGCCGTTCGAGCCGATGACGAGGTTCGAGGTCGAGCCGCCGGCGATCGGCAACGGCGACGGCAGGCTGACGGTCTCTTCGACGTTGTTGCCGTTGGCGACGACGACCGCGGCGGCGGTCGGCGGCACGAACGTCGGCGCGAACACGGGCGTCAGCTGGTAGCCGCTCTGGCTGCGCTGGTAGCGCAACCCGAGGTTGCCCAGCAGCGCCGGCGCGAGCGATGCCGGCACTTGCTGGCAGATCGTCGTCGGCACACCACCGCAGCTGGTGCCGAACTCGGTGACGCTGGCGCAGTTCACCGCCGGGCCCAGCGGTGCCCACGACCAGCCGCTGCCTTGCGGCGTGAAGCGCACGCCGCTGGCCGGCAGATCGAACGAGTTCGGCAGCGTGAACACTTCGTGGACCATCGACGAGGTCGTGCTGCCGGCGACGGACAGGTTCTGCTGTGCTGGTGGCACCGCGATGCCGCCCGGACTGATGCCGACGACGCCCACCGACCACGGCGGCGCGGTCGAGTTGTTGGTGGCGCCGGCGCCGTAGACGCACTCGACGACGCCGCTCGGGAACAACCGCACCTGCAGGTCGAACGGCGGGCACGACGAGCCGAAGCACTGCAGGCGCCGCCAGCTGATCGTGCACTGCTGCGGCGTGCTCTTCACGTGCACCGTCGAGCCGACTCCGGACAACGACACCAGGTCGCTCCACAGCACCGAGATGCGCGGCGACAAGAAGGCGAGCTCGGCCGCACTCGCACTGAGGTCGGCGGTCCCCGGTGCTGGCACGCCCCCGTTCGACAGGAACAGGTAGCCCTTGTCGCACACGTGCAGGGTGCTGTAGGTCGTGCCGGCGAGCGGGAAGGCGAAGCCGATCGACTGCTGCGGGAACACGAAGTCGGGGCCGCTGCCGAGCGACGGGCCGAATACGGTGTCGAAGCACTGCGCGGCCGCGAACGGCGCGAAGGTGGTGGCGGCGGCGAAGAGGAGCGGCAGCAGGTGGTTCCCCATGGGCAGAGGCGTGCCGCCGCGGTGGATCCGCCGGCGACGAGCGTGCGCATGCTAGCACCGCTGGCGCGTGTGGTTGCTGCATCGCGCTGCCGCCCTCACGGCCGGAAGGTCAGCAGCAGCACCACGCGATCGCCGTCGCCGTGGTTCCAGGCCTCGTGTTCGAAGGTGTCGTCGAACACCAGGCAGCGCCCCTCCTGCCACGTGCGCGTCTCGGCGCCGAAGCGGATGGCGACGTCGCCGTTCGGGACCACGAGGCCGAGGTGGCAGCGCAGCACACCGGCCAGTTCGCCGCGGTGGGGATAGAGGTGCGTGCCGGGCAGGAAGCGCGAGAAGCCGGCGTTGACCAGGTTCGGTATGGCGGCGCAGGCGGCGGCGGTGGCCGGCGTGCGCGCGCGTCGTGCGGCATCGCCGGCGTCGCCGCCGAACAGCGAGTAGTAGAGCCAGCCGCGTTCGTCGTAGCGGCCTTCGACCGAGGTCAGCGAGTCGGGCGCTTCGTAGAACGCCGCGCGCCCGAGCTGCTCGAGCTCGGCGCGCACCAGCGGAAACTGCTGCGCCAGCACCCGCGTGAACGGGAACTCGCTCGGCTCGCGGAAGGCGGACATCGTGCGACGCGCAAACTTCGCCGCCGGGGCGTTACCGCGTCCAGTACTCGATGTAGCAACCGGTCCCCTCTCTGCGCCGTGCCAAGGGATGTCACCGGCAGCAGGTCCCAACACCATGACCAAAGCCATCTGCGGTCGAATCTCGCAGCCCATTCGTTCCAGCCTGGTCGCAGGCGCCCTGGCAATGGCCGCGGTCGCGCAGTGCACCAACCCAACGATTGCCGAGGCGGGGTATGCGGGCTTCAACGGCGTGGTCCGCGCCTCGACCATGTGGGATCCGGATGGCGCCGGCCCTGCGAACCCGGTCGTGGTCTTCGGCGGTGACTTCGATGCGGTCGGCCTTCTCCAGGCCATCGACGTCGCCACGTTCGATCCGGTCTCCGGCACCTGGGGGGCCCTCCCGGGTGTGTCTGATCCCTTTGGCGGCGCGGTCTCCAGCCTTTGTGTCTCCTGGCCGGTGGGTTCCTCGGCACGGTCGCTGGTGTGCCGACCCGCAACCTGGTGCGCTGGACCGGGTCGTCCTGGGTGACGTTCGCGGGCGGCGTCGGCGGTTCGGTCGCCGATCTGAAGGTCGACAACCTCGGCGGCCTCGTCGTCGGTGGCTGGTTCACCAATGCGGGTGGCGTGCCGGCCGCCAACGTCGCGCGCTTCGATGGGACCAGCTGGACCGCCTACGGCAGTGGGCTCTCGGGGGTCGTCGAGACGCTGCTGATCGCTGCCAACGGCGACCTGATCGTGGGCGGTGATTCCCTGATCCAGACCCCGATCTCGATCCGACACGACATCGCGCGTTGGAACGGGACCTCCTGGTCTCCGGTGGGGACGCCGGACCCCGGCTTCGTCTTCGCTCTGCAGGAGGACCCGCTAGGGCTGATCGTGGGCGGAACGTTCCAGTCGGTTGCCGGCGTCCCCGGCACCGGACACCTGGCACGCTGGGACGGGACCGCGTGGAGTTCGCTCGGCATGCCGGCGACCTGGGCCAACCAGCTCGTCTCCGTCATCTCGTTGCTGCGAGCTGCGAACGGCGATCTCGTGGTCGGTGGCTGGTCGGACGCGTACGTCGCCGCGCTGTTCCGCTTCGACGGCCAAGCCTGGAGCAACCCCTCTTCCCCCAAGGCAGCGAGTGTCTTGGGCTATGTCTCCTCCGTCGTCGAACTGCCGAACGGGGATCTGATCGCCGGCGGCGATCTGACTGGCGACGACGCGGTGCCGTTCTCCTCCGTCGTTCGTGTCACGCCGGCATTGGGCTCGCAGCCGCTGCAAAACGGTCTGCCGCTGCGTGCGAGCGAAGTGGTGGAGGGCGCGAACGGGGATCTCTTCGCCGGCTGTTTCGCGCAGCCGGGGTACTCCACCGTGTGGCGTCGCCAAGCCGGAACCTGGGCGCCGCTGACGAATGGTCCAACCGCCTCGATCCACGACCTGGTTCGCCTGCCGGACGGCAGCTTGGTCGCGGCAGCGGCGGCCTCGACATCGCCTGGGGCACAGCCGTCGTTGTCGCGCTGGGACGGCGTCACCTGGTCGTCGCTCGGTGCGCTGAACGGCGAAGTGCGGGACTTGCTGGTCGAGCCGAACGGCGACCTCGTCGCTGGCGGCGGTTTCACGACGATCGGCGGGGTGGGGGCCAATGGGCTGGCGCGCTGGAACGGCAGTTCCTGGTCGGCCATTGCCGGCGCTCCCGGCCTGGTTCAGGCGCTGCTGCGCTTACCCAGCGGTGAGCTCGTGGTCGCGACCGCCGATCGTGTCCATCGCCAGAACGGCGGGGTATGGATCCCGCTCGGCGGCACCGTCCTCGACGTCAACGCCCTCACCGCGCTCGCGGACGGTTCGCTGGTGGCCGGCGGCAGCTTCGTCAATGCCGGCGGGGTTCCGGCCAGTCGCGTGGCGCGTTGGAACGGCACGCTTTGGCAGTCGATGGGAAACGGGCTGAGCGGTTCCGTGACCTCGCTGTTGGTGCTGCCCAATGGCGACGTGCTCGCCGGCGGCGTGTTCGTCGGCTCGACCCCGGGACTCGCGCGCTGGAACGGTGCTAGCTGGGTGCTGGTCGGCCCGGGCGCGCCAAGCATCTACGGCCTGACCCAGGCCAGCAACGGGGATGTGCTCGTCGCCGGGACCTTCGAACTCGCCGAAGCCACCGCGGTGAAGTCGGTCCTTCGCATCACCACGAGCTGCCCGGCACTGGCGGTGTCTTCGGGTGCTGGCTGCAGCGGCAGCGGTGGCGCCAACGTGCTGACGACGACGTCGCTGCCGTGGCTCGGCAGCACGTTCCGCAGCGTCGCCAGCGGCCTCGCTTCGTCGTCGATCGCGGTGCACGTGATCGGGAGTGGACCGGCGAGCGTGTCGTTGCCGACGCTGCTGCCGCAGGCGAGTGCCGGCTGCGTGTTGCAGGTGACGCCGGATGCGCTCGCGGCGCTGTCGACCAACGCTGGGTCGGCGGCGGTTGCACTGCCGATCCCGAACGTCGCCGGCCTGCTCGGGCTCGTGCTGCGGCAGCAGGTCGTGGCGCTCGAACTCGATCCGTTCGCGAACATCGTCGGCGCCAGCGCCGGCAACGTGCTCGTGCTGACCCTCGGTGCGTTCTAGGCGGCAGCGGTCCGCCGAGCATGCGGTCCTCGGTGGGGTTCGCCGGCACGTTCGCCAACGCACGGGGCCACGTCCAGCACGCCATGCCGCGCCTCGCTAGGATCTCAGCCCCGTCGGCGCTCCCTCTCGTCGATCCCCACGCCCGGAGAGTCCCATGAGTCGCGTCCGCGTTCGTCGCTTCGATCCCTTCGCCCTGCCGCTCGTCGCCATGGGCGCACTCGCCGCCGCGGCTGCGGGGCAATGCAGCAATCCCGCGATCTCGCTGTCGGCGAACGTCGGCACCGACGGCATCGTGCACGCGTCGACGCGCTGGGATCCCGATGGCGCCGGGCCGGCAGCACCGGTGGTCGTGCTCGCCGGGGACTTCAGGGTGGCGGGGACGGTGGCGGCGATCGACATCGCGACGTTCGATCCAGCGACCGGAACGTGGGGTGCGCTGCCCGGCTTGCCGACGACGGCTGCGTCCGAGGTGCTGGCGCTCGCCGTGCTGCCGAATGGCGAACTCGTCGCCGGTGGTGCGCTCGGCCTGATCGGCGGCGTGCCGACGCGCAACGTCATGCGCTGGACGGGCAGCAGCTGGGCGACGCTCGGTGGCGGCACCAACCTGACGGTGCGCGCGCTGCTGGTCGATGGCGGCGGCGGCCTCGTGGCGGCCGGCTCGTTCTCCGAGGCTGGCGGTGTGCTGGCGTCGCGCATCGCCAGATTCGACGGGACTTCGTGGTCGCCGCTCGCGGGCGGGCTGGCCGGCACGGTCAACACGCTGGTGCTGGCGAGCAACGGCGACGTGCTAGCGGCTGGCGGCAACCTGACGACGGGGACCTCGGCCAACATCGCGCGCTGGAACGGTTCCGCCTGGGCCGCGATCGGGACCGCGGTCGGCGGCAGCGTGTTCGCGCTGCTGGACGACCCCGCAGGACTGATCGTCGTCGGCGACTTCGCCGAAGCCGGCGGCCCCGGCGGTCCCGCGCGGCTGGCAACGTGGAACGGTTCCGCGTGGCTGCCGCCGGCCGTGCCCCTGCCTTTGGCGGGCCTCAATGCTTCGTTGCGCTGCGTGCGGCGCGCGAGCAACGGCGACCTGATCGTCGCCGGCGATGCACTCGTCCCGCAGCCGACGCTGCGCTTCGACGGCGTCGCCTGGAGCAGTGGACCCGCGCAGTCGCCGCCGCTCGGCGAATACGACGTGCGCACGCTGGTCGAGCTGCCCGGTGGCGACCTGTTGGCCGGCGGCGACTTCTTCGGCAACGATGCACTGCCGGTGCGCAACCTCGTGCGCGTGTCGCCGACGCTCGGCAGCGCGCCGGTGCAGAACGGCTTGCCGCTGGTCGCGCGCCGCTTGGTGGTGCACTCGAGTGG
>JBILEY010000033.1:0-22610 GCA_044351865.1 Planctomycetota bacterium | reverse complement strand
GCGGCGGTGATCGCCGGGCGCCCGTCGCCACCGCTGCCGAGGCTGTAGCGAATGCTGCCGTCGTCGTTCTGGCAGCGCTTGATGTAGTCGACGGCCTTGTCGATCACCTTCTTGTCGACGACCACACCGGCCATGCGGCACGCGCGCAGCGCCTGGATCTGCGTCACCGTGACGCTGCCCTCGTCGCCGCCCGAGTCGGGCGTGTAGAGCCAGCCGCCAGCACCCGACTGCGCCCCGGCGATCAGCGACACCGCCTTGTCGAGCGCCCGCTTCAGCTTCTGCTGCTGCACGGAGTCCTCCTCCATGCCGTAGACCGACGCCAGGAACAGCGTCGCGAAGCCGTGGCCGTACATGCTGCGCCCTTCTTCGGCGGGCACCGAGATGACGCCGCTGCCGGGATCGGCGTGGCGCAGCAGGAACACCGTCACGTCGCGCACCTGCTGCCAGTACTTGCCGCGCGTCGGTGTCGAACCGCTGGCGATGAACGCCATGCCGGCGAGCCCGCTCATCGCCGCGGGATAGCTGCCGTAGCCGCCGGCGTTGCGCCAGCTGCCGTCGTTCGCCTGGTTGTTCTTCAGCCAGTCGAGCCCGCGCTGGATCGCGTCGTGCGTCTCCTTGTCGACGCCGGGCGGGTAGATCGTGTCCTGCGCCAGGGCCGGAGCCGCAGCGACAGCGAGCACGCAGGTGAGGGCGAAGTGGGCGAGCGTGGGGCTGCGCATGGTCACGGGGCCGTTCAGCGGGGCACGAGGTCGAGCGGGAGTTGCAGGATGCGCAGCGCGATCGCAGTGCCGTAGACCGGACCGACGCCGTCGCCGTCCCAGCTGCCGTCGCGCGACTGCCGCTCGAGCAGCCACGCACTCATCGCACGCCAGTAGTCGTCGAAGTCGCGACCACCTCGCTGCGACAGCGCCTCGCTCCAGTAGAGGTGCGCGTAGAAGTGGTGGTTCGTGGTGTCGACGCGCACCTTCAGGTGCTGTTGGCAGTAGCCGAACGCGCGGTCGACGAACGGCTGGTCGTCGTAGACGCCGGCCGCGAACAGCGAGGCGATGCTGGCGGCGGTGATCGCCGGGCGGCTCTCGCCGGGCACCGACAAGCGGTAGCGCACGCCGCCGTCGACGTTCTGGCAGCGGCGCAGGTAGTCGACCGCGCGCTGCACGGTGCGGGCGTCGACGACGATGCCGACCTGGCGGCACGCGCGCAGCGCCTGCAGCTGCGTCACGGTGACGCTGCCTTCGTCGTCGTTGGCGTCGGGCGTGTAGTACCAGCCACCGGCCGGCGACTGGCTCGCTTCGATCAGGCGCACGGCGCGCTGCAGCGCGTGCTGCAGGCGCCGCTGCTGGCGAACGTCCTCCTCCATGCCGTGCACGGAGGCGAGGAACTGCGTCGCGAAGCCGTGGCCGAACATCGGCTGGCCGTCCTCGCCGCGCACGGCGAACAGACCACTGTCGCGGTCCTGCTGCTGCAGCAGCCAGTCGACGGTGGTGCGCAGCGTGCGCCACTCGCCGCCGCGCGTCGGCGTCGAACCACCGGCGAGCAGCGCCATGCCGGCGAGGCTCGTCATCGCCACCGGCGAGGTGCCGTAGCCGCCAGCGTTGCGCCAGGCGCCGTGCGCGTCCTGCGTGCGCACGAGCCACGCGGTGCCGCGATCGATGGCGGTGCGCACCTCCGGCGACACGACGGGTCGCGGCGCAGCCGCACCGTTCGTCGCTTGTGCGACCGCCGCACCGGCCAGCAGCGTCGCCGCGGCGAGCGCTCGCAGCCGACTTCGCCGCGCGTTCGGGGCGGCACTCACGACTTGCCTTCCATGCACGCGTAGAGAGCCAGCTGCTCGCGTTCGTGCGCCGGCAGGTCGCCGATCTCCTTGCACATCTCGACACGCGCCAGATGCCAGCGCACCAGCAGTTCGCGGTCGCCCAGCAGCTCCTTGCAGCCGTCGAACGCCGCCAGCGCCTGGCCCACGTTCGTGGTGGCGAGGCCCTTGGCGCGCATGGCGACGAGCTGCAGCAGCTGTTCGCCGAGTTGGCGGCGGTGGGCGTCGGCGGCGCCGCCAGTGGCGCGCAGCGCCTGGACGACCGCGGCCTCGGCGCCGGCGAAGTCGCCCGCTTGCGTCAGCAGCGTCGCCTTCGCCAGCGGCTCGTCGGTGCGCGCGGCCAGCTGCTGCAGCGCCGGCACCGTGCTGAACATCTCGACGCCGCCCGGATAACCGATCGCCAGCCACGGGCCCTGCGACGTGACGTGGAACGGCCCGGCCAGCGGCTCGCGGCTGCTGTCGAACGCCGGCAGCTTCAGCGAGCGCACACCGCGCTTGCCGGACGTGTGGCAGACGAGCAGGTGCCCCTGGCCCGGCAGCACGATGTGCTCGCCGACGAGGCAGCCGCGGCCGCGGCCCGCCTGCTGCGAGCCGTTCCACTGCGGCAGGTCGACCGCCCACTTGATCAGGCCACCGGCGAGGCCGACCGCGACCAGGTGCGTGGCCGACGCCAGGAACACGTCCTGGCCGTCGGTGCCGATCATCGTCAGCAGGCGGCCGTAGGGTCCGTAGTGCGTGGTGGCGTCGACGTACCACAGCATCTGCCCGGTGCTGACGTCGGTCGCGACCAGCAGCTCGCCGTCGCACGGTGCCACCACCGCGACGCCTTCGTGCACGACCAGGTCGTTCGGCAGGAAGCTCGTCAGTTCGCCCTGCGGATACTGCGGCATGCCGAAGTGCATGCCGTCGTCGTTCTGCCGCTTGGGCTTGCGCGCGCTCTTGCGCTGCGGATCGACGCGCTCGTAGCGACGCACCCAACGCAGGTCGCCGGCGAACGCGTCGACGGCGGCGAGGCAGCCGGCGTTGGTCGCGACCAGCGCGATGCCGCCTTGCACGACGACCTGGCAGCCCGGCGCCTTGAAGAACGGCGAGCCGCCGGCGTGGATCGGCACGTTCCACAGGGGCCGGCCGTCGCGGCGATCGAGGCACTCGAGCGAGTAGGCGCCGCGGCGCAGCGCTGGCAACAGCAGGCGTTCGCCGAACACGACCGGGGCGGCGAGGAACGTCACGTCGCGCAGGCCGGCGTCGCCATCGAGCCACTGCGCCGAGCTCCACACCGGCTTGCCGAGTTCGCGGGCGAAGGCCACCAGCTCGCTCGCCTTCAGCACCTCGGTCGACGCCGCGGCGGTGGCGCGGCCGAGCACGACGTAGCGGCGGGCTTCGTCCTCGACCGGGCGCAGCAGGGCGAAGTCGCTGGCGGCGATGCGGATGCGCGGCTGGTTCTCGCGCGCAGCCGGCGCTTCGTCGGCGACCTCCTTCTCCGAGCGGCGCCCCTGCTGCAGCAAGACACCGGTCGCGGCGTCGGCGGAACGCAGGCAGAAGTGCTCGAGGAACAGCGCGCGCGGGAAGCCACCGAGTGCCCCCGCGTCTTGGCCGAACGTCACCCGCGTGCCGGGCCCGTAGCGGCTGGCGAACGGCATCATCGTCGTCGCCTGACCGCCGTCCATGAAGAAGCGCTCGTTGCCGTTGCTGCTCTTCGGGTCCTTGTACGGCTCCGGGTTGCGGAAGCGGTACTGCCACAGCGGGACCAGCTGGTCGACGTCGGCGGCGAGCCACGAGCCGGCGGCGCCACTGCCGGTGTTGTCGCCGGCGGCCTTGACGACGGTCGGCGCCGCGGCGGTCGCCATCGCGAACATCGCGCTCTCCGGCAGGTCCTTCACCGACTGCAGCTCGCCCTGGACACGCAGCGACTCGTCGGGGCTCGCTGCCGCCAGTTCCTGCACGGCCGCCAGCGCCGAACCCGCTTCGCCCGCTTGCCGCAGGCAGACGGCGATCTTGAAGCGGCACCACACCGGGTTGATGCCGAGGCGCTGCCGGGCGGCGGCCGGATAGGTCTCGAGCAGGTCGCGGAACACGGCGACGGCGGCGCGATAGCGGCCTTCCTGCATCAGCCGGTCGCCGAGCAGCGCCATCGCGCGGCCGGCGGCGAGCGTGATGAAGTAGCGGTTGCCGACCTGTTCGAGCGCGCTCAGGCTGCCGTCGACCAGCGCCGCCTGCAGCAGCTCCTCGGCCGCCACTTCGTACTTCGCGCGATACAGCTCGATCGCGTCCGCCGGCATGCGCGCCAGCAGTTCGTGGCAGAGGCGGCGAACGGGCCGGTAGATGCGGCCGTCCTGGCTGTAGACGGCGTTGCGGGCGTCGCGGTCGTTGGGGCGCGAACGCGCCGCCCGGTTGGCAGGATCGCCGTTGGCCGGATCGCCGGTCGCGGGCTTGCTGCCGGTGGGTTGCGCCGGCTCCGGCTTGGCCGCAGCCGGCTGGCCGGTGGCGGGCTTGCCGTCGTTGGCCTTCGGCTCGCCGCCGTCCCCTGCCTCCTCCGGCCGCTCGGCGACCACCTCGATCGTGCGCTCCTCGATGACGTCCTGCAGCACCTTGATCGCCGCCTCGTAGTTCTGGCGATCGAGGAAGCCCTGCGCGTTGCGCAGGTAGCGGTCGAGGTTCGGGTTCTCGAACATCTCGACCGGCGTGCCCGGGTCGTCGGCGTCGGCCGGATTGCCGGCATTCGGCGCCGGTTGCTGGATCGCGCCGCCGAACCGGACGGTCACCTGCTGGGCAGAGCCATGGACGCCGACGACGGCGGCGACAGCGAGCACGATCCAGGGCGATGAGGGCACGGGGCAGGGTTCCTTTCCGACCAGGGTCGAGGGGTCGCGACCCAGTGCAGCCACTCCGAGCAGTGCGAAGATGCCGCTGCAAACGAGCGGTACCGGCGCGCAATCTACGGGCGAAGGCTGTCGACGGCGAGAGGCCCCGACCCATTCCCGGCGAGCGAACTCCGGAATGGAAGCTGTCGTTGGACTCGTTCGTCACCAGGACTCGCCGAGCGATCACTCCCCCGCCTAGACTGCCGCCCCGGATGAAGACCCCACTGCTGCGCGCCGCGACCGTGCTGGCCTTGTTCGTCACCTCGACCTCCGCCCAGGACTGGACGGACGAACAGCTGGTGCAGGCCTGTGCTGGCTTCCAGACACCGACCCTGCCGCCGCGCCTCGCCCAGGTCGGCACGCTGCTGGCCGAAGCGCCGCGGGCGATGAACGCCCTCGTCGCCCGCATCCACGGCGACCACCGCGAGTACCGGCTGAAGGTCGACCGGCTGCTCGACGAGCTCGGCGACGCGCGCTGGCAGGTGCGCGAGAACGCCGAACGCACGCTGATCGAGATCGGCAATCGCGCCAAGGACGCGATCCGTCAGCGCAGCCAGGACTACCAGGTGCTCGAGCAGCACATCCGCTGCCGCCGCGTGATCGACGCGCTCGAGGCCAAGGGCGACGAACAGGAGAAGAAGGAGCTGGCGCTGCTGCGCGGCCTGGTGGCGACGTCGCTCTATCTGCCGGCGGACCAGCGGCTGTCGCGTTCGCTGCGCAGTGCGCTGGGCCACACCGATTCGTCGATCGGCGACGGCGCCATCCGCGCACTCGGCAAGGTCGGCACCGACGACGACTGCGACGCGGTGCTGCAGATGGTGACGTTCAAGAACGGCGTGCACCGCACCGCCAGCCTGTCGGCGCTGGGCCGCATGAACGCGCCGAAGGCGCTCGCCGCCTGCCGCACACTGCTGCTCGGGCCCTTGCCCGGCGACGGGCCGCTGGCCGGCGTCGTGCTGACGCGCACCGAGGCGATGGCGATGCTGCGCGCGCTGCTGGCGCGCACCGACGCGGGCGCCACCACCCTGTTGAACGAGCTCGGCAAGCACCCCGATCCGGTGCTCGCCGCGGCGGCGACGAAGCGCGTGCCGCCGAGCACGGCCCGCACCGCGGCGAAGTTCACGATGCCCGACCGCACCCAGCTGGCCGGCGAGTTCGGCGGCCTGCTCGGCGACTCGCTGCTCGCCCACGGCATGCTGCCCGAACTGCCGCTGGCCGAGCTGTCGTTCGCCGACTGCGACACGATCGACTTCCCCGCCCACGCCGCCGTCGAAGCCGAAGGCGCACGCGTGTTCTTGAACCAGGGCAGCCTGATCCGCGGCGTCGTGCTGGGCATCGACCCGGAGGCCGTGCGCCTGCGCTCGGCGCGCTTCGGCGAGCTGGTGCTGCCGCGCAAGGACGTGCAGGGGATCGCGTTCGATCCGAAGCTCGATCGCCTGGTCGGCGGTTCGAGCGAACACGACCGCGTGCGCGACCACGAAGCGAAGTTCCGCGACGGCCAGCTGCTGCGCGCCGACGCGACGACGCTGGTGCTGCAGGACAAGGAAGGCAAGCAGCAGTCGGTGCCGCTCGGCGAAGTGGCGGGCCTGCTGTTCACGCGGCCGCGCACCACCGAGCCCGACACGACGATCTACAACCGCCTCGATCTGACCAACGGCGAGCGCCTGATCGGCTTCGTCGGCTCGAACAGCGGCGAAGGCACCGCCATCAGCGTGCCGCAGCTCGGCGCCGCCGTGGTGCCGTGGCGCGACGTGCAGCACGTCGAACTCGGCGTCGGCGGCGGTGCGTTGTGGGGCTTCACCCTGATCGCCGACTACAGCGACAACCGCGTCGTCGAGGTCGACGAACAGGGCCGGCCGGTGTTCGTCATGGAAGAAGTGTTCGGCGCCTGGGATGCCGAGTGCCTCGACAACGGCAACCTGCTGCTGACCGAGTTCGCCGTCAGCCGCGTGCAGGAAGTCGATCGCAAGGGCAAGCAGATCTGGGTGTTCGACGACCTGAAGAACCCCTACGACGCCGACCGCCTGCCGAGTGGCAACACGCTGATCGCCGACACGTTCGGCAGCCGCGTCATCGAGGTCGACCAGGCCGGCAAGATCGTGTGGTCGTTCGCCAAGGACATCCGACCATTCGACGTCGATCGCCTGCCGAACGGCAACACGCTGATCGCCGACGTGCTGAAGGATCGCGTCATCGAGATCAGCCCCGACGGCGAAGTCGTCTGGGAGCTGAAGGGCCTGCCGAACGCGCACGACGCCGACCGCCTGCCCAACGGCAACACGCTGGTCACGCTGCGCAACAAGGGCGCCGTGATGGAGCTCGACCGCGACGGCAAGGTCGTCTGGGAACTGCAGGGCCTGAGCTCGCCGAGCGACGCCGATCGCCTGCCGAACGGCAATACGCTGGTCGCCGAGAACACGCGCGTGCGCGAGTTCGACCGCCGCGGCAACGAGGTCTGGAAGAAGGACATGACCTGGGCCGTCGAGGTCAATCGCTATTAGGGGGCCGCGCGAGGAGAGGGCCTCGAACGTCCGGTAGGAGCCGGCGGCCGCAACGGCCGCGGCTCAACGACGAAGGCGCCGGGGTCGATTCCAGGGGCGAGAGGAACGCAATCGCCGCAGCGGGGGACCGTGGGATCGAGCCGACGACCGCAAGCGGTCGCGGCTCGATGGGGTGGCAGGCTTTGCTTCGGTTCGCGGGGATGCGGGACGTCCCCTGGTGGTGCGGAGCTGCCGGTGCGGTGATTCGTGTTTCGGCGGTCAGTCGCCGAAGGCGGCGCGCAGCGATTCGGGTGGGCCTTGGGCACGGATGTGGACGCGCAGTCGTTCCATGAGCTCCGGTTGCTCGTCGAGCGCGGCGCGGCAGTAGGCGTAGATCGCGCGCTGCTGGTCGCTCGGGGACGACGTCGCGGCGAGGTGCAGCGCCAGCCAGGGTTCGGCGGCGGCGGGGCCGCGCGACAGCAGCTCGAGCTCGCCGCGGCGCCACGCGCGTTCGGCGAATGCGGCCTTGGCCGACGGCCAGTCGGTGGCGGCAGGGGCCAGTTCGTAGGCGGCGTCGAGCAGCGTGCGTGTGCGCTGCCATTCTTTGCGCACCGGTGTGCCGGCGCCGGCGATCGCGGCTTCGGCCGCGGGGGCGGCGAGATGGGCTCCGACCACGTCGCCGGCGCCGAGGCGGAAGGCTACGAACTCGATCGGCCACGCGGCGCGGAAGCCGAACCATGCCAGGGTCAGCGACAGCAGCACGCCCGCCAGCAGGCCCTGGCGCACAAGTCGGCCGCGCGCTGCGAACGCGGCGCGGTAGGCAGGATCCGCCTGATGGCGATGCATGCGCTGCACACGTTCGTTCTCGTCGGGGTGCATCGACAGCAGCGATCGCAGCGCGCTGGGTTGCTGTGGCATCGCGAGACGCATCGCCTCGAGCAGCGCTTGCGAGCACGGGCCGGCGCCGAGCGCTTCGACCGACACGGCGTCGGCCTCGAGCTCGAAGCGGCGCATCAGCTGCCGCACGGCGACCAGCGCCAGCGCGGCCGGCACCGCGGTCAGGGCCCCCAGCAGCCAGAGTTCGCTGCCGTTCACCAGGCACAGCCGCACCGTCGCCAGGATCGCGACCGACACCGACAGCACGAAGCCGGCGAGCAGCTGCGGATGGCGCAGGCGCGCGTGGCCGACCTCGTGCGCGACGACGCCGGCGAGAGCCACGCGATCGAGCGCGTGCACGAGGCCGTCGGTGATGCACAGGAAGCGGCCGATCGGCAGCGGCGCCACCAGCAGCGCGTTCAGCGAACGGCGGCCGGTCGGCAGCACGTAGACGCGATGCGGCGGGAAGCCGAGTTGCGCCGCGGTCGCGCGCAGCGCTTCGCCGACGCCCGGCGGGAAGTCGCCGTGCACGCCGAACCAGCGGCGGAACAGCTGCGGCAGCAGCAGCAGGGCCAGGACCAGCAGCACGATGCCAGCGAGCACCATGCCGACCGAGGTCGCCAGGACGAACGCTTCGAGCTCTTCGGCGCGCTGCAGCAACGCCAGCAGCGTGGCCAGCAGCGCGACCAGACCGAGCATCAGCACCGGCCAGCCGAGCCGCGCCCGCAGCTGCGGCACCAGCTCGCGCAGGTGCGGCAGCACGTTCGGATCGACCGGCCCCGGCGCCGTCAGTTCCCGCATCTCGACGTGCAACTGCGCGAGCGTCGCGACGGCGAGGCGCGGCAGTTCGGCGACGAAGACCGGAGCGAAGCCGAGCACCAGCGCCAGCGCGCCATCGTCGAACGCGACGCGGTCGGCGAAGTCGCGGTAGCCGCCGAGCACGTCGAGCAGCAGCACGATGCCGGGCGAAGCGAGCGCCGACCACGCCAGCATCGCGCGCGGCGGCACCACTCCGGCGCGGCCCGACAGCAGTTCGCGGCGCGCCCCGCGCAACGACGCGATCGCCAGCAGGGTCGGCACGGCGAGCAGCGACAGTTCGAACAGAACCGCTGGCGGTGTGCCGGTGCCAGGCAGCAGCGTGGCCCACATCGGACCACTCGCCGCGATCAACATGCCCAGCAACAACGCGATCGGCAGTCCCACGGTGGTTCAGCGATCCATGGTCGGCTGCAGACGGCGGCGCCACGGCGTGCGCGCACACGGCGACGACGCGCGCGAAGCCTCAGCGATCACGTCCACCACCATCGGCCTTCGGCTCGCTCGGGGCCTTCTCGTCCGCCGGCTTCGCGAACGCCTTCGCCATCGCCGCCGCGAAGCGCGGATCCTTGCGCAGCGCGGCGAGTTCGGGGTCGGTCTCGAGCGCCTTGCGTTCGAGGCGCCACGACACGTCGAGGTTGGGATCCGCCAGCAGTCCGGCGCAGCGCTCGATCGCCTGCAGGCCGAGCTCCTGTTCGCCGAGCAACGCGTGCACGCAGGCCGCGGCGTACCAGGCCACCGGCCGCAGCGGCACGCCGAGGTTCTTCGACAGCGCCTGTGCCGTGCGGTAGAGGTTGGCGGCGCGCTTGTACTCGCGCAGCAGCACGTAGAAGTCGGCGAGCTCGAGCGAAGCGCGCACGCGATCCTCGGCCGTGCCATCGGCGATGCCCTGCTGCAGCTCGGCGACGATGCGCTGGCCCGGTTCGCGTGTGCCCCACTGCCACAGCGCCGCGGTCAGCGCGCGCCGCAGATCGGTCGGCTCCTGCCGTTCGTTCTCGACGATGCGCAGCACGGCTTCGAGCCGTTCGGCCGGCGGCGTGCGCAGCTGCAGGTCGCGCAGCGGCGCCACCAGGTGCACGCGGCGATCGATCGAGAACCACGGCGGCGGCGCCAGCAGCAGCTCGAAGAAGCGGTCGGTGACGAACGGTTGCAGCGGCTGCAGTCCGTCGTACTGGCCGACGAAGACCATGTTGGTCGCGCGTTGCCAGGCGACGAAGTCGAGCGCCACCAGCGTCGCCAGCGACAGCAGCGCGCGCGAACGCGGCGTGTTCGCCTGCACGTCGGTCTGCGCCAGCTGCGTGGCCAGCCAGGCGATCGCGGCCTTGCGATCGACGGCGAGCTCGGCGACGACCTTCTCGACCTCGACGGCCCGGTCCTGCCCGTCGGCGAGCCAACGTTCGGCTGCAGCCTGCGCCGCTTCGAACTGGGCACTCGGCGGCGCTGGATCCTGCGTGGAGGACTGCTGGGCGAACGCGTGGCTCGCAACCAGGGCGAGCAGTGCCACGTTCGTCCAGCGGCGAGTCGCTGCGACGGGGCTCGGCATGCGCAGGCTTGTAGCCTCAGGAGCCGGCGGGCGACAGCACCCCGGGGGCCGTCGGACCGAGCGCGGCCACCAGGGCCGCGGCCGTACTCGCGAGCTCGGCGTCGCCCATGCGGCTGGCGAAGTCGGGCTGCAGCATCGTCGCTTCGACGCCGCGGCCCGCAGGCTCGGCGGCGAGGTCGGCAGCGAGCGCCCGCACGAAGCCATGCACGGCTTCCTTGGCGGCGACGAAAGTGGCGGCACCGGCGGCGAGGCAAGCGGCGCCCGCACCGACGAAGACGAGGCGCCCGCGACGGCGCTTCTGCATGCCGGGCAGCAGGGCGCGCGCCAGCGTGGCGTTGGCCAGCAGGTTGGCCTCGAGCTGTTCGGCCAGGTCGCCGCCCGGCTCGCGCCCCGGCGTGCGCGGCACGAACGTGCCGGCGGCGCCGACGAACGCCGTCACCGGCCCGAGCGCGTCGTTGGCGCCCTTGGCGAAGCCGGCGGCGGCTTCGGTGTCGAGCGAGGGCACGAGGCCGACCAGCACGCCCTCGGCGCCGAGCTGCTCGCGCAGCTTCGCGACCTGCCAGGGCTTTCGCACCGCGGCCGCGACCTTGCCGCCGTTCGCCAGCACCGCGCGCGCGAGGGCCGTGCCGAGCCGGCCGGTCGCCCCGGCGATCACCACGACGTGGCCGCGACAGCCGTTCGCCGACGTCGTCATCAGAACGACACCTTCACCGCCTTGCGCTCCTCGGCGGACTCGACCTCGAAGTACTCGACCTGCTTGAAGCTCGAGAACAGCACGTTGTTCGGGAACTGCTCGATGGCGTTGTTCAGTCGCATCGCCGCGTCGTTGTAGGCCTGGCGCGCGAAGCTGATCTTGTTCTCGGTGGAGGCGAGTTCCTCCTGCAGCTTCAGCATGTTCTGGTTGGCCTTCAGGTCCGGATAGCTCTCCGACACCGCCAACAGGCCGCGCAGCGACGTCGACAGCAGGCCTTCGGCCTTGGCGAGTTCGCCGACGCTGCCGGCCTTGCTGAGGTCGACGCAGGTCTGGCGCGCGCGAACGACCGCTTCGAGCGTCTCGCGCTCGTGCTTCATGTAGCCCTTCGCGGTCTCGACCAGATTCGGGATCAGGTCGTAACGACGCTTCAACTGCACGTCGATCTGGCTCCAGGAGTTCTTGGCCTCGTTACGACGGCTGACGAGGCCGTTGTACATGCCCATCACGATCAGCCCGACCAGGACGACGACTCCGATGACCACCCCGATGACGATGCCCACGGCGAGAACCTCCGACGGCGCAGGGTGCGCCCGAACCGGCCAGATCGCTCGCCGAACTACTCGGACAGCTCGATCTCGCCGGTGAAGACGGTACGAGCCGGGCCCTCGATCGCAAGGCCGCTCCCGTCGGAGCGCACCGCCAGCGTGCCGCCGCGCAGTTCGACGTGCACCACCTCGGCGCGCACGTAGCCGGCGGCGGTGGCCGCCGTCGCCGCCACCGCGGCCCCGGTGCCACAAGCCAGCGTCTCGCCGCTGCCGCGCTCGAACGTGCGCTGCCGCAGCCGGTCGCGCGCCAGCACCTGCACGAACTCGACGTTGACGCCGTCCGGGAAGGCTTCGTGCCGCTGCAGCGCCGCACCGAGGCCGGTGACGTCGGCGGTGTCGACGTCGACGACGAACGTCGCCGCGTGCGGGTTGCCGGCATTGCCGCGCCACAGCAGGAGCTCGCGGCCGTCGACGTCGAAACGCTGGGGCGCTTCGACCTCCACCTGCCCCATCGCCGTGCGCACCAGCCCACCGTCGAGCAGTTCGACGCGCCGCAGGCCCGCGTCGGTCTCGACGGCGAAGCGCCGTTCGCGCAGATGGCCGTGCTCGTGCGCCAGCACCGCGAGGCAACGCAGGCCGTTGCCGCACATGGCGCCGCGCGAACCGTCTGCGTTCCACATGTGCATGCGCACCGGCGCCGAGGTGCCGGCGGCCAGCACGATCAGGCCGTCGCTGCCGATGCCGAAGTGGCGATCGGACCAGCGGCGCGCCAGTTCGCTGCCGCGCTCCAGCGGGAACGGCGTGCGCAGCGCATCGACGAAGACGTAGTCGTTGCCGGCCCCTTCCATCTTGCGGAACGGGACGCGCATCACGCCACGTCGACGACGTCGTACTTGCTCGGCACGGTCACCGAACGGAAGCCGACGCCGCGCAGGCGCTCGGCATAGGCCTCGGCCGGGCCTTCTTCGCCGTGCACGACGAACACCTGCTGGCAGCGCTTCGCCAGGTGCGAGGCGCCGTCGAGCAGTTCGCGCCAGTCGGCGTGGGCCGAGAAGCCGGGCATGTTGCGCACCTTGCAGCGCACGCTGTGGGGCTCGCCGAAGATGTTGACGGTCTTCTCGCCGTCGAGCAGGCGGCGGCCGAGCGTGCCCTGCGCCTGGTAGCCGACGAGCAGCACGCAGTCCTCGCGGCGGCCGACGCTCTGCGACAGATGGTGCAACACGCGACCCGACTCGCACATGCCCGAGGCGGAGACGATGACGCCGTTGCGCACCTGGTTCAGCGCCTTGCTCTCCTCGACGTCGGCAACGTAGTTCACACCTTCGAAGAACAGGGGATCGTGGCCGCTGGCGAGCAACGCGCGCGTCTCGGCGTCGAACAGGTCCGGGTGCTTGCGCATGATGCGCGTCGCCTCGCGGCTCATCGGCGAGTCGACGTGGATCGGCAGCTGCGGCAGCGTGCCGTCGCGCATCAGCTGGCCGAGGAACAAGACCACCGACTGCGTGCGACCGACGGCGAAGGCCGGCACGACCACGCGCCCGCCGTCGTGCAGCTCCTCGGCGACGATGCGCGCCAGCTCGGCCATCATGTCGACCTTCTGCTCGTGCAGGCGATCGCCGTAGGTCGACTCGGTGATCAGCACGTCGCACTCGGGGATGCGCGCCGGATCGCGCAGGATCGGCAGGTTCTTCCGGCCGTGGTCGCCGGTGAACACGATGCGGCGCTTGCGACGCCCGACCTCGGTGTCCATCACCACCATCGCCGCGCCGAGGATGTGGCCGGCCTCGAGGAACTCGACGCGCAGCTGCGGCAGCACCTCGAACGGCTGGTCGTACGGCACCGACTTGACGAGGCGCAGCGTGCGTTCGACGTCTTCGACCTCGTAGAGCGGCTCGGCATCGTGGCCGCGCTTGCGCAGGTGCTTCGCGTCCTGCGCCTGGATGTGCGCGGAGTCGAGCAACATCATCCGCAACATGTCGGCGGTCGCGTCGGTGCACCAGATCGGCCCCGCGAAGCCGTCCTTGACCAGCCGCGGCAGCGCCCCGCAGTGATCGATGTGCGCGTGCGACAGGATCAGCGCATCGACCTCGCGGCCGGCGATCGGCAGCCGGCGGTTCTGTTCGTCGGCGACGCGGCGCGGCCCCTGCACCAGGCCGCAGTCGAGCAGCACGCGCGAGCCGGCGATGCGCAGCAGGTGCTTGGTGCCGGTGACGTGGCGGGCGGCGCCGAGGAACTGCAGCTGCAGCTCGTCCGTGCGGTTCTTGGTCACGTGCGCACCGTGACCGTGCGCGTGGTCACCGTCAGCGGCAGCATCAGCGTCGACAGCACCAGATCGGTGAACGAGAAGCGCGTGTCGATCGTGTAGCTGGTCAGCTCCGGCGCGAACCGCTGGGTGTCGACCTCGTTCACCTGCAGCAGGCCGAACAGCACGTAGTACTGGCGCTCCGAGGTGCTGCCGGTGCCGGTCGGGCCGAGGCCGACGACGTGCTGGTGCGAAACGCACCCGCTGGCAGCGACCGAGAGGGCGACGGCGAGCGCCGTGCGCATCGGGATCGAAGGGACGTTCACCGCCTCGTTCTAACGCGTCGACGGGGGCGGCGACGAGGGGCTTTCGCGACCGGGATGCAACGCTTCGGGCAACCACTGGCCTGGCGGCAACGGCTCCGCCGCCGCCTCCTCGTCGACCGGCGGCGGCGCGAAGCCGGCCGCGGCCATCGCCCGTGCGTGCGCGGCGAGCTGCGCCTGGCGCAGTTCTTCGGCCCGTCGGTCCCGCTCCTCGCTCTCCGCCATGCGGCGCGCCGCCCGCGACTCCGACTGCAGTCGGCGCCGCAACGCCAGCACCAGCAGCGGCAGGATCGCGACCAGCAACAGATCGAACCCGCTGTTGAACAGCACGCGCCACGGCGCGCCGGAGTGCAGCACGCTGTCCCGCCAGGCCTCGGCGAGATCGAGCGTCGAGCGATGCGACATGCCGACGAGCGCCCCTTCGAAGCTGATGTCGCGATCGACCGCGGCGACCAGCCGGAGCAGCGCCGGCAGTCCGTAGCGCCGGTGCAACCAGGCCACGTACGAGTAGCTCTGGGCGTAGGCGGTGCGCAGGGCGGGCTTCGCCGTCGGGAACTTGTGTCGCAGCTGTTCGAACGACAACAGCGAGCGGTTCATCAGCCGGAAGACCAGTTCCTCCTCGCGCACGTGCAGGTAGGTGTCGCCGGCCAGGACCTGGGCCAGCCCCTCGTGGAACCAGCGCGGGATCAGGCGGCCGAACTCGCCGGCGTACTGGTCGAGCAGTTCGTGCACGAGTTCGTGGGCGACGACTCCGGCCAGCGTGCTGCCGCTGCCGGCGATCTCGTCGCGCACGATGTGGAGCTGGTGCATGCCGAGCAGCGCGAAGCCGGCGGCATCTTCGTGCAGGGACGCCACCAGCGAAGCGGGCAGGTGCTCGCGGTCGGCGTGCACGAACACGTGGAAGCGCCGCTGCAGGGGCCGCTGGAACTCCTTCTGCAGCCGCGGCAGGCTGGCGGCGACGGCTTCGCGCACGCGCCGCAGGTCGTCGTCGCCGACTTCGCCCGTGCCGGCGACCACGTCGACGTGGGCCATCAGCTCCGCATCCGACAGGGGAGCGCGTTCGATATGCCGGTTGCACGCCACCGCGAGGAGGAGCAACAGCGCGGCGAAGAGGCGTGAAATCGCGGGCAGGAACACGGGTAGGCTGCCGTCATAGGCCGCCGCGGCGGCCGGAGAAAAGCCCCGTTCCCGACATCGGAGACCAACCGTGAAAGCCTGGAAGCTGCTGTTGCCTGTTCCGCTCGTGTTCGCCCTCGCCATGGTGCCGCAGGATCCGGCCGGCGACGCGGAGGTCGCGGCGATCATGTCGATCTCCGATTTTCAATACGTGACGCTGCAGGGCACCGTGACGACGGTGCCGTCCAAGAACGTCGTCGAGATCCGCTACTTCGAGGACTTCAACGAGCACATCCGCCTGGAGCTGCTCTACGACAACGGGGACTACTCGATGATCGACGCGCAGGCGTTCCACGTGCTGCGCTCCGGCAACTCGATCCGCGAGGTCAAGGTGATCCGCGGCAAGCGGTCGCGCATGCGCTTCCCGAAGCTGCCGTGAGTTCGCGCGCGCGGTCGGCGGCATGCCGACGCGCCAAGGCAGGACGGTGACGACGGAGCGGTGGCAACGGGCGGTCGCAGATCGACCGGACGACCTTCACCGCAGCGACGACTGCGACCGAAAAGTCCGCGGGCAAAGGGTCGGGTCGCCGTCGTTCCATGAGTCGATCCCACCCACCACTGCAGCAACACCTGCTGACGCGCTCGGATCTCGCCCGCCTGGGCGTGCCGGCCGGCGACATCCTCGCGTGGCTCGCACGCGGTGCGATCGAGCAGGTGGGAACGCTGACGGGTGATCGAGGTGACGACCCCGTGTTCACGGCGGCACCGGAACTGCGCGCGGACCTTTCGGCGCGGCTCGCGTCGATCGGCAAGACGGCAGTGGTGCTGTCGCCGATGCGCGTGCGCTCGTTCCTGCTGCGCGCGCTGCTGCAGCGGAAGACGGCGGACGACGAGCTGCCGAGCGTCGGCGCCGTGACGCCTGCCGAGGCGTTGGCCGAGCACCTGGCGACGACCGATCTGGCGCAGGTGCTGCACGAAGCCGCGGCCGAGCTCGAGGCAGACGTCGAGCACGTTCTGCGCATCGCCGAGGACGAATCCCGCCTCGAAGCCTCGATCGGCGTCGCCGCCGGCGAGACCGCGGCCCAACACAACGAACAGGCGGGCGCTGCGGGCGGCGATACGAGCGCGGACGAGAGCGGCCGCGACGAAGCGGGCGACGGCGCGACCTGGCGCGAGCAAGACGACGAGGCTGGCGACGAAGAAGGCGAGGACGAAGCCTGCTTCGACGTCGACGATCTGGCGTCCGCGCTAGGGGAATGGGACGACGAGCCAACGGCCGCGACGAGCGCGCGCGCGGCGCTAGCGGAGGCAATGCCGACGCCATCGCCTACGCGACGCAACGCCCCGACCGAGGATCCGGTTGGCAACGACGTCGTCGAGACCGTTCGTGCGCCGGACGCAGCGGCCGAGCAAGCCGCGGCGACGAGCGCAGCGAAGCAAGACCAGCAAGGGCCTGTGTCCGAGCTGAAGATGGCGGCCGCGCCGGCCGACGAAGGCTGCGAGGCGGAAGTGCTGCCGGCCGACGAACCTGTCGCCGGCGAATCCGCGGTCGAAGAGACGCAGGCACCCGAGCCGGCGGACGCAGCGAGCAGCGAAGCGGCGCCCGCGGAGGAACCTGCGGCGGCGGCAGCCATTGCCGCGATCGAGCCGTCGACTGCAGTGATCGAAGCGGAGGCGCCGGCTCCGATGCCGGCCATGGCAGCCGCAGAGGCCGCGAGCGATGCCGTTCCGGATGCGGCCCACGCTGCCGAAGACGTGCCTGAGGAAGTACCCGAGGCTGCCGCGGCACTGGCCGCGGTGCCGAACCGTGAGGAACCGAAGATGTCCGCCGAACCGATGGCGACCGAGCACGAAGACCACCCCGCAGCGGAGCAAGCTGCCAGTGAAGCGATCGCCAGTGCCGAAGAGGTGCTCGAGCCGCTGCTACGAGAAGAGGACCAGCCGCCGACGTTCGACGCCTCGGAGATTGCCGCCGCCTTGTCCGTTCTCGATCTCGACGCAGGTCCGACGAAGACGCCGAAGGCCAAGGCCGTCGCCTACGAAGCTCCGGCGGCAGCTCCGGTCAGTGTCGCCGCGTCGACGTCGACATCGCCCGCGCTGGAGAAGTCCGAGGATGCTGGCTCCGAGGCCGCGGTGGTTCCGCCGGCCGCACCACATGCCGACGCAGCGATCGCAGCCGCGGTCGCCGCCCCGAACGAGGAGGAGACGGCCCTCGAAGCCGCACCAGCGAAGACCGAAGACGCCCCGGCCGTGATCGACGAAGTAGCGGCTCCCGCGGCGGCCGCTCCGCCTGCAGCCGCGACGCCTCCCACCGTCGATGACGACGCGGCGCCGTTGCTTGCCGCATCGATGCAGCGCGTCGAATCGTTTCTGGGCGAGTTGAAGGCCGCGCTGGTCGAGATGGCCGGGCGACCTGCGGCCTCGCCCCCACCGCCGACGATCCAGGTTCCGGCCACACCGCCGGTCGACCTTGCACCCCTGGTCGGAGCAATCGAAGGTGGGCTGCAGAAGTCCGCGGCAAGCTCGGCTGCCGCCGCGACGGCGCTGACCGGACTCGCGGAGAAGCTCGACGGCATCGGCCAGCGCATCGAACGCTCGGCCGTCGCTGCCGAATCGATGGCACAGCACGCGAAAGCGCCGAATGCGAACGCGGAGCCAGCGCGATTCCTCGTCCCCCGCAGCAATCCAGTGCCGCTGACGCTGCTGGCGGTCGCGGCGATGGTGACGGCGTGGTCGGTGCTGTTCTGGTTCAAGACCGGGTCGCCGCGGCTCGCCCTCGGCACGCTGATCGGCGCCAACCTGGTCGGCTGCGTGCTGCTGACGCCTGGGCGCTTCCGCTGACGCCTCGGCTGCGACCGCCGGAGCTCAGGGCAGCGAACGTTCGCGCGGCGTGACCAGATTGGCGAGCAGGCGCACTGCCCCAGGGTGCAGCTTCTTCAGCTGTCGCCACAGCGACAACGCGCAGTAGACGAACTCGCCGTCGCCGGTGCGTGCATACAGCAGGGCGCCGCGCTCGGTCGGCTGGTCCGGGTCGTTGAGCTCGAGCAGTTCTTCGTACTGACCGGCATAGAGGCTCGGCAGGTAGAGCGCGCGTTCTTGTTCCCAGCCGTCCCAGTCGGCCGGCTCGATGACATTGGGCTTCAGCAGCAGCACGTGGTCGGGGCGCAGGACGCGCACGGGCGCGTCGGCGCGGGTGACGCGGTTCTTGCCGACCACGAACGGCGTCATCGGGGCACCGACGAAGCCTTCCCCGGGTGGATGGAACTCGGAGTCCTTCTGGTAGAAGACCACGAGGCGTCGGCCCTTGCCGGTCGCGAAATCGAGCAGGCGGCGGAAGCCGCGGCGCGCCGCCGGACGATCGCGCAGGGCGCGGATGTCGACGACGATCGTGTCGAGTCCACGCAGGTCGGCGACGGCGATGTCGTCGTCGCTGAGCTCGGTCCAACGCACACCGAAACCGCCGACGCCGAGCACGTTCGGCAACGTGTCGTCGCGGCTGCGCAGCAGGCCGACACGCAGGTCGGTCGGCACCTGCACCTCGACCGTGTGCACCGGCAGGTCGACCCGCGTGTTGCCGAGCTGGATGCGCAGGATGTCGACGCCGGGCCGGCGCTCGGGCGGGGCCTCCACGGTCAGCGCCAGCATCTCGCTGCGCCGCTCGTCCAACGTCACGCGATGCCGATCGGCGGGGATCGCGTAGCCGGCCGGACCACGCACGACGAGCTCGCCTTCGACCGGAAACCTGCTGTTGCGCAGGATGCCGATGCTGAACTGTGCCTGACGTCGACCGCTCGGCAACAGCAGCATGCGCGGCACGACGGCGAGGTCGACCGGCGCCCGCTGCTCGACCGGCACCGTCACGTCGACCGGAATCTCCAGGTCGCCCACCTTGACGAGGAAGCGCACGCGCACCGGCGGCACGAAGCGCTGCGCGCGGAAGCGGCGCGCCATCGGATCGCGATGCTGCTCGGCGCCGAGCGGCATGCGCACCGAGAGGTTCGCGAGCGCTGTGCCGTGTCGCACCGTCGCGGCTTCGATCGGTTCGAGGGTGACGTCGACACCTTCGAGTCCCTCGACGCGCAGCTGCACCGGCGATCCAGCGCTGCCATGCACCTGCACGGAGGCTTCGAACTCCTCGCCGGCGATCGCAGCGGTGCCGGGTGGCACTTCCACCTCGATGTGGATGCCGGCTGCCAGCAGGGTGAGGCGCTCGATCGCTTCGAGACGGGACTGGAGGCGGCGGCGGTTGTCGGTGGTCTTGCTCGCGGCGACCAGCGCACGGATGCGGCGAACCAGGTTCAAGAGGCGCGAAACGTCGATCTGGCGCTGCCAGACGAGGTCGCGCACGCCGGTCGACAGCGCGACCTCGAGCTCGCGGGCTTCGGCTGGGTCGCCCTCCCACTGATCCGCATCGAACACCGACGGCAAGCCGAGCGGCCGGGGTCCGTCGATCGGAACCTGCTCGGCGAACTCCGGCTCGAGCCGCAGTTCGGCGTCGAACACGGCAGCCATCGGCGCCGGCGAACCAGGAGTCGTGTGGGCCTCGCGCAGCACGTCGTGCGCCAACCGCCGCAACGAAGC
The DNA here is from genome assembly GCA_044351865.1 of Planctomycetota bacterium. Taxonomy (GTDB): domain Bacteria; phylum Planctomycetota; class UBA1135; order UBA1135; family UBA2386; genus UBA2386. Next base: position 2,723 of record JBILEY010000033.1, on the reverse strand, counting down.
CCCGCGTTCTGGCTCCACCTGGTCGGCGTCGATGCGCAGCACTCGCCCCGACGGGGAGCTGCCCGCCCCACTGAGGAACGTGCGCACCCGATGCGGTTCGCCGCTCGCCCGGAACGCTGGATCGGCCGCCGCCCGGATCGCTTCCGGCAGCAGCTCGACGAGAGCCAGATCGTGGCCGTGGGTCTCCTCGGCGTGGTGCGTGGTCACGACGGCATCGGGACGCTCGGTGCGCAGCAGTCGCACGAGTTCCTGCAGCGTCTGCTCGCGCCCCCATTCGGCGAACGTCTCCGCCGCCGAGCGTCGGTAGCCGCCGTCCGGGCGGTCGAGGTAGAGCACGTCGCAGCCGAGGCGAGCGCCACCGACTTCGGCTTCGAGCGTGCGCAGACGTTCCAGTTCGTCGCCGCTCTGCGGACCAGCACTGTTCTGGCCGCCGCCACCGCGCGTCGCCAGCAACACGGAGACCCGCATGCCAAAGGTCGAACGCAGCCAGACCGCCGGCAGCAGGTAGCGGTCGTCAGGGTGCGAGGCGACGAGAAGAACCCGCGCGTCGGTGCCGGCGTCGATCGCGGCCTGATGAAGTGCGACCCGACCAGCGGGCGTGCGACCGGTGACGTCGACCCATCGCTGCGCGCTGGCGGTTGTGGCGAGCACGGCGATGGCAACGGCCCACCGCATTGTCAGCAGGCCCACCATCGCAGGTCAGACACCCAGGCCGAGCCGATTCGCCAGCACGTCCGGCAGGCCCGCGGCCCGGATCTTCCGCTGCACCCCGGCGATGTCGTAGTGGACGCGCTTGACGCAGGCGACCTCGAGGTCGGTATCGACCAGGCCATACGCCGCCCGCGGATCTTCGTCGCGCGGTTGGCCGACGCTGCCGACGTTCATCAGGACCTGGTCGAAGCCGCGGTACGAGATCTCGGCCTCGGCGTGGTTGACCATGTGGATCTCGTTCGGCTGATCGCGGCGCCGCAGGTAGATGGCCGGTACGTGCGAGTGGCCGACGAAACACAGCCGCGTCTCCTGCTGGTCGAGCGATTCGATCGCTTCGACCGCACTGATCACATAGCCAAACTGCTCGGGCAAGCTGAGCGTGCCATGGACCACGGTGAACGTCGGGGTGCGCACGACCAGTTGCAGGCTACGCAGGAACTCGAGATCCTGCGGGCGCAAGCGGGGGCTCGTCCAGTGGATGGCCGCCCGCGCGAAGTTGTTGAAGTAGGACGTATCGAGCAGCCCGAGCACGGCTGCGTCGTGGTTGCCGAGGCAGGTGATGCAGCCAAGCTCACGGACGATGTCGATGCAGGCCGACGGTTCGGGCCCGTATCCCACGATGTCGCCAACCTGAACCCAGGTGTCCACGCGCTCGCGCCGCAGCGCGTCGACCACCGCACTCAACGCCTCTACGTTGGCGTGGATATCACCAAGAATACCGATTCGCATATTGACTGGAGGGGTCGCTGGGTTTGATGGCGAGCGCGGAACCGAGGGAAAGCAGGCCCAGGACGACGCTCGATCCGCTCAGTTCGGAGGTTGCAACCGATGATCCACAAACAACTTGTACGCAGCACACGAGCAACGACCGCCACCCGTGCAGCGCTGTGTTCAGCGTAGCAGCCACTGGCCACCACGCGAGCAAGAAGCGCAACGGGCTCTCGAGCAATGACAAGCTGTCGAGTGGCTGTGCGCGCAGAGCCACGGCGATCGCCGCCATTCCTGCTTGGACGATTGCCATTCCAAACGTCACCAAGCCACTGACAGCCAGGCGGTCTCGTAGCTGAGGCAAGCTCGAGCAGCCCGATGCGATCGGAAGCAGGGCGAGCACCGCCAAGCCATGGGCAGTGGACTCGATCAGAGGTAGCCCGGACCGTCGCAGCATCACCGGCTCAAGCAATGTGCTCCAGGCAACACCGACCAACAACAACATCCAAGGCAGCATGCCAGCGCGCCGGAGAGCAGCGACACACGCCAGGCGCAAGAGCCGCAGCCAAGGGCCGTTCATGGAATGGCCCCACCTTGGCTCGCACCCCTTGGATTGTCAACCACACACGCGCTGGCCTGTTTGTTCGCCGCCGCGCAGATTGCTAGCATACCTGGGAACCAAGAACCGAACAGGCGGCAAGTGCGGTCCATCGTCCTAGCGAATCAGAAGGGTGGGGTAGGCAAGACCACAACGGCCATCCACCTGGCTCACGGGATCGCCTTGAGCGGCAGGAAAGTGGTGCTGGTCGATCTGGACCTTCAGGGCAATGCAACGGTTGCTTTGCAGGGCATGAGTTCAGCCCCAAGCTCCGAGCCGGGCCTTTCGGAGCTGACAGCAGTCGCCCAGAACTTGTGGCTGGTGCCCTCGCCGGGAGCCTTTGGCGAGGTGCCCCGCGAAGCCAAGGTGGACTTCGAGCGGCTTCGGCAGCTGACCGAGACCCTGGCAAACTCGATCGACTTCTTGGTGTTCGACTGCCCGCCAAGGATGGACGACTGGGGATGGGCAGGCGTTCGCCTTGGCGATGAGATCCTGGTTCCTGTGCAGGCTGAGTTCTTCGCCATGCACGGGTTGTCGCAGATGCTCTCCTCGATCGAAACGGCGGCGGCCGAGAACCCCGGCAAGGCTAAGCTCCGCGGAGTGCTGCCCACCATGGTGGACTACGCAGACCCCGTCACCGGCGAGATCCTGCAGGACCTGCGACGCAACCTGGGCGAACGGGTCTTGCGCACCACGATCCTGCGGG
>JBILEY010000254.1:0-7688 GCA_044351865.1 Planctomycetota bacterium | reverse complement strand
GCTCGACATCACCGCCAGTGCCGAGCAGAGGCCGTCGCGCTGGTCGGTGGTGACGCGCACGGCGGAGACGCTGTTCGTGCCGCTGGTGTTCGGCGGCGGCATCCGTTCGCTCGCCGACGCGCGCACGGCGTTGCGCGCCGGTGCCGACAAGGTGGCGTTGAACAGTGCTGCCGTCGCCGAGCCGGACCTGATCGCGCGCTGCGCAGAGGCGCTCGGGGCGCAGTGCGTCGTCGTCAGCATCGACGTGCGCCGCACACCGGCTGGGCCACGCGTCGTCACGCACGGCGGGCGGCGGCCGACGTCGCTGGAGCCAGTGGCGTGGGCGCAGGCCGTGGTGGCGCGCGGGGCGGGTGAGATCCTGCTGACCAGCATCGACGCCGACGGGCAGCGTTCGGGCTACGACCTCGAGTTGACTGCGGCGGTCGCTGCCGCGGTCGCGGTGCCGGTGGTGGCGTCGGGCGGGGCCGGTTGCGCGCAGCACGTCGTCGACGTGTTGGCGCGCGGCCGCGCCGACGCGGCGCTGCTGGCGGGGGCGTTGCACGACGGCTCGTTGACGATCGGCGCCTGCAAGCACGCACTGCGCAATGCCGGCGTCGTGGTGCGCGATGCCGACGCGGCGCCGGCGACCTGGTCGTTCGCGCGTGGCCGCGGAGGTGTCGCATGAACCGGCTCGAAGTCACCGCCGAACTGGCGGAACGCACGGCACAGGTGGCGTTGTCCTACTTCGGCCGCGGACTCGCGGTGGAGAACAAGGCCGACGGTTCGCCGGTCACCGTCGCCGATCGCGCCGCCGAAGCTGCGGCGCGCGCGTTCGTTCGCGAGCACTTCCCGGACGATGGGTTCGTCGGCGAAGAAGGCGGCATCGAACGGCCAGAGGCCGCGCGACGGTGGATCGTCGACCCGATCGACGGCACCAAGGCGTTCGTGCGCTCTGTGCCGCTGTGGGGCACGTTGGTGGCGCTCGCCGAAGGCGACACGATCGTGGCGGGTGCGTGCGTGTTGCCCGCACTCGGCGAACGCGTCGTCGCGGCGCGCGGCGAAGGCACGTTCTGGAACGGGGCCCGCGCGCGCGTGTCGACGGTGGCGTCGTTGGCGGCGGCGACCGTGCTGTGCACCGACGTCGCGCGGCTGCCGGCGTCGGTGCGGGGCGTGCTCGACGGGGCGGCGATCGCGCGCACATGGGGCGATTGCTACGGGCACGTGCTGGTGGCGACCGGCCGCGCCGAGGCGATGCTCGATCCGGTGCTGGCGGCGTGGGACGCGGCGGCGCTGCTGCCGATCGTCGACGAAGCCGGCGGCACGGCGGTGGCGTTCGACGGCCGGCGGTCGGCGTTCGCCGGCAGCTTGTGCAGCATCAATGCGGCGCTGGCCGGTGTGCTGCTGCCGCAGCTCGCGGGGGCCACGGCGGTGGTGGCCCCGGCGCTGCGCGTCGACGACGTCGACTTCAGCAAGGGCCTGGTACCGGTCGTGGCGCAGGACGTGCACAGCGGGGCCGTGCTGATGGTGGCCTACACCGATGCCGAGGCGCTGGCCGCGACGCTCGCCACCGGGGTCATGCACTACCACTCGCGGCGGCGCGGGCTGTGGCAGAAGGGAGCGACCAGCGGCTGCACGCAGCGCGTCGTCTCGATCGTGCGCGACTGCGACCGCGATGCGCTGTTGGCGCGCGTCGAGCAGACCGGGCCGGCGTGCCACACCGGCAGCGCCTCGTGCTTCGCGGGGCCGCACGGCGACGAACTGTCGACGCTGGCGGCGACGATCGCCGAGCGCACGCTGGCCGTCGACACGCCTGGCGACACCGCGGGCTACACGCGCCGCCTGCTCGGCGACCGCAACCTGCGCCTGAAGAAGCTCGGCGAAGAAGCCGCCGAACTGGTGCTGGCGCTGGCCGATGGCGACGGGCCGCGCGCCGTCGACGAAGCGGCCGACGTCGTCTACCACGTGCTGGTGGCGTTGGCGGCGAACGGTCGTTCGCTCGCCGATGTTCGTCAGGCGCTGGCGCGGCGGCGGTCGGTTGCCTCTCACTGAGCCGTCTTGGCGGCGACTTCCTTCGCCGCCTGGCCGGCGACGAACTTCGCGTAGACGTAGACCGGGATCTTCAGCGCGCCGAGCTGCGTCTGCAGCAGCGGCTCGACGTGCGCCCAGTCGAGGCCGCCGACGCCGGTCGCGAGGCGCGGCAAGGCGAGGCTCTGCAGCTTCTCCTTGTCGACCAGCTTCTTCAGTTCGTGCAGCGCGTGGTTCACGTGCTCGGTCTTGGCGCGACCGGGATGGCCGCCCTGGTGGGCCGGGGCGTCCTGGGTGAACAGGTTGGCGATGCGCCAGTGGCGGCCCTGCTGGTCGACGCCCTGCCACAGCCACAGCGTGCCCGGCTTCGGGTTCTGCTGGTGGCAGTAGTGGCGGAAGTCCTTGTGCAGGGCCGGGAACCTCTCCCGCAGCGCCAGCGCGAGGCCGCTCTTCCAGTCGTCGTTCGGCGCGACGCCGTGCGCGATCAGGTCGGCCTTGCTGAGCAGGAGATCACCTTCGAGAGTGTGGATCATGGGTTCGTCACCCTCCCAAAGGACGCGGTCGGGCCGGCCTTTCTGGGTCGTGTAGCCCAGGATCGAACCGGCAGGGTGCGCAGGGCGCGACGCAATCGGGACCGCGGCGACCTCGCATTCGGACCCAGGGCTGAGTAGATAGCCAGCTCGCTCCTTCCCGAGGTGTTCATGCTACGCATCCGTCCGTCGTTCGCGCTCCCGCTGTCGTCGGTGCTGTTCGCCGCGTTCGCGGCCGCCCAGGCTCCCGCCGCGCCGGCTCCCGCAGGCCAGTCTCCCGCAGGCACGACCCAGTCCGCCCCGGCGCCGATCGATCCGGCTTTGGCGCAGAAGATCGCGGCCGAAGGCATCGAGCGCAGCCAGGCAATGCGCATCCTGCGCGACCTGACCGGCAAGGTCGGGCACCGGCTGACCGGCTCCGACAACTTCACCAAGGGCTGCGAGTGGGCGAAGGCCGAGTTCGCGGCGATGGGGCTCGAGGTCGAGCTCGAGAAGTGGGGCGAGTGGAAGCTGGCGTGGAACCACGGGCCGTGGAAGGGCCGCATCCTGAGCCCGGATCCGCAGGACATGTACGTCGCGACCGAGGCGTGGACCGCGGGCACCAAGGGGCCGCAGAAGGGCGCCGTTCTGGCGGCGCCGACGGCGGCCGACGGCGATCTCAGCGCCTTCAAGGGTGCGTGGCCGATCGCCAAGCGGCGGCCGAGCAAGGAAGTCCGCGAAGCGCTGCAGAAGGCCGGGGCCTTCGGCGTCGTCTACCGCGCCGGCGACCCGGACAAGAACTTCCCGACGCGCGTGCGCGTGTTCGGCAACCACCAGACGGCGATGAAGGAGCTCGACGCGGTGCCGACGTTCCCTGAGGTCGCGGTGCAGGCCGACCACTTCGACGCGCTGCTGGCGATGGTCGAGCAGGACAAGAAGCCGATCTGCGAGTTCGACATCCCGAACGAGTTCCGCGCCGGCCCGATCGAGCTGCACAACGTCATCGCCACGCTGAAGGGCAGCGAGAAGCCCGACGAGGTCGTCATCGTCTCGGCACACCTCGACAGCTGGCACCAGGTGCAGGGCACGACCGACAACGGCACCGGCACGGCGACGACGATCGAAGCGGCGCGCATCCTGACGACGGTCGGGGCGAAGCCCAAGCGCACGATCCGCTTCTGCCTGTGGGGCGGTGAAGAGCAGGGCCTGCTCGGCAGCCGCGCCTACGTGCAGAAGCACCGCACCGACATGAGCAAGGTGTCGGCGGTGTTCAACCACGACACCGGCACCAACTGGGCGCAGGGCCTCGGCGTCACCGAGAAGATGATGGCGCAGCTGGCGCCGGTGTTCGAGAACGTCACGCGCCTGCTGAAGGCACCCGACGCCGACTGGGACAAGCCGGTGTTCGAGCTGAAGAAGGTCGAGCGCGTCTCCGGCGGTGGCGGCAGCGACCACGCGTCGTTCATCGCCGCGGGTGTGCCCGGCCTCGACTGGAGCCTGAAGGGCCGCAGCAACTACTTCCAGCACACCTGGCACACGCAGTGGGACACCATCGACGTGGCCATCGAGGAGTACCAGCGCCACACCGCGACCGTGATCGCGTTGGCGGCGCTCGGCACCGCCAACCTGCCGGAGATGCTCGACCGCACCGGCGTCGGTCCGTCGACCGGCAACCAGTCGGCGATGTTCGCCGCCGCCTGGTTCGAAGCGGAGCTCGACGGCTTCACGTTCACCAGCGTCAAGGAAGGTGGCCGCGCCGCGAAGATGGGCGTGCAGAAGGGCGACGTGCTGAAGAAGGTCGCCGGCCAGGAGCTCGAGCGGCAGCGCCAGATCTTCCAGTTCGCGCGCGACTTCGAGGGCAACGAGGTGACGTTCACCTTCCAGCGCGGCGACAAGACGTTCGACGCGAAGATGAAGAAGGACGAGCTGCCGCAGGGCCGTCGCGAAGGCGCCCCGGGTGGCAACCCGGGCCCGCGCGACACCGTGGCCCCGGGCGCCGGCGAGCGCCCGGCGGGCACCGGCGGTGGTGCTGCCGGGAGCCCTGGTGGCGGCACCGTGCGCTAAGAGGCCGAGAAGAAATCCAGCAACGGCCTCTCAGGGGCCTGTTTGGCGGCTGCCTTCGCAGCCGCGCAGAGCCTCCGAGAGAGTCTCTCTCAGGCTCTGACGGCGGTAGGGATCGTGGGGAAGAAGCGGTAGCCCCGTCTCGCGGCACGGGATATAGGAAAGCAGCGCGCCATCGCACCCATCCGGACCGGCCGTTGCCAACGGCGGTCCCCAGTGGTCGCGCTCCCTGTCGGCGTTCCGTCTCGTTCGCCGCCGCCATCTCCCGACAAGTGGGCGTCCCCACCGCGCCGAAACAGGTGCGTGGCGGCCGCCGCCGCTCCAGCGATGTTCCGCCGCAAGCCGACCGACACCTCCGCCCTGCCGCCCGATGCCGACGACGTGGTCGTCGTCGTCGACCGCGCCGTCAACCCGTACCTGGTGCTGTTCCACGAGCCGGCCGGCTACCGGGCCGAGCAAGTGCGTTCGCTGCGCAACCGCCTGGTGGCGATGAACCCCGACGGCGAGCCGAAGGCGCTGGTCATCACCTCGGCGGTCCGCGGCGAAGGCAAGACCGTCACCGCGCTGAATCTGGCGATGGCGTTCGCCGAACTCGAGCGGCACGAGGTGGTGCTGGTCGACGCGGACCTGCGCCGACCGAGCTGCGAGCGCTATCTCAACCTGAACGCCGAAGCAGGCGTCGCCGACGTGCTGCTCGGCCGCGTCGCCGTCGACCGCGTGCTGCGGCCCGCGGGATACCGCAACCTGATGCTGCTCGGCGCCGGCACGCGCGTCGGCAACCCGGCCGAGGTGCTCAGTGGCTCGCGCCTCGACGAGCTGCTGAGCCGGCTGAAGGAACGCTTCCAGTACATCGTCATCGACACGCCGCCGGTGCTGCCGGCGACCGACGCCGGGGTGCTGGCTTCGCGCGCCGACGGGGCGCTGCTGACCGTTCGGCTCGAGCGTTCGTTGAAGAACCAGACGCGCGAAGCGCTGCGCGTGCTGCAGGACATGGGCGGCAACGTGCTCGGCACGTTCGTCACCGAGCTGCGCGGTCGCGACCCCGACAGCGACCAGCGCCTCGCCTACGACCCCGAGCCCGGTGAGGAGGGCTGACGGTGGGGTTCAAGGAGACGCTGAAGGACGCGGTGCGGCAGATGTCGTTCCGCACCTCGCTGGACAGCCTGAAGAAGAAGGGCGTCCAGCAGGTCAACGTGCTCGGCATCGACCGCATCATCGCGCTGATCGAGGCGGCGGTGCACCGCAGCCTGAAGTCGCGCCTGGTCGGCGTCGAACGCGAGGCCGTCGCCGACGCGACCAAGGCGGAGTTCCTGCGGTTGCTGCGCAGCAACGAGGACCTGCAGCGCGAGAAGTCCGCGATCGAGCAGCAGCGCGAACGCGCCGAAGAGGAGATCGACCAGCTGCGTCGCGAGATCACGCAGCAGAGCCAGGCGCTGCAGCTCAAGCTCGACGAAGACGCGCTCGAGCTGGCGAACCGCTACGACGGCGAGAACGCGGCGATCGCGCGGAAGGTCAGCGAGGTCGTGCAGTCGTTCGTGCACACGCCGGGCCTGGCGGTGTCCGCGGTCGAAACGCGGCTGATGGAGCTGGTGATGAACGTCGTCACCGGCGAACGCCAGGCCGCCGACGAGGCACGGCGCGCGCTCAAGGACCGCGAGGTCGACAACCTGCAGCGGCGCATCAAGAAGCTCAACGACTCGCTGGCACAGACCGAGCAGCGGCTGCAGCAGGTCGCGGCGATGAAGTCCGTCGACGGCGGCATCTCGTCGGTCTATCGCGAGGTGCAGGGCGTCGACCTCGGCGACCAGCAGGCGGGCAAGAAGAAGGAACTGATGGCGGAGATCTTCAAGGCGAACCTGAAGCTGCAGAAGAAGCCGGGCGCCTGAACCGAAGGACCCAAACGACAGGACCGACAGGAAACGAACGATGAGCGAAGCGAACCAGGCGGGCGACACCCAGAAGAAGGACCATGGCGTGCTGTACATCGGCATGGACCTGGGCACGTCGCGGACCTCGATCTCGGCGAGCAACGGCGTGCGCGAGACCGTCTACTCGATGGTCGGCTACCCGAAGGACGTCGTCAGCCAGAAGCTGCTGAAGAAGGACGTACTGTTCGGCAAGGAGGCGTTGGAGAAGCGCCTGTCGCTGAAGCTGTACAAGCCGCTCGAGAAGGGCGTGCTCAAGTACACCGGCGACGCCAGCATGGACGCCGAGGCGAAGGCGAACCTGAAGGCGGCGCAGGACCTGATCGGCGAGGCGATCCGGCTGGCCAAGCCGCGCAAGGACGAGCTGATCTACTGCGTGATCGGTGCGCCTGCCGAGGCCTCGGTGAAGAACCGTGAGGCGATCATCGAAGCGGCGCGTGCGCACGTCGACTCGGTGATGCTGTGCAGCGAGCCGTTCTCGGTCGCTTACGGCCTCGACTGGCTCGAGGACGTGCTGGTCATCGACATCGGCGCTGGCACCACCGACTTGTGCCGCATGCACGGCACGATGCCGGAGGAGACCGACCAGGTCATGTTCGACATCGCCGGTGACGCCGTCGATGCCGAGCTCAGCAAGCGCATCACCGAGACCTGCCCGGGCGCGCAGTTCACCATCCACATGGTGAAGGACATCAAGGAGCGCTACGGCTACGTCGGCGATCCGTCCGAGCGCTGCATGGTCGACCTGCCGGTCGACGGCAAGCCGACGCCGTTCGATCTGACCGAGCAGGTCAAGGCGGCGTGCTCGATCCTGATCGACCCGATCGTGCGCGGCATCCACAAGCTGGTGGCGTCGTTCGATCCGGAGTTCCAGAACCGGCTGAAGAACCGCGTGCTGCTGGCCGGTGGTGGCTCGATGGTGAAGGGGCTGGACAGTGCGATCGAGCGCGCCATGAAGGAACGCTTGGGCGGCGGCAAGGTGATCCGGATCGAAGAGCCGATCTACGGCGGGTCCAATGGTGCGCTGAAGATCGCGCACGACATGCCGGCCGACTTCTGGGAGCAGCTCAAGTAGGGGAAGGCGGTGCTGCAGGCGACGGGCCCGCAGCGGGCCCGCGCCTGAGCACCGCCGCGATAGGGCGGCAGGGGGAGTCGGGGAGGCCGGCGCCGGGCCCCCGCGGCCCCCGCC
>JBILEY010000253.1:0-7696 GCA_044351865.1 Planctomycetota bacterium | reverse complement strand
GTTCGCGCTGCGGCGGTTGCAGGGCCAGGTGCTTCGCTTCGTAGCGGCTGCTCTTGATGCCGAGCAGCACCTTCCGCTCGACGAGCCAGTTGCACACGCTCAACGCGAGGTCGCCGAAGCCGTGCTTCATGCCGGCGTTGCTCGCGAACATGCCGCCGAGAACGATCGCTACGCCAGGGCGCGCGTCGGCGGCCAGCTTGCCGCCGTCGGGCTTGCTGCCCCCCGCCGGCGCCGGGTCGAGTTCGATCGCCATCGCCGTGATCCTGCGCTCGAGGCCCGTGCGCGGCGCCTGGTAGCTCGGGTAGCCGTCGGCGCCTTGCACGGCGAGCCATGCGTAGTCGCCGGTGGCGAGCAGCGGCTCGTGGCGCAGTCCTGCCGGGCCGCCCTTGGGATGCTGCACCTCGAGCGCGTTCGCCATCTCCACCCAACGCTGCGCTTCGGCGAGCCGGCGCACCGCCGGATGCAGCGAGTACTGCAGGATCAGCTTCGAGACCGCCATGTCGCCCGAGAAGCCGGGGCCCTGCGTGCGGCCACTGCCATCGCGGATCAGGTGGAACACCGGCTGGCTGCTGAGGCGAAAGCCGAGCAGTTCCCCGAGCTTGCCGCCGTTCGGGTTCATGTCGGGCTCGGGCCCGTTCCAGCAGTAGTTCAGCACCGCGCGCCCACCGCGCTTCAGGTACTCGTAGACGGCGTTGGCTTCGCGCTCCTGCAGGTCGAGCCGCGGCTCGAGCAGCATCAGCAACGAGGCGTCGGCCGGCACCGCGCCGGCGTCGCGCAGGTTGAGCGTGCGCACGTCGAACCCCGCCTGCTGCAGCGCCAGGAACAGGCTGTCGTAGCCAGCCGGCGTACCCGAATCGCTGTCGCTGCCCGGCGCCTTGCCGTTCTTCAGCACGTAGCAGACCGGCACACCCATGACGAGCAGCGACTTCAGCGCCGACGAGATCGCCAGTTCGCCCTGGAAGTCCTTCAGCACCGGCAGCGACATCTTGCCGCCGGGTCCGGGCATGCCGGTGTTCGGCACGTCGATGACGGCGAGGTCGGTCAGCAACGACAGCTTGCGGTGCCGCAGCTCCTTGCCGGCCTGGCGCACGGCGACGACCAGCACGTCGCCCTCGGCGACCTTGTAGTCGAAGCGCTGCGCCGCTTCGCGCAGCGCCGGTTGGTCGATGGCGTTGAAGTCGTGGTCGACGACGGTGACCGCTTCGCCGCCGAGATACTGGTAGGTCTTCAGCAGCTGGCGCGTCAGGTCGGCGAGCCGGCTGCGGATGGTCAGGAACTGGCGATCGAAGTCGGTCTGCGCTTCGCCCTGCAGCGGCGGCGCCAGCAGGTGCAGCTGGATCTCGGCCTTGTCGGCGCGCAGCTCGCGCAGCAGTTCGGTCGTCACCGGATCGACGCTGTTGACGCGCTGCGGCGTCAGGTCGATCAGCGCCTTCAGCGCCGGCCGCGACGCGACGAAGACGCACAGCGCCCACACCGCGAGCATCAGCACCGCGCCGACGCCGAGGTTGCCGAACGATGCGAAACGGCGGGCCTTCATGCGATCCTCCGCGACGACAGGCTGATGCCGGTCAGGAACAGGAAGAAGGCGACACCGCCGAGGTAGAAGACGATCTGGCTGGTGTCGATCAGGCCGCGCGCGAACCAGTTGGCGAAGTTGCCCATCACGTCGAACTTGTCGAGCAGTTCGCGCACGTAGTAGTTCTGGCCAGTGGCGCCGAGGCTGTTCGCCAGCATGCGCGGGCCCTGCATCAACCCGAAGTCGAACAGGATCGCCAGCAGGGCGGCGAGCAGCACGTTGTCGGTCAGGCTGCTGGCGAAGACGCCGAACGCGAGCAGCATGCCGCTCAACAGGAACATGCCGAGGTAGGCGGCGAACACCGGCCCGAACGCGAGGTCGGTGCCGAGGAACGGGCCCAGCTGCAGCAGTTCGAGCACCAGCACGCTCGGCAACCACAGCAGCGCGAAGAACGCCGACGCCGCCGCCCACTTGCCGACGACGACCTCGAAGTCGCGCACCGGGGCGGTCATCAGCGTCTCCAGCGAGCCGGTGCGCCGTTCTTCGGCGAACGTGCGCATGGTCAGGATGCCGGGCACCAGCACGACCATCCAGAACGTGCTGGTCAGGCCGTAGGTCGCACTCGGCAGCAGGTCCTGGTCGGCGCGGTAGTAGTCGAAGCTGTAGACGACGCCGTACACCTCGAAGCCGCGCCACAGGTAGAAGACGACGGCGATGATCCAGCTGACCGGGCTGATGCAGTAGGAGAACAGCTCCTTCTGGAAGGTCACGAGCAGGCGGTTCATCGCGCGGCCTCCACGTTGGGGACCACATCGGTGGGCACGGCGGCGCGTTCGCTGCCTTCGGTGATGGCGTGGAAGTAGGCCTCGAGCGTCGGCCGATCGAGCCGCAGCTCGCGCACGGCGAGGCCCGCCTGCTGCAGCCGGCGGCCGATCTCGGCGCACGGGTCGTGGCCGACGGCGACCGCCGCGGTGAACGCCGACGAAGCACCGTCGGCCGTCACCTGCGGCGCCGCGGCGAGGCCCGGCAGCCCCTGCAGCAGCGGCAGCACGTTCGCCGCCGGAGCCTGCACGCCGAGGTGCAGCGTGCTGCCGACGTAGCGCGCGACCAGCTGGTCGGGCGGTCCGTCGGCGCGCAGCGTGCCGCGGTGGATGATCAGCACGCGCGAAGTCACTTCCTGCACTTCGCCGAGGATGTGGCTCGAGAACAGGATCGTGTGCTCGTTCGCCAGCTCGCGCACGACCTGCTTGATGCGCACGCGCTGGTTCGGGTCGAGGCCGCTGGTCGGCTCGTCGAGGATCAGGATCGGCGGGTTGGCGACGAGCGCATCGGCGAGGCCGACGCGCTGGCGGTAGCCGTGCGACACCTGGCCGCAGAGCTTGCGGCCGACGTCGGCGATGCCGGCCTTCTCCATGGCGCGCTCGACCGCGACCCGCCGCTCGCGCGACGGCACGCCCTTCAGCCTGGCGCGGTAGTTCAGGTACTCGGTGACGCGCAGGTCCGGATAGATCGGCACTTCCTGCGGCAGGTAGCCGAGGTTCTTGCGCACCGACAGCGAGTCCTTGGTGACGTCGAAGCCGGCAACGGTCGCGGTGCCGGAGCTCGCCGGATGGAACCCGGTCAGCACGCGGATGGTCGTCGTCTTGCCGGCGCCGTTCGGGCCGAGGAAGCCGACGACCTCGCCGCGCGCGATCTCGAAGGACAACCGATCGACGGCCAGGAACGGGCCGTAGCGTTTCGTCAGCTCGGAGACGGAGATCATGCAGCGAACGCGGTAGCGCGGTCGAAAGCCGGCGTAACCGACGCAGGGGGCGCCGCATGCCTCCGCGAACCGCGCGAGGAAGCCTATTCGGCTCGACGACGAAGGCCAGCGGAGAGGCGGCGGAACTCGCGGTGGCAACGCTGGCAGCCGCCTGCTCGCTGGCGACCGCTCGCGCGGCCACCGCTGCGTGGTGCCCGAACTCTGCGGCGGCTAACTCGTCGATCCACCCTTGCCGAAGCCAGGACCACCGAAACCTGCCTGTCGCTTGGCGCGTTCCAACAGGTCCTGAACCGCACATCGCTCTGCCCAGAGATCCAACTCGGCCAAGTCGATCGTTGCCTTCTGGGTCTTCAGCACGCCGAGAACGTCGCGCCACTGCCGATCGCTGACCTCGCCACCCGAGCGAAACCAAAGGAGCTTCTGGACCACGATTCCCTCCGCCGCCGTGACATCGAGCCCGGCCTGTGTGGCCGGATCGAGCACGAGACGACGTCGACGCTGCCACTTCCAGAGGTGCACCCCTTCCCAAGGTGGCACGAACACGTCGATCCGCAGCAGCGACGGCAGGTGCATCGCTTGGAACGCCCCACGCCGCAGGACTTCTGCGGTTGCCCAGGCCGCGTCGACCGCGAAGTCCTGGCCGAGCTCGGCGATCCAACCGGACACGGTCGAGGGCTGCAGGTCGGCGACCAGATCGACGTCGAGTGTGGCTCGCGGCTCGCCCATCGCCGTGCTGGCCAGCGAGCCGCCGAGCAGGTAGCGAACGCCCATCCGCTCGCAGGCCGCAGTCACCAACAAGGCGACGGCCAGCGGATCGGGCTCGTTCACGACGACCAGACCTCGACGGCCCCTCCGAACGCTCGACGCATCCACTCCGGGCCAACCCGCAAGGCTCCGGCCCGAAGGTGCAGTTCGTGATCGGAGGCCGCAGGGAAGCGCAGTCGCAGCCCGGCGACCGAAAGGCGATGCACAGCCTGCGATGCCCGCACCGCAATCTGCAACCGCTGGAGCGGCGTCAGTTGCTGCAGCCGCTCGAACAGCGCTCGGTCCATCGCCTCGGCGACGTCCTCGGCCTGGGGAACGTAGTCGGACACGGGCAGGACGATACCGGAGCAACGCAGCCTGGACAGCCCGCAGCTACCGGCTGGCCGCTGCAAGCTTGCCTCGAACCTACTTCACCTCGAAGTCGGCGTCCTTGATGTCCTCGTCGCCGCCCTTGCCGGTGGCAGCACCGGCCGCAGCGCCGGCGTCCGCCGGCCCACCACCAGCCGCCCCGGCCATGCTGGCGCTCATCGCCTGCATCGCCTGCTCGAACGCCGCGATCGCGGCCTTCAGTTTGTCGGCCGAGTCGCCGTCCATCGCCTTCTTCAGGTCGGCGATGGCGGCCTCCGCCTTGCCCTTCGTCGCCGCGTCGAGCTTGCCGCCGTTCTCCTTCAGCTGCTTCTCGGCCTGGTAGGCCATGCTGTCGGCCTGGTTCTTCAGGTCGACCATCTCGCGGCGCTTCTTGTCGTCGGCGGCGTGCGACTGCGCGTCGCGCGCCATGCGCTCGACGTCGTCCTTCGACAGGCCCGAGCCGACCTCGATCTTGACCTTCTGCTCCTTGCCGGTGCCCTTGTCCTTCGCGGTGACCGACAGGATGCCGTTGGCGTCGATGTCGAACGTGACCTCGATCTGCGGCGTGCCGCGCGGGGCCGGCGGGATGCCGTCGAGCTTGAAGCGGCCGAGCGTGCGGTTGTCGTTGGCGAACTCGCGCTCGCCCTGCAGCACGTGGATGTCGACGCCGGGCTGGTTGTCCGCCGCGGTCGAGAACACCTGCGAACGCGACGTCGGGATCGTGGTGTTGCGTTCGATCAACTTGGTCATCACACCGCCCATCGTCTCGATGCCGAGCGACAGCGGGGTGACGTCGAGCAGCAGCACGTCGCTGACCTCGCCGCCGAGCACGCCGCCCTGGATCGCGGCGCCGAGCGACACGACTTCGTCCGGGTTGACCGACTGGTTCGGCTCCTTGCCGAAGATCTCCTTGACGATCGTCTTCACGCGCGGGATGCGCGTGCTGCCGCCGACCAGGATGCACTCGTCGATCTCCGACGGCTTCATCTTGGCGTCCTGCAGGCAGCGCAGCACCGGGCCGCGGCAACGCTCGAACAGGTCCTCGCACATCTTCTCGAACTGCGCGCGGGTCAGGTTCTCGCTGAGGTGCTTCGGGCCCGTCGCGTCCATCGTGATGAACGGCAGGTTGATCGCCGTCTGCGCGGCCGAGCTGAGTTCGATCTTCGCCTTCTCGGCGGCTTCCTTCAGGCGCTGCAGCGCCATCTGGTCCTTCTTCAGGTCGATCGCCGTGGCCTTGCGGAAGTTCTCGCACAGCCACTGGATGATGCGGTCGTCGAAGTCGTCGCCGCCGAGGTGCGTGTCGCCGTTGGTCGCCTTGACCTCGAACACGCCTTCGCCGACGTCGAGCACCGAGATGTCGAAGGTGCCGCCGCCGAGGTCGAACACGGCGATCTTCATGTTCTTGCCCTTGGCCTTCTTGTCGAGGCCGAAGGCGAGAGCCGCCGCGGTCGGCTCGTTGATGATGCGCTCGACCTTGAGGCCGGCGATCTGGCCGGCGTCCTTGGTCGCCTGGCGCTGGCTGTCGTTGAAGTAGGCCGGCACGGTGATGACCGCGCGCTCGACCTTCTCGCCGAGATAGGCCTCGGCCGACTCCTTCAGCGCGCGCAGGATCTGCGCCGAGATCTCCGGCGGCGTGTGCTGCTTGCCGGCGACGTCGACCTTGACCAGCTCGTTGGCGCCGCCGACGACCTTGTACGGGACCATCTTCTCTTCGTCGCCGACCTCGCTGTGGCGGCGGCCCATGAAGCGCTTGATCGAGTAGATGGTGTTCGTCGGGTTGGTCACGGCCTGGCGCTTGGCCGGGGCTCCGACGAGGCGCTCGCCACTCGGCGTGAAGGCGACGACCGAAGGCGTCGTGCGCGCGCCCTCCATGTTGGCGATGACCTTGGGCTCGCCGCCCTCCATCACCGACACGACCGAGTTGGTGGTTCCGAGGTCGATTCCGACGATCTTCGACATGGTGGCTCCTGATGCCGCGGCCGCCACGTGGGGCGCCGGGGCCGATGCGAACGAACTGCCGCCGCGACCCGAACACCGAGGCGCGGCGGCGTCCCCCGATTGTCAAAAGCCGTGCCCAGCGGCAACGCCGGCCGTAGTCGCTGGAGACACTGGAGTTATGGCGACAGTCGCCGGCGATCATGCGCCAATCTGACAGCCAACGGCGGCGCCGCGGCTGCCACGCTGACAGAGACCGTCAATCCGGCCGGGCCCAGCGACCGCGCGCGACCAGGTCGAGCTGCAGCAGCGCCACCACCACCATGCCACCGCCCAGCGCCGCATAGATCGCCGTGGTCGAGCCCTCGCCGACCAGCAGCACCGCCGCGTAGACGACGGCGAAGCCGAGCAGGTCGAGGCGCAGCGGCGCCTGCATCGCCCCGGCCCCCTGCACGGCGCCGATCGCCCCGAGCGCCGCCGCACCGGCGACCTGGCTCCAGCCAGCACCGGCGAAGTAGTCGGCGGCGAACGCGACCACCGCCGGGGACGGCCCCGGCAAGCACCACCCGACCAGCGCGTAGGCGAACGCGATCATCGCCAGCACGCAGAGCGCACCGAACAAAGCCGCCTGCACCGCCGCGGCGAAGCCGGCGTGGCGCGCCGCCCGTTCGCGGCCCGCCACCACCGCGCGCCCGGCGTAGGCCGTCGCCGCGTTGGCGAAGCCGATCGACCCGAACAGCACGACGGTGTCGTAGCGCGTGGTGATGCTGAACGCGATCGCGGCCGCGTCGCCGTGGCCGCGCCGCAGCAGGGGCGTCAACAGCAGTACGAGGCCGGCGCGCAGGCCGATCTGCAGCGACTGCGGCCAGGCGTCGCGCAGCAGCGGCAGGGCCACCGGCGGCGCCGCCATGGGCGTCGCCCCGGCCGCGGCCCGCAGCGACAGCGGATGCGCAGCGCGCCACAACCACGCGACCGCCACCACCGCCGCCAGCGTGCGCGCCGCGACCGCGGCGTAGGCGGCGCCGACGACGCCGACGGCCGGCAAGCCGACCGCGTCCCAGCCGTAGAGCAGCGGCACCGCCAGCGCCAGGTTGACGACGTTGGCACCGAGCAGCAGCAGCACCGGCATCAACACCTCGCCGACCGCGCGCATCGCCGCCGTCGTCTGCATCAGCACGAACATCGTCACGCAGCCGAGGTTGCTGACCACGAGGTAGTGCAGGGCGTCGGCGCGCACGTTCGGGCCCGCCGCCATCAGGTCGACCATCGGCCCCGCCGGCAGCGTGGTGAGCATCGCCAGCAGCAGCGCGAAGCCGACCATGAACGCCTGCGCGCGGCGGTTCCGCGCCCGCGCCAGCGCGACGTCGCCG
>JBILEY010000032.1:0-22679 GCA_044351865.1 Planctomycetota bacterium | reverse complement strand
GAAGCTCTGCACGCGCGCCTGCAGCGCGTCGTCGCCGCGGCCCTGCAGGTGCTCGTGGTTCAGTTGCTGCAGCAGGTCGATCTGCGCGCGCTGGCGGTCGCGCGGCAGCTCGCCGCGCAGGTGCCGCACGCCCGCGTCCTTGGCTGGCACGCTGGCGTTGCCGAGCGGGTTGCCCTGCGTCACCGCCGGCAGGAACGCCGAGCTCCAGTTGTTGACGCCGCCGTGGCCGAGCGTCGGGCAGATGCTGACGAAGCCGGGCAGGTCCTGGTTCTCGGTGCCGAGCCCGTAGAGCACCCAGCTGCCGATCGACGGCCGCACGAACGTGTCGCTGCCGGTGTGCAGCTTCAGCAGGGCACCGCCGTGCGCGTCGTTGCTGCCGTGCAGGCTCTTGACGAAGCACAGCTGGTCGACGCACCTGGCGACGTGCGGGAACAGTTCGCTGACCCATTGCCCGCTGTCGCCGTGGCGCGCGAAGCGGAACGGCGAGCCCAGCAGGTTGCCGGTTTCGGCGAACGTCACGCGCGGCTTCGCGAACGGCAGCGGCTTGCCGTGGTCGCGCTGCAGCAGCGGCTTGTGGTCGAAGGTGTCCACCTGCGACGGACCGCCGTGCATGAACAGGAACACCACCCGCTTGGCGCGCGGGGCGAAGTGCGGCGCCTTCGGCAGCACCGAGTCGCCGCCGCCGAGGGGCCGCTTCGACAGAGGGCGCTGCAGCAGTTCGTGCAGGGCGAGGCCGCCGAAGCCGCAGGCGGCGCCGTGCAGGAGGTCGCGGCGGGAGAGATGGGGAGCGGCATCGAACATGGTGGACCTCAATCGACGTAGACGAACTCGTTGGCGGCGAACAGCGTGTGCACCAGGTCGGCGACGGCGGCCAGCGGTTCGCCACCGCGCGCCAGCCAGTCGCGGGCCAGGGCCAGCTCGCGTTGGTGCGGATCGCGTTGGAACACCTGCTGCCAGAGCCAGCGCACGCGCGCCTCGTCGTCGGCGCCGCCAGCGGCGAGCACCTTGGCCGCCAGCGCCTTGCTCTGCTGGCGCACGAACGGCGCGTTCAGCAGCCACAGCGCCTGCGTCGCGACGACCGACTGCGGCCGCTGCTCGAGATGCACGCTCGGGTCGTTGTAGTCGAACGCGACGAACAGGTCGTACATCGCGTTGCGCACGATCGGCAGGTAGAGCGAACGCCGCCCGCTGTCGTATTGCGCGGCGTCGCCGGACTGGTCGTTGGTCACGTAGTCGCGATCCTTGGTCGGCAGCAGCGTGCCGCCGAGCGTCGGATCGAGCGTGCCGGCGCAGGCCAGCATGGCGTCGCGGATCGCCTCCGCCGGCAAGCGCTGGCGTTCGAAGCGCGCGTGCAGCCGGTTGTCCGGGTCGAGCTCGCGAGCGCGTTCGTCGGCGAGCACCTGCTGCCGCCACGTGCGCGACATCAGGATCGCGCGCCACAGGTGCTTCTGCGACCAGCCGTGCACGCGCAGGTCGCCGGCGAGCCACTCGAGCAGGTCGGGCAGCACCGGCTTGTCGCCGCGGCGGCCGAAGTTCGACGGCGAGCGCACGAGGCCCTGGCCGAACGCGCGCTGCCAGATGCGGTTGCTCTGCACGCGCGCAGCGAGGCCCTGTTCGGGCGCGAACAACCACGCGGCGAGCTCCTTGCGCCCGCTGCCGGCGGTGATCGCCGTCGGCGGCACGAACGACGCGAACACCGCCGGCGTGCCGCGCGGCACCGCGTCCGCAGCGAGTGCCAGGTGGCTGCCGCGGATGTGCACCGGCAGATCCTTGGCGTTGTCTTCGGTGACGCACATCGCCATCGGTGCGGGCGGCGGCACCGCGGCGGCGGCGAGGCGCAGCGTGTCGGCCAGGGCGGCGAGCTCGGCGGCGACCGCCGGCGGCAGCAGCGGCTGCAGTTCGGCCGCATCCAGCGCCAGCAGGCCGCCGTCGTCGAACAGCAGCGTGCGCACCGCCTCCAGCGCCACGTTCGGCAGCGCCTTCGTGCGCTTCTTGCCCTTCGGCTCGTCGCCTTGCGACTCGTCGGCCTTCGCCTTGCCGTCGCGCTTCGACGATGCCGCCAGTGCCGCCACGGTGGCGCCGAGCGTGTCGCAGCGCGCCAGCAGTTCGGCGTGCGTGCGCGGCGGTTGGCCGGCGAGCAACAGCGCCGCGAGTGCGTCGGCGGGAGCCTGCTGCTGCAGTTGCGCCGTGCGCGTGGCCAGCTCGTTCGCCGGCGTGGCGACGAGTTCGCGCAGCAGCGCCACCAGCGGATGGTCGTGGCGATCGCGCACGATCGCGGCGGCGCGCGCCAGCAGTCGCGGCTGCAGTGGACCGAGGACCGCTGCGGCATCGGCGGTGGGCTCCGGCACCAGCAGCAGCGCATCGAGGTGCGGCACGTGTGGACCCAGCGCGTCGAGCTGCAGCGTGTGCGCCCCGGCCGTCAGCTGGCACGAACCGACGACGTGCCACTGCTGGTGCGCCGGCAGCCAGCCGCCGGTCGTCGCCGCCAGCGCTTGCGGAGCGATCTCGACGTCGTCGATGCGCACGCGCATCGGTCGCGCTTCGGCGGCGGCGTAGCGCACCAGCAGCTGGTGGCTGCCGGCGGTGGCGACCTGCACGTTCCAGCGCGCGAACTGCGCCCCGCCCTGATGGCTGTGCAGCACCGTGCAGGCGCTGTCGCCCCACTGGCGATCGTCGGCGTGCAGGTTGGTCCCAGCAGCGCTCTCGGCTTCCACGTGCACGCTGGCGAGGCCCAGCGCCGCGAACAGGTGCCGGCCGGCAGCCGCGGCGAGCGCGTGCTGCTGCGTCGCGTTCGCGGCCTTGGTCGCCGCGTCGAGTCGCTGCTGCGCTTCGTCGCGCGCGCGTTCCGCCTGCTGCCTTGCTTCGATCTGCGCCGCCGTCGCCAGCTCGCGATCGCGCCAGCGCGACACGTGGCCGAGGTCGTGGAACGTCGACGTGCTGCGGAACACGCCGGCGAGCGCGTAGTAGTCGCGCGCGGTGATCGGGTCGAACTTGTGGTCGTGGCAACGCGCGCAGCCGAGCGTCAGGCCGAGCACGGTGCGGCCGAGCAGGTCGAGCTGTTCGTCGACGGTGTCGAGGACCAGCTTCTCCTTGTCCTGCTCCGCCAGCATGCGCGGGCCGAGCGCCAGGAAGCCGGTGGCGACGACGCCGTCGAGGCCGACCGCGGGATCGTCGGCCAGCAGGTCGCCGGCGACCTGCATCTGCACGAAGCGATCGAACGGCAGGTCGTCGTGGTGCGCGCGCACGACCCAGTCGCGGTAGCGCCACGCGTTGGCGAACGCGAGGTTCTCGTCGAGGCCGTTGCTGTCGCTGTAGCGCGCGAGGTCGAGCCAATGCCGCGCCTGGTGTTCGCCGTGGTGCGGCGACGCCAGCAGGCGGTCGACGACGCGCGCGAACGCGGTGTCGTCGTCGGCCGGATCGGCGACGAACGCAGCGACCTCGGCCGCGGTCGGCGGCAGGCCGGTCAGCGTGAACGACGCGCGGCGCAGCAGCGTGCGGCGGTCGGCGAGCGGGGCTGGCACCAGCTCGCGGGCGGCGGCGGCGGCGTGCACGAAGCGGTCGATCGGGTGCGCATTCCACGCCGGATCGCTGGCGGTCGGTGGGGCCACGGCGCGCAGCGGGCGCAGGGCCCAGTCGGGATCGACCGGGGCTTGCGCGCACACCGATGTCGCGAAGGCCAGCGCAGAAGCGCCGATTGCCGACGCGCAAGCGCTGACAGCCAGCGCGGCGCGGGCGAGAAGACGAGCGAAGGAGTCAGCGGCCATCGGGAGTCTTGGGCAGCAGGTCGCGCAGGGTCGTGTGATCGAACAGTCCCGCCAGCATCGGCGAACCGGCTGTCATGGCGGGGGTGGCGCCGGCGGCGAGCGCCGTCTGGAAATGGTCGCGTGCTGCGTCGTCGTGGTCGAGTTCGAGCGACGCGGCGGCCAGGCGGAGGTTCAGCAACGCGAACATCATGCGGGCCTGCTCCGACGCGCGCGCTGCTGCCGCTGCGACCGGCAGCACGGAGCGCCAGCGGGCGCAGGCGTCGGCAGCCCCGGCGTCGCCGTAGACCATCAGGCCGTGGTTCAGCACCACCAGCAGGCGCGTCGTCGCGGCCGCGAGATCGTTCCGGCTCGCGAGCAGGGCCGCGCTCTCGGCATCGGCGCGTGCGAACAGTTCGCGTGCGCGCTCGGGTGCCTGCCGCCGCAGTTCGAGATCGGCGCTGCTGACCAGCACCTCGCAACGCATGGCGAGGGCGTCCGGCGAGCGTTCGCTCGCGAGCAGTTCGAGTGCCCGCGCGTGCAGCCGGCCCGCTTCGTCCAGTTCGCCGCGGCGCTGCAGCTGGCCGCCGCGGTTGGCGCAGACGGCGGCGAGGTTGAAGCGCGCCTGCCCGTCGTCGGGCTGCTTCGCCAGCACCTGCTCGAACTCCGCGATCGCCCGCCGCTGGTCGGCCGCCGCCGCGTCGCCGTCGCTGGCGCTGACGGCGTCGGCGCGCTCGGCCAGCGCCAGCGCCAGCGTGCGTCGCAGGTCCGGCTGGTCGGGTGTTGCCGCCACCAGCTGGTCGAGCAGGTGCACGGCGCGGTCGTGGTCTTGGCGTTGGCCGGCGGCGTCGCCGAGCGCGCGGCGGTTGCTCGCGCGCGTGCTCAGCGTTCGCGCGAGGCGCTGCCGCCACGTCGGGTACTCGGGCTCGGTCGCGGCGAGCCGTTCGAACGCGGCGCAGGCGCGATCGAGCGGTTCGCTGGCGCGCGCGAACTGGCGCAGCTGGTGGTGGATGCTGCCGAGCCGTTCGTGCACTGTGGCCCACGTCTGCGCGACGTCGTCGTCGGTGGTGGCGGCCTCTGGCAGCGTGGCGAGCCGGCGCGCCGCTTCGGCGAACGACTCCGCTGCCGCCGTGGCATCGCCGGCGCCGGCCTGCAGCACGCCGCGCGCCTCGGCTACCTCGGCCCACGTCGTCGTGCGGCGCTCCGGCCGCATCGCTTGCAGCACCTTCGCGTCGTCGACGAAGCGGCGATCGAGGGCGTCGAGCTGCTGCATGGCCGCGTCGGTGTGGCGCAGGCGGGCTTCGGCCCGCGCCAGCCCGAGCTGCGTGCGCAGCATGGCCTCGAGATGGCGCACGTCGCTGGTCGCCGCCGCCAGCGCGGTGTAGCCGGCGAACGCGTCCTTCTGGCTTTGCAGGTAGGTCGGGCCGTCGCCGGTGCGGCCGGCGACGTTGGCCATCTGCTCGTGGCACCACGCCAGCTCCTGCCGGCGTTCGTTGGCCACCGGCGTGGCGTCGGCGAGTCGCTGCAACGTCGGCAGCGCCGACTGCAGCAGTGGCTTCGCGGCCGCGAGGTCGCCGAGGTCGACGTGCAGCGTCGCCAGCCGCGTCTCGGCGCGCGCGCGCGCGAACTGCAGCCGGTCGCTGTCGCTGTCGGCGCTGCGGCCGAGCCGCTGGTGGAACTCGAGTGCGTCGGCGAGCAGTTGCCGGCGCAGGCGCGCGGTGCCCGGCGTGCGCGACAAGCGCGCTTCGGCGGTGCGGCGCAGCATCAGGTCGACGGCGGCGAGCGCTTCCTCGAGGTTCTTCTCGGCGAGCGCGTGCTGCCGCTCGGCTTCGGTCAGGTTGCGTTCGGCGGCGCGCCGCTGCTCGTCGGCGGTCTGCAGCGCCGCGCTGATGCGTTCGTTGGCGGCGCTCTGCTGCAGCGCGAACGCCAGCGGGGCCGGGCCGAGCACGAACACGGCGACCGCCGCCGCCGCCGCCCGCGCCGGATGGCGCCGCATCCAGCGCCGCAGCTTGAGCCAGTGCGACGGCGCCCGCGCGCGCACGCTGCGTTGCTCGCGGAAGGCCTGCAGGTCGTCGGCGAAGGTGCCGGCGTCGGCGTAGCGGCGCGCCCGGTCCGGGTCCATCGCCAGCAGGCACACCGCTTCGAGGTCGGGATGCACCTGCGGGTTCTGCTTCTGCGGCGGCGTCACCAGGCCGCTGACGATGCGTTCGCGCGTCGTGCCGCTGCCGTCGCCGTGCGGCAGCGTCAACGTCAGCAGTTCGTAGAGCGTGACGCCGAGCTGGTAGACGTCGGTGCGGCGGTCGATGCGCGCGGTGTCGCCGCGCACCTGCTCGGGCGCCATGTACGGCAGCGAACCGAAGGTGGCGCCGCTGCGCGTCAAGCGCTGCTCGCCCTCGGCAGCGGCGAGGCCGAAGTCGATCAGCCGCACGTCGCCGGCGTTGGTCAGCAGCAGGTTCGACGGCTTCAGGTCGCGGTGCAGCACGCCCTGCGCATGCGCATGCTGCAGCGCGCGCGCGGCGTCGTGCACCAGTTGCGCCACGACCTGCGGCCAGGCGCCGTGGAACACCGCCGCGTCGTGGATCGGCGCCAGTTCGTGCTTCTTCGCCATCGCCCGCTGCAGCGCTTGCCGCAGCGCGGTGCCGTCGAGCGCGGTCGGCGCGGTCCCGGCCAGCTCCTGCACGATCTCGGCGAGGCTGGCGCCGTGCACCATCTCCATCGCATAGAACGGGATGTTCTCGGCTTCGCCGCAGGTCAGGATCGGCACGATGCCCGGATGCTGCAGCCGCGCGATGGCGAGCACTTCGCGGCGGAAGCGTTCGCGCGCGCCGGCGAAGAACAGCTGATCGGGGTGCACCAGCTTCAGTGCCACCTGCCGTTGCAGCGCCGGTTGTTCGGCGAGGTAGACGACGCCCATGCCGCCGCGGCCGATCTGCCGCAGCAGGCGGAACTCGCCGAGTTGCTCGGGGATCGCCGTGGTCTTCGGCGCGTGCAGGATGCCGAGCGCCGACAGGTGGTCCAGGCGCGTGCGCAGCGCCGGCTCGTGCTGCGGATGCGCGCGCAGCACGCCGTCGACGGCGGCCTGGTCGCCGCCTTCGAGGGCGAGGATGCACTGCTCGAGCAGCGTGTCGATCGACGGCGGGCGGGCGTCGGGCATGGAGACGAGCGCAGTGGCCGGGCGGGCGCGTGCGCACCATACTGGCTCGGCCCTGGCTTGTGGTGCCCATGCTGAACGACGTTTTCGCCCCGTCTCGTGCGCGCCGCGTGCCGCCGCGCGCCGCCGTGCTCCCGCTGCTGGTGCTGCTCGCGGCCTGCCAGGCCGGCGGGGCTGTGGTCGAACGCGAGCCGTTCCCCGGGACGTTCGCTGCGGTCGCGTCGCCGGCGCCGGTCAGCTTGCGCGGGCTGGCGGCCATCGACGCGGCCAACGCGTGGGTGTCGGGCCAAGGCGGCGTGTTCCGCACCGTCGATGGCGGCCGCAGCTGGCGCGACGTGACGCCGCCGGGCTCGCGCGAACGCGACTTCCGCGACGTCGAAGTGGTCGATCCGGCCCATGGCGGCGACACCGCGCTGGCGATGGTCGCGGGCACGCCCGCCGAAGTGTGGCGCACGACCGACGGCGGCGGCACGTGGACGCGCGTGCTCGCCGACGGCCGTGAAGGGGCGTTCTTCGATGCGATGGCGTTCGAGGGACCGGTCGGAGCCCTGTTCGCCGATCCACTCGGCGGCGTCTTCCAGCTGTGGACGACCCGCGACGGTGGGGCCACCTGGCAGCCGGTCGCGCCGGAACGCTTGCCGCCGCCGCTGCCCGGCGAAGCAGCGTTTGCGGCCAGCGGCAGCTGCGTGCACGTCGAACGGAACGGCGACGACGCGTTCGTGCGCGTGGTCACCGGCGGGGCGGCGAGGGCGCGGCTACTGGTCGGATCGTTGGCGGGGCCGTTCCACGCCGAGGACGTGCCGCTGCAGGCCGGCGGCAGTTCGCGCGGCGCCTTCGGACTTGCGCGGTCGCCGCGCGGGGCGTGGTGCGTCGTCGGTGGCGACTACGCGGAGACTGCAGCGAGCGAACGCACGGTCGCCTTCACTGCGGCGGACGAGGGGCCGTGGTCGGTGGTGCAGAACGGCGCCGTCGGCTTCCGTTCGGCGGTGGTCTGGCTCGACGACGAACGGCTGCTCGCCGTCGGTTCGCACGGCTGCAGCGGCTCGGCCGACGCTGGCGCCACGTGGCGTTCGCTTGGCGACGTCGGCTTCCATGCGGTCGCGCGCGGCGGCGACTTCACCGTCTGGGCCTGCGGCAGCGATGGCCGCGTCGTGCGCTGGCTGCTCGCGCGCTGAAGTTGCGTCGACGCGGTTTGCGCGCATGGTCGCCCTCGTCTCCGGTGGGCGATTGCCGAGCGCTGCAGGCTCGCGCGGGCCCGACTCGGCCCTACATTGCGCGGCGCATGCTGCGCCTCCTCGTCGTCGTCGCGTTCGCGGCCGCCGTCGCCGCCCAGACTCCGTCCGCCGCAGCACCGCGGCTGCGCCCCGCTTCGCTGTTCGGCGACCACATGGTGCTGCCGGCCGCGAGCAAGGCGCCGCTGTGGGGGCGAGCCGCGCCCGGTGCTGCCGTCGAGGTGCGCGGCAGCTGGGGCGAAACGGCGCGCGCCGTCGCCGCGGCCGACGGGCGTTTCCGCGTCGAACTGGCGACCGCCGCACGCGGTGGCCCGTTCGAGGTGACTCTCGCCGCCGCCGGCGAGACGGTCGTGCTGCGCGACGTGCTGCTCGGCGACGTCTGGCTCGGCAGCGGCCAGTCGAACATGGAGATGCCGCTCGGCAAGTCCGGCTGGAGCCCGGGCGTGCGCGACTACCAGCGCGAGCTGGTCGCCGCCGACCTGCCGCAGCTGCGCTTCTTCACCGTGGCGCGGGCCACGGCCGCATCGCCGCAGGACGACGTCGAGGGCCAATGGGTCGTCAGCACACCGCAGTCGGCAGCGGCGTGTTCGGCGGTCGGTTGGCTGTTCGCGGCCGACCTCGTGCGGAACGGCCACGGACCGATCGGCCTCGTCGTCAGTTCGTGGGGCGGCACCGTCGCCGAGGCGTGGACGCGGCAAGCGGCGCTGGCGCCGTTCCCCGAGTTCGCCCCGGCGATCGCCCAGTTGCGCGGCGACGGCGCCGCGGCGAACCGTGAGGCGCGCTTGCAGCGCTTCTGGCGCGCGGTCGAAGCGGCTGGGGCTTCGATCGACGCCTCGCCGGCGCAGGAGGTGACGCTGCCCGAGCGTTGGTCGCAGACCGGCCTCGGCGACTTCGACGGCGTCGCCGACTACCGCAAGACGATCGAGGTGCCGGCTTCGCTGCGTGGCCTGGACTGCTGGCTCGAGCTCGGTGCGATCGACGACATGGACACGGTGTTCTGCGACGGCGTGCGCCTCGGTGGCGCCGAGGTCGACGGGGCCTGGGCTTCGCCGCGGCGCTACGCGGTGCCGGCGGCGAGCCTGCAGCAGGAACGCGTCGAACTGCGCGTACGCGTCGTCGACACCGGCGGCGAAGGCGGCTTCACCGGCGACGCCGCGGCGCTGCGGCTCGTGCGGCGGTTGGGCGACGGCGCCGATGCGGCCAACGCAGTCGCGCTGGCGGGAGCGTGGCAACGGCGGCGCGGCCCGGCGCTGCGCGAGCTGCCGGCGTGGCCGCGCGAGGACGGCGGGCCGAACCGGCCGACAGTGCTGTGGAATGCGATGATCGCGCCGCTGGTGCCGTTCCCGTTCGCCGGCGTCATCTGGTACCAGGGCGAAGCGAACCGCCATCGCCACGCGCAGTATGCGCGGCTGTTTCCAGCGATGATCACCGACTGGCGCGCGGCGTTCGGGCGCGAGCTGCCGTTCTACTTCGTGCAGCTGGCGCCGTTCGGCTATGGCGACGAGAACAGCGACGGCGGCCTGCTGACGCCACTGCTGCGCGAGGCGCAAGCGGCGGCGCTCTTGCTGAAGCACACCGGCATGGCGGTGACGCTCGACTGCGGCGACGCCAACGACATCCACCCGATCGACAAGGCGCCGGTCGGCAAGCGGCTGGCGGCGCTCGCTCGCCAGCACGTGTACGGCGAGGACGTGCCGTGCGTCGGGCCGACTTTGGCCTCCGTGCGCCAGGACGGTGCGGCGCTGCGCGTGTCGTTCACCGCGGCGACCCGCGGGCTCGTGCTGCGCGGCACCGGCGGCTTCGAACTCGCCGGCGACGACGGCCGCTTCGTGCCCGCGACGCCGGTGCTGGCCGGCGACGACGTCGTGCTGACCGCCGCCGGCGTCTCAGCACCCCGTCACGTTCGCTACGCGTTCGCCGCGGTGCCGGAGTTCTCGCTGTGGAACGGCGCCGAACTGCCCGCGGCACCGTTCCGTGCTTCGATTCGCTGAAGGGCCGACTGGCCGTTCGCCGTGGCTCTGCTAGTCTTCGCGTCAGCCGAATGGATGACGCTGCCCTGCATCCCTCCTTCGTCACGCAATCGCCCACGGGCGTGACGCTCGCCGCCGACGAACTGCACGTCTGGGTCGTGCCCCTGCACGGCGATCCGGAGAAGCTCGGAGCGCACCTGTCGCGGGCCGAGCGCCAGCGGCTCGAGCGCTTCCACTTCGCCGACCATCGCCGCCGCTACCAGATCGGCCACGGCGCGCTGCGTGCGATCCTCGGCGCCTACATGGGCATCGAGCCGGCGGCGGTCGAATTCGTTCAGGGCCCGCGCGGCAAGCCCTACCTGGCCGGCAAGGGTCCCTACTTCAACCTGTCGCACAGCGGCAAGCTGGCGATGATCGGCCTCGCCCCGGTCGAACTCGGCCTCGACGTCGAGAAGGTGCGCCACCTCGAGAGCCTGACCGAGATCGCCAGGAAGCACTTCTCGCCGAGTGAGTTCGAGGCCCTGTCGGCCCTCGACGGCGACGCCCGCGAGCTGGCGTTCTATCGCTGCTGGACGCGCAAGGAGGCCTACATCAAGGCCATCGGCGAAGGCCTGTCGATGCCGCTCGACATCTTCGACGTCAGCCTGTGCGAAGAGCCGAGGTTCCTCGCCTGCCGCGACGGCAAGGAAGACCCGAGCCGCTGGTCGATGCTCGACGTGTCGCCGGGGCCGGAGTTCGTCGGTGCTGCGGCGCTGCGCATGCGCGACGTCAAGCTGAAGCGGTTCCGGCTGGCGGGTTGTTGAGCCCCGCCGTTCGCTTTGCGTAGGGTGGGGCGAACAGGCTCCGCCCGCTGCACGCCTGCTCGCAGACGCCAACGCTGACATGCACCAGCGCCAAAGGGCGCCAACGCGCGTGCAGATGCCGGCAACCAACAGCTGCCACCGCCCGCGGGCGCTGACTCGAAAGCAGAGCCCGGGGCTGCGGCATCGGCCATCCGTCGGCCGCTGTTCCACGGCTGCCCTGCGGGCGCCACCAGGATTCCTGCCGAATCAAGTTCGTGCCGTGCGCGAACCGAGCCTGATCCGCGTGCTCGTGCTGCCTTTCGCGCCGCTCGGGAATGCAACAGCTGGCGCACGAGCTGCCGCCGGGGATTGACCGCGTTCGGCTCGTTCGGCTATCGCCGAGTCCATGCAGGGGAAGCAAGGAACGTCTCGGCGCTCGGCAAAGCGTCGGCTGGAACAAGCATCGTTGCCGTTTCGACAGCACGGCGGCCGGCGCGAAGGGGCCGGACGCAAGCCGCGGCGTGGCACGCCGGGTGTGGCCCATGCGCCGCGCTCGCCGCGGCGTGCGCAGCATCCGAGCTTGGTGACGGCGAAGCTGCGGGAGCACTTGCCGCGACTGCGCAACGCCGTCGAACGCGCGGTGCTGTTCGCGGCGTTCGTCGCAGGCAAGGAGCGTGGCGGCTTCCGGCTCGTCCACTTCGCCATCCTCAACGACCATCTGCACCTGCTGGTCGAAGCCGAGTCCATCGTGGCGATGCAGGCTGGCGTGCAAGGGCTGCTGATCCGCGTCGCGCGCGCGCTGAACCGGCACTGGCGCCGCCGTGGCCCGGTGTTCGCGGACCGCTTCCACGATCGGCCGCTGCGTTCTCCACGAGAAGTACGCAACGCCCTGGTCTACGTGCTCGGCAACGCGCGCAAGCACGCCGCGGCCGGTCGCATGCTGCAGGCGGCGCAGGGGCCGGACGAACACAGCTCGGCGCGCTGGTTCGACGGCTACCTCGATGCCGCGGTGCCGCCACTGCCAATCGATGCTCTGGCACCGGTCGTGGCCCCGCGCACGTGGTTGCTGACGCGCGGATGGCGTCGCCATGGCCTGATCGGCGTGGGGGAGACGCCGCGCACCGCGTCCACGACCGTTGCCCGGCCGCGGGCAGCGGCCCCAACTTGATTCGGCAGGAATCGTCGGTGTTCGTCGCCCTGGGCCTGCCGCGGTGCGAGGACCATCGTGGGTGTGCGCGGCACACACGTGAGGCCGCGACTTCGTGGGGGTCGCGTGGGCGCATGCCGCACCAGCGTGCTGCCAGCGGCCCTTTGGCTTCCCCGGATCGCCGACCGTGGTCCGCTTCGCCCGTGCGTTCCCCGAACTTGATTCGGCAGGAATGCACGAGGGGCGAAGAGGTCGCGCGGCTGCAGTCGCACTCCGCGCCGCGCGCGACTACCGCGCCTTGACCTTCACCGTCTCGCCGACGGTGTTCAGCATCGAGCGCAGCGTGTCGTAGTCCGGGTGGCGCATGCGCACATACGCGTTCGCCATGTAGCCGCCCTCGACGCCCTGCGTCGGCGTTCCCGGCGGCGGCAGGTGGCTGTCGAGGATCCACTCGCCGAAGCGCTTCTGGATCTGGTCGAAGCCCTCGTAGTGCGCGATCACGCCGTCGCGGTCGGGGCGCAGCGCGATCATGCCGGCCGAGTACTTGCGCGACGTCTTGAACGGCACGTTCTCGTGCACGATCGCGTGCGCCCAGGCGGCGTAGAGGTCGATGTCGTTGGCGCTGCTGTAGAGGTCCCAGACGCCGACGCCCGGCGGGCGGCAGCCGATCTCGGAGAACTTCAGGCCCTTCTGGCCCGCGAACCACTCCATGTGCGTCGGCGAGGTCCAGATGCCGAGCGCCTCGATGACCTTCTGGCCGAGCTGGCGCAGTTCCTTGTAGCTGTCGGTCTCGATGCGGTTGCTGCAGACGATCTGCGGCGAGATCCAGCGCGTGCGCATCGCCTCGAGCACGTTGGGGTAGTAGTGGCAGGCGAAGTCGAGCACCGGCTTCCCGCACACCGACAGCGTGTCGTAGAAGCCTTCGTGGCCCTCGAGGAACTCCTCGATCGCCACCGTGCGCCCGCTCGGCACACGCAGCGTCTCGCAGGCGGCGCGCAGCTCGGCGTCGTTGGTGACCTTGCTCGTGCCCGAAGCGCCAGCACCGTCGAGCGGCTTCAGGATCAGCGGGTAGCCGGTGCTCTTGGCGAACGCTTCGGCGTCGGCGAGCGACGTCACGCGCGCCGACGCGGCGCACGGCAGGCCGGCCTTGCGGACCGCTTCCTTCATCGCCGGCTTGTCGCGGCACAGCCACGCGGTGCGCGACGTCGTGCCGTAGATCTTCAGCTGCTCGCGCACGTTGGCGGCGGCCATGACGTGCGCTTCGACGGTCGCCTCGAGGCGGTCGACGCGCGCGCGCATCGACAACCGCTTCACCGCTTCGGCCATCGCGTGCTCGTCGACGACGGAGCGCACGCGTTCGAACTGGAACAGGCCTTCGCGCAGCTCGCTCGGCAGCGCTTCGGCCGGACGTTCGCTGATCGCGGAGACGCGGGCACCGGTGCTCAAGAGGCCGCGCAGGAACTCGCGCTGGTTCTTCGGGAAGGCCGGTTCGACGAGGACGACGTGCATCGGCGCATGATGCCGGGGAACGGCCCGCGGTCGAGAGTTCGCCGCACTTCCTGCGGATCCGGCTGCGGATCAACCCAGCAGCGAGCGGTACAGCGCGACGTACTCCGGACCCTGCTTGTCCCACGAGAAGTCGCGCTGCATGCCGTTCTTCACCAGCTGCTGCCAGCCGCGCTGGTCGCGCCAGTTGCGCAGCGCCCAGTCGATGGTGCCGGCCAGCGCGTGGCTGCTGTAGTCGTCGAACAGGAAGCCGGTGCCGGTGCGCGTGTTCGGGTCCCACGCTTCGACCGTGTCGGCGAGCCCGCCGGTGCGGCGCACGATCGGCGGCGTGCCGTAGCGCAGGCTGTACATCTGGTTCAGCCCGCACGGCTCGAAGCGGCTCGGCATCAGGAACACGTCGCTGCCCGCCTCGATCCAGTGCGCGAGGTCCTCCTGGAAGCCGCGGTAGACCGCGACCTTGTTCGGCCAGGTGTCGCGCAGCCACTGGAAGTACTGCTCGTGCTTGTCCTCGCCGCTGCCGAGCACGATCAGGCGCATGTCCTCGCGCTGGAGGAAGATCGGGATCGAGTCGGCGAACAGCTCGAAGCCCTTCTGCGCGGTCAGCCGCGAGACGACGCCGAACACCGGCGCGCGCGGGTCGTGCGGCAGCTGGAAGCGCTGCAGCATCGCCGCCTTCATCTTCGCCTTGCCGGACAGGTCGCCGGCCGAGAAGTGGTGTGGGATGCGCGGGTCGTTCGCCGGGTTCCACTCGCCGTAGTCGACGCCGTTGACGATGCCGACCAGGTCCTGGCTGCGCGAGCGCAGCAGTTCCTGCATGCCCATGCCGAACTCGTCGGTCTGGATCTCGCGCGCGTAGGTGCGCGACACCGTGCCGAGCTTGGTCGCGTGCAGCACGCCGGTCTTCAGGAACGACAGGTTGCCGTCGCGCAGGTCGCCGTGGTGCACGTGCGCGCGCTGGTCGCCGAGGCCGAGCGTGTCGAGCGTCGCCTCCTTGAAGAACCCCTGGTAGCCGATGTTGTGGATCGACAGCAGCGTCTTGGTGCCGGCAAACAGCTTGTCCCAGGCGTAGGTCGTGCGCAGGTAGAGCGGCAGCAGGCCGGTGTGCCAGTCGTTGCAGTGGATCACGTCCGGCGCCCACTGCAGGCGCTGGCAGGTCTCCAGCACCGCGCGCGACAGGAAGCCGAAGCGCAGCGCCTCGTCGCCGTCCTCGGTGTAGATGCCCTCGCGGTCGTAGAGCTCGTTGCAGTCGACGAAGTAGACCGGCACGTCGCTCTGCGGCAGCGGGGCGGTGACGATCGAGAAGCGGATCGTGCGGTTCGGGAAGCGCACGTCGATGTTCTGCGCGCCCGGCAGGGGCTTGGTGGCGAGCTTGCTCTTCTTGATGCGCTGGTAGAACGGCAGGAACAACCGCACGTCGTGGCCGGGGCCCTCCGGCGCCTTCTTGCCGAGCCAGCGGCCGAGGCCGAGCAGCACGTCGGCGAGGCCGCCGGTCTTGGCGAACGGAGCGACTTCGGACGCAGCGAGAGCGAGGCGCAGCGGACGCATGGTCGCGGGATGTTGGCAGACCGGGCGGGCCGGTGCGAGGGGGAAGCTGCGGCCGCAGCGTGGGGAGCATGCGGTCGGGGGCGCCGCACCGCGTCGACTGCGACCAATGGCCACCTCGGCTGCGGAAGGAATGGGACAAGAAGTCGCCGGCGCCGGCCCCGGCCAGCGCGGCGAAGCCACCTACTCTGGTTCCTTCCTCGCGCGCGCCGGGATCGAGTACATGGGCCCTGGCCGGTGCGTGCGCCTGTCCCTCCCGCAAGGTCTCGCATCATGACTCGCCGGATCCCGTCCCTCGCGTTCGTCGCCGCGTGTGCGCTCGCCAGCGCCATCTCCGCCCAGCAGGTCCTCGTCACCTACGACGCGACCACCGATCGGCTGATCGCCTTCAGCCCCGTCGACGGCAGCGTCGTCGACACCAACTACTTCCCGGTCCCTGCCACCGTTCAGGTGTCGGCGATCGACGTCAACGGCGAGCTGTGGGTCAGCGAGCAGACCGGCGACCGCGTCGTGCGCTACGACGCCTGCGGCAACGTGCTCGGCGTCATCGGTCCGACCCTGGCCGGCGGCGGGTTCGACAACATCCGCGGCATGGCGTTGATCAACGGCCTCGTCTACGTGACCAACGACGGCACCAACAACGGCGCCAGCGCCGACTCGCTCGTCGTGCTCGACACCGCCGGCAACTACGTGG
Source organism: Planctomycetota bacterium (assembly GCA_044351865.1). GTDB lineage: Bacteria > Planctomycetota > UBA1135 > UBA1135 > UBA2386 > UBA2386. The sequence continues at coordinate 6,915 of JBILEY010000032.1, read as the reverse complement.
CGACCTACGTGCTGTCGAACTCGCCGTCGCCGTTCTCGGTGATCCCTTGGCAGGGTGACCTCCTGGTCGGCTCCTTCGCCGCCGGCAACGACGTGCACCGCTACACGACGAACGGCGTCTCGGTCGGCGTCTTCCACGACTCGGTCGCCGTGAATCTCGTCAACCAGATCGCCCCGGCCTCCGACGGCAACCTGTGGTGCGCGACCTTCACCAGCAACACGCTGGTCAAGATCGACGCGAACACCGGCGCGATCCTGACCACGCTGCCCGCCAGCGGCAATCCGCGCGGCATCTGCGAGCTCGCGAACGGCAACCTGCTGTGGACCAACAGCACCGGCGCCAACGTCTACGACACCGTCGCCTTGACGACGTCGGTGGTGTTCGCCGGCTCGTGCTACCAGGTGAATCCGTTCACGCACGTGAACGCGTGCCACAAGAACTACGGGGCTGGCTGCTACTCGGGGATTCTCGACCGGTCGAACCTCATGCAGCTGTTCCCGGACATCGCTGCGGCCAAGGCTGCACTCGACGGCAACGCGCTGACGTTCGTGCGGACCGCCACCGGCTACGTCGCCTCGTGGGCGACCGGCGTGGCACCGTCGCGGTACGTCACGCCGTCGGCGAGTGCGGTGATCATCGCCAACGCCGACTCGACCACGACGACGATCACGCCGTCGGTCGCGATCCCGGTGCCCGGTGGCACCGCCGCCTCGTGGACCGTCTCGTCGAACGGCGTGCTGACCGCCGCCGCGACCGGCAACCAGACGACGTCGGGCCTGCCGTCGCTGGCGTCGACGGCGTCGGCGACCGGGCTCGCGTTCTACACGTGGGCGAACCACAACCCGGCCGAGGCCGGCAGCGGCAAGGTGAAGTGGGAGGAGATCGGCAACACGCTCTACGTCACGTTCGAAGGCGTGGAGTTGAGCGGCGGCTCGCCGACGCTGGCACCGAGCACGTTCCAGTGGCAGATCGACACGACCACGGGCGCGGTGACGATGCTGTGGGTGTCGATGTCGGCCAGCAACTCGACGATCGACATGCTGGTCGGCTGCACGCTGGCCGGCGCCGGCCCTACGCCGGTGTCGCAGACGCTGTCGGCGGTCGCTGCCGCGGTGCTGCAACCCGATGTGACCCTGGTCCCGGTGCAGCTGTCCGCGTCGCCGGCTCCGGTCATCAACCCGAGCACCACGGTCACCTACTCGCTGACCAACGTGCCCGAGTTCGTGCCCGGCTCCGGCATCCACATCGCGACGATGTTCCTGAGCCTGAACCAGCTGCCGACGGGTATCGACCTGGCGGGTCTGCTGACGACCGTGCCGGGCTGCCGCGCCTACCTCGGTTCGCTCGACATCGACCTCGGCGGCGCCGTCAGTGCCTCGTCGACGATCACCTGGTCGCTGCCGTTCTCGAACTCGATCTTCTTCCCCGGCAGCAAGCTGTCGGCGCAGGGCGTCGCGCTGTTCGACCCCGCGTTCCCGCGGTTGAACGGGGAGAGCGGCGGCTTCCTGCTGAGCAATGGGGTGCTCAGCACGACGTTCACGCAGTGAGCCTGGGGCAGCGCCGGGCCCGCGCGCCCGCCGGGAGCCCGGGCCAGGGCAGGCCGTAGCCCGGCGAACGAAGCCACGAGCACCATGGCAGCGGCCCGAGGCCATGGCTAGCCTGCGCCGTCGCATGGTGCACGTCGTCTTCGCCATCCCCTTCGCCGCGGAGAACACGCAGCGCTTCGCCCGCGCCGCCGCGTCGTTGCCGGGAGTGCAGCTGAGCGTGGTCTCGCAGGATCCGAAGGGCCGCTTCCCGGCCGACTTCCTCGACTGCCTGTGCGGCTTCGAGCAGGTCGCCGACGCCATGCAGGCCGACGATCTGGCGCGCGGCGTCAAGGCGCTGGCCGAGCGCTTCGGCCCGGCCGAGCGCCTGCTCGGCATCCTCGAGCCGCTGCAGGAACCGTTGGCCGTGGTCCGCGAACGGCTGCGCATCCGCGGCATGGACAGCGCGACCGCGCGCAACTTCCGCGACAAGGCGCGCATGAAGGACCTGTTCCTGGCGCACGACCTGCCGTGCGCGCGCCATCGCCTGTGCAGCTCGGTCGCCGAGGCGCGTGACTTCGCCGGCGAGGTCTCGTTCCCGCTGGTCGGCAAGCCGCCGGCCGGGGCCGGCGCCAAGTCGACGGCGCGCTGCGACACCATGGAGCAGCTGAACACGTTCCTGCGCCAGCACTCGCCGGGCCGCGGCCGCGAAGTGCTGCTCGAGGAGTTCGTGCTCGGCCGCGAGTTCTCGTTCGACTCGGTGACGCTGCACGGCCAGCACGTGTTCCACAACGTCTGCTGCTACTACCCGACGCCGCTTGCGGTCATGGAGAACCCATGGATCCAGTGGTGCGTGGTGCTGCCGCGCGACCTGTCGGGCCCGGAGTTCCACGACATCCACCGCATCGGCCCGCGCGCGCTGAGCACGCTCGGCATGTGGAACGGCATGAGCCACATGGAGTGGTTCCGCCGGCCCGACGGCCGCATCGCCATCGGCGAGGTCGCGGCGCGGCCGCCAGGGGCGCAGTTCATGACGCTGATGAGCTACGCCACCGACAGCGACCTCTACCGCGCGTTCGCGCAGCTGATGGTGGAGGAGACGTTCACCCCGCCCGAACGCCGCTACGCCGTCGGCGCCGCCTACCTGCGCGGCCAGGGGCAGAAGCGCCAAGGCGACGGCGGCGACCTGCGCATCCGCGCCGTGCACGGCCTCGAGGCGATGCAGCAGCAGGTCGGGGAACTGGTCGTCGAGGCGCGCCTGCCGGCGATCGGCAAGCCGCCGAACAGCAGCTACGAAGGCGACGGCTTCGTCGTCGTCCGCCACCCCGACACACGCGTCGTCACCGACGCCGTGCAGCGCATCGTGCGCACCGTGCACGTCGAACTCGGCTGAGTCCTCTCGCCTGCGCTCGCCCGAGCCCGCTCCGTTCCGCTCCTTCTCCCGTCCTCGTCCGCTCGACCGCCCATGAACGTCGTCTACCTCAGTCCAGGTTTCCCCGCCGAGATGCCGCTGTTCGTGCGCGGCCTCGCCCAGGTCGGTGCGAAGGTCTACGGCGTCGGCGACCAGCCGGCGTCGGCGCTGCCGCCGGAAGCGCGCGAGGCGTTGACCGACTACCTGCAGATCCGCGGCTTCGGCGACGAGCCGGCCGCCGTGGAGCAGGTGCGGCAGTGGCTGCGCGGCAAGTCGATCGACCGCGTCGAGTGCCTGTGGGAACGGCTGATGTACCTGGCGGCGCGCATGCGCGAGGCGTTCTCCGTGCCCGGCATGTCGCGCGCGCAGACCGAGATCTTCCGCGACAAGGAAGCGATGAAGCAGGCGGTCGAGAAGGCCGGCCTGCGCGTGCCGCGGCACGGCCGCGCGCGCAGCACGCAGGAGGCGTGGGCGGCGGTCGAGCGCTGCGGCTTCCCGGCGATCGTCAAGCCGATCGACGGTGCCGGCAGCAAGGACACGTACCGCTGCAACGACAAGCAGGAGTTCGAGGTCGCGCTGCAGAAGGTCAAGCACATCGACGAACTGTCGGTCGAGGAGTTCATCGAGGGCGAAGAACTGACCTACGACACGGTGTGCGCCGACGGCCGCATCCTGTTCGAGAACGTCGCCTGGTACAAGCCGAAGCCGATGATCCTGGCGCAGAACCCTTGGATCTCGATGCAGAACATCGTGCTGCGCGACCTGACGCAGGAGCTGCCGCGGCCCGGCGTCGAGCTCGGCCACGGCGTGCTGAAGGCGCTCGGCTTCCAGACCGGCTTCACGCACATGGAGTGGTTCCGCACCGCCAAGGGCGAAGCGGTGTTCGGCGAGATCGGCGGCCGGCCGCCGGGTGCGCGCCTCGTGCACGCGATGAACTACAGCTGCGACATCGACCTGTTCCGCGGCTGGGCCGAGGCCGCGTGCTATGGCCGCCTGAGCCAGGACACGAGCAAGAAGTACGTGGCGGCGATGATCTTCAAGCGCGCGCAGGGCGAAGGCACCGTGCGCGAGCACCGCGGCCTGCGCGAGCTGATGGCGCGCTACGGCCAGCACGTGGCGACGATCGAGCTGACGCCGATCGGCCAGCCGAAGCGGGACTGGCAGAAGGTCGTCGTCGGCGACGGCTGGATCGTCGTCCGGCACCCGGACCAGGCGACGGCGCTGCAGATGTCGGAGCGCTTCGTCAACGACTTGATGATCGTGGCGTCGTGATGCGGACGGTCGCGCTGCTCGCAGTCGTTCTCGCCGGCCTCGCCGCGTGCGGCGGCGGCAAGCCGCAGGGGCCTGCTGGCGGCCCGGGCCGGCCGCCGCGCCCGGTGCAGCTGGTTGCCGTCGGCACCGCCGAACTGCCGCGCCAGCTCGTCGCCACCGGCGTGCTGGCGGCGCAGGAGGAACTGGTGCTCGGCCTCGAGGTCGGCGGCCGGCTGGCGACGCTCGGCGTCGACGTCGGCGACCGCGTCGAGCCGGGCGCCGTGCTGGCGGCGCTCGACGATCGCGACCTGCAGCTGGCGTTGCAGCGGGCGCGCGCCGCCGTCGCCGCGGCCGAAGCGCGCATCGGTGTGCCGCCGGGTGCTTCGCTCGAGCGCTTCGACGTCGAACAGACGCCGGCGGTGCGCGAAGCGAAGGCGGTGCTGGTCGAGGCGGCGCTGAATCGCGACCGCGTCGCCACGATGGTGGAGCAGAACATGCAGTCGGGCCGCGAACTCGAGGCCGTCGAAGCGACGCGCGCGGTCGCCGAGAGCCGCCTGCAGCGTGCGCGCGACGACGTGCGCACGCAGATCGCCGACGCCGCGCTGCGCCGCGTCGAAGTCGCGCAGGCGGAGAAGCGCCTCGTCGACAGCCGCGTGGTGGCGCCCTGGGCCGGTCGCGTCGCCGCGCGCCACGTCACCGCCGGACAGGTCGTGGCCGCGGGTGCGCCGGTGGTGACGCTGCTGCGCACCGAGCCGCTGCGCCTGCAACTGCGGGTGCCCGACCGCGCCGCCGCCGAGGTCGCGGTCGGCCAGGTGGTGCGCTTCGCCGTCGACGGGCCGGCGGCGATGGAACGCGAAGGCCGTGTCGTGCGCATCGGGCCGTCGATCGAACGCGGCGACCGCACGCAGCTGGTCGAGGCCGAGGTCGGCAACGCGGACGGCGCCCTGGTCGTCGGCGCGTTCTGCCGCGCGCGCATCGTCACGGCACCGGCCCAGCCGGTGCTCGCGGTCGACAAGCGCTCGGTGGTCAGCTTCGCCGGCGTCGACCGCGTGTTCGTCGTCGAACCGCGCAGCAAGACCGACCCGACGCCGGTCGCCAAGGGCCGCATCGTCGAGATCGGCCGCACGATCGCCGGGAAGGCCGGCCCCGAACAGTTCGAGGTGTTGCGCGGCGTCGCCGCCGGCGACCGCATCGTCGCCGACGCCACCGGCCTCGCCCCGGAGACACCGGTGCAGGTGGGGAACTGATGCGCGGCCTCGCCGACGTCTGCATCCACCGGCCGGTGTTCGCGACGATGCTGATCCTGGCGATCGTGGTCGCCGGCGCCGTCGGCTTCCACTTCCTCGCCGTCGACCGCTATCCGGCCTACGACCTGCCGAACGTCACCGTGCGCACCGAGCTGCCGGGCGGCGCGCCGGAGGAAGTCGAGGTCGCGGTCACCTACCCGATCGAAGAGGCGGTCAACACCGTCGAAGGCATCCGCGAGCTGCGGTCGATCTCCGGCTCGGGCACGTCGCTGGTGTTCGTCACCTTCGAACTCGGCCGCGACATCGAGACCGCGGCGCAGGACGTGCGCGACCGCGTGGCGCAGGTCGTGCGGCGCCTGCCCGAAGGCGTCGAACCGCCGGTGATCAGCAAGTTCGACAGCGACAGTGGTGCGTCGATGACGCTGGCGCTGGCCGGCGACCGGCCGCTGCGCGAACTGACCGAGATCGCCGACAAGCGCGTCAAGCGCGTGCTCGAGCGCAGCAGCGGCGTCGGCGAAGTGCGCATCGTCGGCGGCCTGCAGCGCACCATCAACGTGCAGGTCGACGCCGACCGCCTCGCTGCCTACGGCCTGCCGGTGTCGACCGTGGGCGCTGCGATCCGCGCGCAGAACGTCGATCAGCCCGGCGGCAACGTCACCGACGACAAGCGCGAACGCACGCTGCGCACGATGGGGCGCGTGCTCGATCCGGACGCCTTCGTCGACCTGACGATCGCGCGCCGCAACGGCGTGCCGATCCACCTTGGCGACGTCGCCACCGTCGAGGACGGCACCGAGGAGCCACGCTCGCTGGCGCGCCTCGACGGCGTGCCGACGGTGGTGCTCGAGATCCGCCGCCAGTCGGGCGCCAACACCGTCGCCGTCATCGACGGGGTGCGCGAGGCGCTGGCACGCTTGCAGGCGCAGTTGCCGCCGGACCTGCGGCTCGAGGTCGTGCGCGACCAGTCGCGCTACATCCGCGCCGCACTGCACGAGATCGAGTTCCACCTGGTGGTGGGCTCGGTGCTGGCGGCGCTGGTGGTGCTGTGGTTCCTGCGCAGCTGGCGCGCGACGCTGATCGCCGGCATCGCCATCCCGGTGTCGGTGGTGGCGACGTTCGGCGTCATGTGGACGCTCGGCTTCACGCTGAACGGCGTCACCATGCTGGCCCTGGTGCTGATGGTGGGCGTCGTCATCGACGACGCCATCGTCGTGCTCGAGAACGTGCAGCGCTGGGCCGACGAGAAGGGCCTGTCGCCGTTCGCTGCGGCGAAGGGCGCGGTCGACGAGATCGCGCTGGCGGTGCTGGCGACGACGCTGAGCCTGGTCGTGATCTTCGTGCCGGTGTCGTTCCTCGGCAGCATCAGCGGCCGCTTCCTCTACCAGTTCGGCATCACCGCGGCGGTGGCGGTGCTGCTGAGCCTGTTCGTCTCGTTCACGCTGACGCCGGCGATGTGTGCGCGCTTGGTGCGGCCGGCCAAGGG
>JBILEY010000252.1:0-7706 GCA_044351865.1 Planctomycetota bacterium | reverse complement strand
CTGCGAGCTGCACTCGACATCGTTGCAGTCCTCGCATGCAGCGGCGACCACCTCGAACACGGTGCCGCCAGGACCACTGCCCGCTTCCGCCAGATCGAGCACACACACCCGATTCGACAGCGTGCCGCCGACGTACTGCGGGATGCTCAGGCTCTGCAGGGCGAAGCCCTCGTTGAACGGCACCAGGGAACTCAGCTGTCCCTGAACGTCGAAGACGGTGACCCCTGATTCGATCGCGCGACCGCTGACCACCGAAGAAGCCCGAACCGTCAGCGGCGACACTGCCGCCAGGACCTGTGCATCGACGAGGGGAACCGAGAACGAGAGCCAGGTTCCATCGACTGCGGTGGTTCGCTGCGAGACGTGCGCCACACCGCTGGCAAACGCATCGAACGGGATGTGCATGCCCGGCAGCGACGGCGACTCGAGCCAGGTCGTGAACGAGCTGACGTTTCGGCTCGAGCCGAGCACACGCACGAAGACGTGGAGCCAAGCCAAGCCATCGCCAACGCCCGGTTCCGAACCGGTGACGATGACGCGCATCTCCTGGTCCGTGGGCAATGGCGCGCCCACTTCCCGCGGCCGCCCCTTCTGCACGAACTCGACGAAGTCGCTGACCAGATCACCGTCGGTGTCGGCGCTCACGTTGCTGGTCAACGCCGCCCACTCCACGATGTCGGGCAGGAAGTCACCGTCACTGTCGACCAACCCGTCGAGCTCCCCACCAGGGGTCGCATGCACTTGCAACGGTGCCGGCGACCCCCAAGCGAGAGCGAGGGCGCCGCTCACGGCCAACAGCGATAGCGCGGTCTTGCCGAGCATGAGGGGTATTCCAGTCTAGCAGGCCTACCGGTGCAGGTTGCCACGGAAACCTGGCCGAGGGACTACCCCCAGGAACCTCCAAGGCAACCGTCGCCCAGGTTGTGTTTCCCACCCCGCCCCGATAAGACGACGGCGGGCGCCCGTAGCTCAGTTGGATAGAGCGGCGGTCTCCGAAGCCGCAGGTCAGAGGTTCGACTCCTCTCGGGCGCGCCAATCCCAGGGACCAAGCTCCACCAGCGATCGCTGGCATCGGACCGCGGGCGCGGCAGGACTGGTGGTTCGAAAGGCCATAAGCTGGCGCGGCGCAGTGCTTTTGGTGGAGCGAAAGGGCGCCGTGGTCGCCTGCTGGCGAACCGCGCCTTCCGACCGCAAGGCGCCCCGGCTGTAGTTCCGATCTGTCGCGCCGAAGCGTCCAGGAGCCTCGTTTGCCTGACCTCGATTTCCTGCTCACCCCGGTCCCAGCAGCCAGCGAGGTTCTGGTCTCACTCGAACTCGAAGCCTCGAACCGGTCTGGGACAGGTGGCGAACTGACCCTGTTCCTCCCCACCTGGACTCCTGGCAGCTACCTGGTCCGGGAGTTCTCCCGGCACCTCTCCCAGGTGCAGGCCGAAGACGCCGCCTCGGGTGCCCCCCTCGCGTGCACCAAGACCAGCAAGAACCGCTTCGCGGTGCGCTGCTCGGCGTCGACCTCGCGCGTCCGAATCCGCTACCGGGTCTACGCCCACGATCTCACGGTTCGCACGGCCGACGTCACCGGGGAGCACGCGTTCTGGAACCATACCTGCCTCCTGCTCTGGCCCATCGAGGGCGACGGCCTCACGGCCCGCATCACCGTCGAGCTGCCCGATGGCTGGGACTTCGCCTGCGCGCTGCAAACGACGGAGCCGGCCGGGCGAGCATCCACGGGCACGCACCGCGTGGGACTTCTCGCCGAGAACATGGAGCGCGCTTACGACGCGCCGTTCCTGGCCGGCCGCCTGCTTCGCCAGCGATGGGAGTCGCGCGGGGTCGAGCATGAGGTGGTTCTCGACGGAGTCGCGACGGTGCCGGTGCCGGAGAAGCTGCTGGGCGACCTGCAGCGGGTCGTCGAGTCCGCAGCTGCAGTGTTCCAGGCGCCGCTGCCGTACAAGCGCTACTCGTTTCTCTGCCTGTTCACCGCCGACGGCCACGGCGGGTTGGAGCACTCCGACTCGACCGTGCTGCTCGCCGCGCGAACTTCGCTGCACAGCGAACGCGGATACCGCGAGTTCCTGGCCCTCGCCGCCCACGAGCTGTTCCACGCCTGGAACGTCAAGCGCATGCGGCCCGTCGAGTTCTGGCGCTACGACTACGAGAACGAGAACTACACGCGCCTGCTCTGGCTGCTCGAGGGCTGGACGGCCTACTACGACGACCTGCTGTGCTTCCGTGCGGGCCTGATGAGTCGCGTGGACTATCTCGGGATCCTGGCCAAGTCGATCCAGACGCTGTCAGGCAACCCTGGCCGCTTGCGGCTCAGCCTCGCGGACTCGAGCTACGACGCGTGGATCCGCCTGTATCGCCCAGACGAGAACACGCGCAACTCTTCGCAGAACTACTACGTCAACGGGTCGATCGCGGCGATGTGCATGGACCTGCAGGTACGCCTCCACACAAGAGGGAGGCGCAGCCTGGACGACGTGCTCCGCCGCTTGTTCGCCACCACCTACGGAGCCGGACGCGGCTTCGAGGAGGTCGACGTCTGGGCTGCGTTCGCTGCCGAGACAGACGAAGCTCTGGCCCAGCAGGTCCGCGCGCTGGTTACCGGCGGCTTCGATCCCGAACTGGTGCCGCTCCTGCTGGCCGTCGGGGTGAAGCTCGAGACCCGCGAGGCCGAGCGCCCCTACCTCGGCTTGCAGTTCGACTCGGGGCAGACCACCGTGGCCTCGGTCACCGTCGGCTCTCCCGCCAGCGCAGCTGGACTGCAGGCTGGTGACGAGATCCTGGCCATCGACAGCCTGCGCGTGGACAGCAGCCGTTGGCAGGAAGTGTTCCAGGCGGTGGCGCGCGTCGACCAGCCACTGCAGGTCCTGATCGCCCGACGCGGCGTCGTGCAAACCAGGACTGCGACGCCTGCGAATGGACCGGGAACCGTGTCGCTGGCGATCGACGACAAGGCGAACGCGGAAGCTGCCGCACTGCGCGAAGCATGGCTGCCAGCTCCTGCAGCACCCGCGAAGACCTGACGGCGAAAGGCGACGCAGCGTCCGGTCCGGCTCGCGTCCGGTCAGTCTCTCTGCGCCGCGCGCGTCCCCTCACAACCTCGTGTGCGAGCCGTCGCAATACGGCTTGTTGGCACTCGCGCCGCACGCGCACCAGATCACGGTGCAGGACTTCTCCAGCACGACCTTGATCGGCGTGATGTCCGACCCGCGGTGCGTGCCGTCGCAGTAGGGGTACCGACTGCTGCGCTCGCAGCGGCACCACGCATGCTTGCCGCTCTCGCACTGGTCGACGAACGGCCCCTTCTGCTTGCGTCCAGGAGGCTGAGCCATCAGCGGTACCTCCCGCCCTAGCGGAACCGACGGACCACGCCGCGAACCACGCCGCGAAGCTGCACGCGCGAGGTGAAGATCGGCTCCATCGTCGCGTTGGCCGGCTGCAGCCGGATCATCCCGTTGCTCTCGCGGTAGAAGCGCTTCAGCGTGGCTTCCTCGTCCTCGAGGATCGCGACCACGATGTCGCCGTCGTTGGCCGTCTCGCGACGCTCCACCACGACGAGGTCGCCATCGTCGATGTGGTCCTCGATCATCGACTTGCCGCGCACGCGCAGCAGGTAGAAGCGATCGCCCGTGGGGACCAGGTCCGTCAGCGGGATCTCCTGCCGATCCTCCAAGGCCTCGATCGGACGCCCTGCCGCGATCATGCCGACGAGCGGCAGACTCGGGACGGCGCTGGCGGCGACGACGTCGTTCTCGGCGTCCGGATCGTGCAGGATCGCGACGGCGCGAGCCTTGGCGCGGTCCCGGTGGATGGCACCCTTGCGCGTCAGCTGGTTGAGGTGCTCGTGGATCGTGATCTTGCTGACCCCGAGCGCCTGAGCGGCCTCGTCCAGGGTCGGCGCGATGCCGCGTTCCCGACGGTAGTCACGGAAGTAGCGCAGCACGCGAATCTGCTTTTCCGTAAGCATCAGCTTCACAGCATCAACTCCTGAGTTAGGTCGTCACCAGCCTGCCGAACGATCATGTTCGCTGGAGGTTTGGGAATCAAACACCAAGCGAACCGGTGTCTCGGCTCAGACGAACAGGGCTGCGGCGAGGAAGGTCACGATCAGCAGGCACGACCCCGCCAGCTCGACCGACCGGGCGAACCGGGCCTGAGCGAACTTCGCACCTGCCCTCCGCCCACTCTGCGGGACCGAATGGTCCTGCTGCAACATGTTCTCTGGCATGCCCATAGGGTGGATCTTGGGCAGCTGGCGGGTGGCTGTCCGCCCGTCGGCGGGCACCGCTTTGGCAGGCTTTGCCAGCGGGCGAGTCACCATCGTGGGTGCCTTGGTGCGAGCAACCGGGATCGGCTTGCCGTCGTGCTTGGGGAAGGGGAGGAGGTCCTGCGTCGCGCTCATGGCTAGCCTCGTTCGTGAATGGTTCGCTTCAAGTTAGCCGTTCGTTCGGACAAAGCAACCGCGTGAGTTCAGATTTTGTTCGCCATCTTTCCACGCAGGCGGCACGGGCCGCTGAGAGCATGTCGAAACTTTCGCCGATGGGATCGGTTGTCGGGCCCGGAATGAAAGGGCCCCACGCCCAACTCCGGTTCCGCATGCTTCGACCAACCGACAACCTGCGCGCCGATCACCAGGTGATCGCGATGGGTGCTCGGTTGCTCAAGGCGATTGCGGACCACGTGCGCACCGGCGCCCCGCTTCCGGCCGCCGACACCGCACTGGTGCTGCGCTTCCTGCGCGACTTCGTGCTGGCCGTGCACATGCGCAAGGAGGCTGAGGCCCTGTGGCCAGCAGTGGCGATGCGCGGCGACGATCACTGCGCGGCGATGGTGGGCGAGCTGCTGCGCCTGCACGAGGAGATCACAACCCTGACCCACTCGCTCGTGCTGTTCTGGGAGCCGATCGAGCCCCTGTCCGCCGACGAGCAGCGAGGCTTCGCCGAGACCGTGGACCAGGTCTGCGCGCGCCTGGCGCGCATCGCCGAGATCGAGGAGACGTGCCTGTTCCCCGCCTGCGACGCCTCGGTGCCGGCCGACGACCAGCTCGACTGGGTGCAGCAGTTCCAGCAACTGGAGCACGAACGCGGCGGCCGCCAGCAGTGGGAACGCAGCCTGCAGCCGGTCGCCGCGCGCTGGCCTGCCTGAGCAGCCACCAGCCCGACCCGATCCGTTGCGGACCGAGCTTGTGCTGACTCCATGGCGGCGCAGAATGCGCCGGCTGGTCACATCGCGACGGTCACGAGCCGGTCAGCTCGCGCGGTGTGCGGTCCCTGCTGCCATGCTGCTCCAACTCAACCGCCCCATCGTCTTCCTCGACTTCGAGACCACTGGCCTCGACATCAAGAACGACCGCATCGTCGAACTGGCGCTCGTCCGCTTGCTGCCCGACGGCCGCCGCGAGTCGCTGGTCCGCCCGGTCAACCCGGGCATCGCGCTCAGCAAGGGTGCGACCAAGGTCACCGGCATCCACTCGGCCGATGCCTGCGGGCTGTTCGGCGACGGCGGCAAGAAGCCGGCGCAGCCGCTGCGCAAGCTCGGTGCGGAGCTGGTGGCGTTCCTCGGCGACGCCGACCTCGGCGGCTTCAACCAGATCGCCTACGACATCCCGCTGTGGCTCGAGGAGTGCAAGCGCCACGGCATCGCCTTCGACATGAAGGGGCGCCGCCAGGTCGACGTGAAGGTGCTGTTCAACGCCTGTGAGACGACCTGGGACCGCTTCCTGATGGGCCCGCGCAACCTGAGCGCCGCCGTCCGTCACTACTGCGGCCGCGAACTCGAGGGCGCGCACTCGGCCGAAGCCGACACGCAGGCGACGATCGACGTGCTGCTGGCCCAGCTGCAGCGCCACACGCAACTGCCGAAGGACGTGCAGGGCCTGCACGACTTCTGCGCGCGCAACACCGACCGCAACCGCGACGAGGAGCCGGCCGGGGCCCAGCGCGCGGGCGGCGCCTCGGCATGACGTTCCGCACTCGCCTGCGCTACCGCTTCGGCGACATCGACGACGCCGGCATCGCCTACTACCCGAAGCTGCTGCACTACTTCCACTGCGCCTTCGAGGACTGGTGGAGCGACGGGCTCGGCCGGCCCTACCCGCAGGTGCTGCACGACGACAAGCTCGGCTTCCCGGCGGTGAAGCTCGAGGCCGAGTTCTTCGCCCCGATCCGCTACGGCGACGAGCCCTGGGTCCACCTCGGCGTGCTGCACCTCGGCAACGGCTCGGTCGAGTTCGGCTTCTGGATGACGCGCGGCGACGATTCACGGCCGCTGTGCCGCGCGCGCGTGCGCACCGCCACGGTCGACATGGCGACGATGCAGAAGTGCCCGGTGCCCGCACACTGGCGCGAACGCTTCCAGCCCTTCCTGCTGCGCGAAGAGGACTTCCCGCGTGGGCGATGACACGCTGCGCACCGGCCGCCGGAACGCGTTCGTGGCGCTCGGCCTGGCCGCGGCCGTGTTCGTGTTCACGCGCGTGCGCGGACAGTTCGATTGGTATGTAGCCCTGCATATCCAGCTCCACGCCTGGGGCGTCGACGATCGGATCCGTCTGCTCGACGGCAGCCTGCAGCTGGTGCTCGTCAGTGCGCTCGCCGCGCGGCTCGCCTACGGCAGGGGTCGCACGCTGCACGGGCTCGGCCTCACCGGCAGCCTGCCGCGCGGCTTCGCCTTCGCACTGCTCGCAGGCCTGCCGATGCTGCTGCAGGGCTTTTTCGCGCGCACCGAAGTGCGACTCGATGCCGACACGCTGCGCGGGGTGCTGCTGGCCCCGGTGGTCGAAGAACTCTTCTTCCGCGCCGTGCTGGTCGGCATCGCCGTGCGCTGTGCCCGCTTGCCGTTCTGGCCGACGGCGGTGGTCGCCGGCCTCTGGTTCGGCTCCATGCACGTGCCGTGGGACGGATCCTTCGCCGCGGGCGATATCGGCGTGCTGGCGGCGACGACGGCCGCCGGCATCTGGTACGCATGGATCGTGCAGCGCCACGACTGGAACCTGTGGGCGACGATCGGCCTGCACGCGGTGATGAACGCCGCGTGGTTGGTGTTCGCCGTGGCCTCCGACGCTGGCGGTGGTCTGTGGGCGAACGTCGGGCGCGGGCTGACGATCGCGCTCGGCACGGTGTTGACCTTGCGCCGGCAGCCGTCGACGCGCAGCAACGTCGCACCAGCGAACGGCTGAGGCGCTACGCGCCGCGCTCGCGCTGGCCCTCGACCGACAGCCGGAACGCCCGCGGGAAGTAGCCGGTGGCCGCCTCGCCGCGCACGCCGAACACCACCGCGAGCGCCTCGGCCGACAGCGCCTCCTCCGGGCGACCGTCGGCGAACACGCGCCCTTGGTGCAGCAGCACCACACGATCGCACACCGGCGCCAGCAGGTTCAGGTCGTGCGATGCGACCAGGGCACCGCGTCCGGCGGCCGCGAAGCGCCGTAGCATGCCCACCAACTGCAGCGCGTGCTCGAGGTCGAGGTTGTTGGTCGGCTCGTCGAGCACCAGCAGCGGCGCTTCGGTGGCCAGCGCGCGCGCGACGGCGATGCGCCGCTGTTCGCCGCCCGACAGCGTCGTCACCCGCCGATCGGCGAACGCCAACGCGTCGACCATCGTCAGCGCCCGTTCGATGGCCGCCAGATCGTCCGGCCGCAGCGCTTCGCCGCGGCCGCGGTGCGGATGCCGGCCCATCGTCACCAGTTCGCGACCGGTGAACTCGAA
>JBILEY010000251.1:0-7709 GCA_044351865.1 Planctomycetota bacterium | reverse complement strand
TTCGTGCGGAGCTATCGGAGTGATATCACGGCGATACCGAAGTGGCCAGGGCTCGTTCGCACCTGTCGCGGCGGCACCGGGAATCGCTGGCCCGCCGTGCGGTCGCGCAGCGCACGCGGCCATGGGATCGACGACACGGCGCTTGTCCGCGGCGTCCGGCACGAGCACATTGACCCCATGAAGGGACTGTTGCTCACCATGGCGGCGTCGGTGGCGTTCGTCGCGCCGGACCTGGCGCCGCCGAGCATGCGCCTCGTCCGCAACGAAGTGGTGGTCGACTGGCCGGAGGCGCTCCAGGGGCCCGGTGGGCACGGCAGCGTGCGCTTCGTCGTGGCGCCGACGCAAGGACCAGAGCGGCGGCACGAAGTCGTGCGCGGCCAGTCGTTCCCGCGGCCCCGTGGCCCGTTCGCCTCCCGCGCCCGCTTGTACGCGGTGCCCGCTGACGCGAAGGAACTGCCCGCCGACACCGCGGCCTTCGAAGCCACCGGCTGGCCGTCGGCGCCGCTGCCCGGCAGCGAAGTGCACTCGGTCGCGGCGGCGAGCCCGCTGCATCGGGTGCGCACCGACGTCGTCGTCGATGCGATCGAGGGCGCGACCGTGCGCTGTCGCGTGCTGCGCACGTGGCAGTTCGATCGCGACGGCAACGAAGTGGTCGCCGGCGGTGTGCTGGTGCCCGCCGCCGCCGCGCTGCTCGGCGCCGTGCTGCTGTTCGTCTTCGCGCGTCGCCGCGCGCCGGAGCCCGCGTGATCGCCGCGTTGCTCGCCTACCTGCCGTGGCTCGCCTTCGACGTGCTGGTCGAGGCCGCGGTCGCGGCGCGCTGTGTGCCGCGCGCGCAGGTGCCGTTCTGCGTGCGCTTCGCCGCCGCCGCCGCCATGGCGACGCACGGCCTCGCCACCACGCTGCGCCTCCTGCTGCCGCACGACGTCGTGATGGCCGAGCTCGTCTGGGCCGCGATCGACTACGTGCTGTGGCGCACGCTCGCCGGCATGCCGAAGGGACTCTCGTTGCGGCTCACGCTGTGGACCAACCTCGCGGCGAGCACCGTGGCGATGCTCGGTTGGTTCCTGATGGCGAGCTGACGAGCAGCGCAAGAGTGGCCCGGAGGTCGCTCGAGCGCCTGCAAGCACTGCTGCTCAGGTCGCCGCAACGTCCTCGCCGATGGGACGGTGCCCATGCCATGGCACGGTCGCGGTCATCGCGGATCGGCCACGGTGGATCCCTCGGGAAGGAGACGCATGGTCCGCTTCAGCCTCGTGGTGGTGTTCCTCTGCTGGTTCGTCGTGGCGCCGCTGTCGGCGCAGACGAGCCTGTTCAGCCCGGACGGTTGGTTCGACAGCCGTTGGAACGAGCAGACCGACAACGTCGGCGTCACCGCGAGCCATGGCCTGACGCTCGTGCACAAGGCCGACGGCTCGGTGCAGATCTGGGGACGCAACTACCTGCCGGTGCCGGCCCTGCCGCCTGGCATGCAGTACACCTCCGGCGACGTCGGCCTGTCGAGCCACGCACTGGTGCGGTCCGACGGCCTGATCCTGGCCGGACCCTCCGCCAACGTCCCGCCGTTGCCCGCTGGCGTCGGCTACACGCAGGTCGCGATCAGCTTCACCTTCATGGCCGCGCTGCGCAGCGACGGACAGATCGTCGCCTGGGGCGGCAACCAGTTCGGGCAACTGAACGTGCCGCCGCTGCCCGCCGGCGTCGTCTACGTCGAGCTCGCCGTCGGTCGGGGCTTCTACGGCTACGGCATGGCGCGCCGCAGCGATGGTGCGGTCGTCGTGTGGGGGCAGAACGCTCCGGCGCCGGTGCCGGCGCTGCCGACGGGCGTCAGCTACACCGGCATCTCTGCCGGCTACAGCCACGCCACCGCCGTGCGCAGCGATGGCGAACTGGTGGCCTGGGGCAGCAATGTGTGGGGGCAAGCTGCCGTACCGCCACTCCCCGCCGGCAGGCGCTACGAACAGGTGGCGGCGGCCGAACGGCACACGCTCGCGCGCCGCGACGACGGTGTGGTCGTGGCGTTCGGCACCAACGACAGTGGCCAATGCGACGTGCCGCCGCTGCCGCCGGGCACGATCTACGTCGACATCGCCGCCGGCGGTGGTGAGGTCGTCACCGTGAACCCGGTCCACCACAGCGTGGCGCTGCGCAGCGACGGCAAGGTGATCGCTTGGGGCGACAACTCCGCGTTCCAGTGCGGTGCACCGTCGCTGCCCCCCGGCGTCGACTACGTCGGGTTGGCCGGCGGTGATGGGTCGCAGGTCCTGCTGCGCAGCGATGGCGCGGCGATCGGCTTCGGCATCACGGCCAACGGGGCGCTCGACATTCCGCCGCTGCCGGCGGGCGTGACCTACGTCGAAGTCGAGGCCAACCTGGCGCGGCGCAGTGACGGGCAGGTCGTCGCCTGGGGCTGGTTCCAGCAGGCGCACACGGTGCCGCCGTTGCCGCCAGGGCGCACCTACGTCGAAGTCGCAGCGGGGGGCACGCACGCCCTTGCGCGTCGTTCCGACGGCGTCGTCGTGGCGTGGGGGCAGAACGACCAGGGCCAGTGCTTCGTGCCGGCGTTGCCGCCGAACCGGACCTATGTGGCGATCGCTGCCGGCGGCAACAACTCGATGGCCCTGCGCAGCGATGGCGTCGTGCTGGTGTGGGGCGACAACAGCAAAGGCCAATGCTCGGTGCCTTGGCAGCTCGCGACCCGCGACTGCGTCGAGATCGCCACGGTCGGTCCGGTGTGCTTCGCGCGCAGCAGCGACGGCGAGATCCTGACGTGGGGCGATCCGAACGGCGGCCTCGACGTTCCCGGCTTGCCGTTCGGCGTCAGCTACGTCGGCGTGAGCGGGCGGTTCGCGCGGCGCAGCGACGGCTCGCTGGCGCAGCTGCGCACGTGGGGAACGTGGACGCCGGTGCCGCCTGGTTCCGCCTGCAACGAGGTCCAGGACTTCTCGGCGATCCTCGGCCCGCCGTCGAGCTACGTGTCGTTCGCCTCCGGGTGCAGCGGCAGCCTGCCGCCGGCGCGGCTGGTGCCGCGCGACACGCCGCGCATCGGCGAGACGCTGGTGGTGGCACTGTTCGACCTGCCCGCCGACCTGGCCCTCGTCTTCACGGGGCTCAGCACCAGCTGGTCGGGCACCGTGCCGCTGCCGATCGCGCTCGGCCCGTTCGGCATGCCCGGCTGCACGGCATTCGTCTCGCCCGACCACCTGCTGCTGCTGGCCGGGGCCAACCAGCAGGCGACGCTGCACTTCGCGATCCCGAACCAGCCAGCGCTGGTCGGCGCGCGCTTCCACCAGCAGGCCTTCGTGCCGGATGCCGGGGCGGGCAATCCGCTGCTGGGCGTCGTCTCGAACGCGGCCACGGCGATCGTCGGCCACTGACGGGCGCGGCCGCGGCGAACGCCTCGAAACGGCTGTTGCCCGGCGGCGCGCGGTGCGCATGCTGCGAACGCGGTCCAGCACCGCAGCGCATCCATGGTCCGACCGAACGCTCCGCAACCCTCCCCGCAGCACGTCGTCGAACGCACCAAGAAGTGGGTCGAGGACGTCGTCATCGGCCTCAACTTGTGCCCGTTCGCCAAGCCGGTGTTCGCGCGCGGGCTGATCGCCTACGTCGTCAGCGACGCGACGACGCGCGGCGCACTGCTCGGCGACCTCGAACGCGCGCTGCTGTCGCTCGCCGCCACCGATCCGGCGACGACCGAGACGACGCTGCTGATCCACCCGCGCATGCTCGGCGACTTCCTCGACTACAACGACTTCCTCGACGACGCCGACGCGCTGCTCGAAGCGCTCGAGCTCGAGGACGACTTCCAGGTCGCGAGCTTCCACCCGCGCTACCAGTTCGCCGACACCGAGCCGGACCAGATCGACAACTACACGAACCGTTCGCCGTACCCGATGCTGCACCTGCTGCGCCAGGCGAGCATCACCGCGGCGCGCGCTTCGTATGCGGACGTCGAAGGCGTGCCGGCGCGCAACATCGCGACGATGCAAGGGCTCGACGCGGCGACGCAGCAGCGGCTGCGCGATGCGATCGACGATCCGTCGGGGTGAGTCGATCGCAGCGGCGGTCGCATGCCGGTCACTTCGGCGGCTGCACGAAGCCGGTGCCCGGCTGCCAGCGCAGGGCCTGCACCTGCTTGCCGTCGCGGTCGGTGACGATGCAGGTGTCGTAGATGCCGTTGCGGTCGTCGTCGGTCCACGTCGTCGTGAGGCCGTCGGGGTGCTGCTCGACGAGGCGGAGGTAGAGGCCATCGGCGTATTGGTCGTAGACCGCCACCGGCTTCGTGCCGCCGCCGAACCACTCGAGGCGCTCGAACAGACCGTCCTGGTCGTGGTCGTGGCGGCGGAACAGCAGCTTCTGGTCGCGGATGCGCTCTTCGCAGAGCGCGTTGCCGTCCCAGTACAACCGCAAGTCGGGAGAGAGCCCCGCGATGGCGTTCACCGCTCGGTGCCACAGGAACGCGAACAGCACCGCCGCGCCGATCGCCAGCGCCAGCAGGGCCAGAAAGAGGTTCCTGGTGGCGTTCGCCGTGGCGGTCTTCGCGGCCTCGGTCGACCCTGGGTCCGGTGGTGGAGGGGGCGCTCCGACCGCCGCCGCGCGCGCCAGTTCCTCCGGATCGACCGTCACCGGCTGCAGGATCTCCTGCGCTCGCTGCAGCGCACTGGTCGGCACCATGACGCGTGTGCCGACGAGGTTCATCAGCCGTTGGCTGGCGGCGAACTCGTCGACCAGCGAATCGCCGTCGACGCGCGCCGGAATGCCCTCCGCGTGCAGCATCGCCAGGAAGATCTTCGCCTGCGCCGGCGTGCTGGCGATGCGGGCGACACTCTCGATCGGTTGGCTCATGGTGGTCGGCGATGTCCCCTTGCGGTGGGCCATTCTGGCGAAGCGCCCTCGCCCGTGCCACGCCGCTGTCGCCGCTGCCGTGAGAAGTGTCCGCTCGCGACGCGCCGTGGCGCTCCAAAGGGTGGAGCATCGCCATGAAGACCTTCGCCGCCGCCGTCGTTCTCGTTCCCCTGCTGCTCGGCCCCGTTGCCGCGCAGCGCCTCGTCGCCATCGACATCGATCGCACCTTGGTCACGGTCGATCCCCGCACCGGGGCGACGTCGCCGCTGGCCACCGCGGGCGCTGCGATCGGTACGTCGTTGGCACTCGCCTACGACGCTGCCGCCGGTGTGATGTTCGTGTCGTCGGGCAGCCAGGACGCCTTGTTCACCATCGACCTCGTGACCGGCGCCGCGACCCTGGTCGGCTCGTACGGCAGCGCTGCGCTGACGATGCACGGCCTCGAGTACGACAGCACGAACGGCCAGCTCTACGGCTGTTCGTCGCACGACGGCGGCCTCTACGCGATCGACCGCACGACCGGACTGGCGACGCTGCGCGGGCTGTCGGGTGTGCCGGGCACGCTGAACCTCGGCTACGACAGTCGCACCGACACGCTGTTCGGCACCAGCACCGGCGGCGACAGCCTCTACGTCGTGAATCGGCAGACCGGCGCGTTCACGCTCGTCGCCAACTTGCAGAACAGCATCAACCCGCAGGCGCTGGCCTACGACAGCCAGGTGGGCACGCTCTACCTGCTCGACAACAACGCCGACCAGCTGTTCGCCGTCGACACGACGACGGGGCAGGCGCATGCGCTCGGTTCGACCGGCGCGGCCAACAACCTGCTCGGGCTCGCCTACGTGCCGGGCGGCACGGGCAGTGTGCAGCGGCAAGCACACGGCTGTGGCACGGCGTCGATCACCGCCTACGGCAGCACACGGCCGGGCACCGGCGTCGGCGTGCTGCTCGACGGGTTCACCGGCGCGCCGTTCGTCGGCTTCGGCACCAGTGCGATGGCGTTGCCGTTCTGCGGTTGCACGGTCGGCCACGATTGGTCGGTCGTCGTCGCCGGCAGCAACGTGATGCTGCCGATCCCGAACAGTCCGGCGCTGGTCGGTGCGCAGGTCGGCATGCAAGGGCTCGACCTGTTCGGTGTCGGTGGCTGCGCCGATCCGCAGATCGTGCTCACCGACACGCTGCGGCTCTCGATCGGCTGAGCGGCCGCGAGCGCGCGCGATCCGTGCGCTTCAGTTGCCGATCCACAGCGCCGTTGCCTGAGTGCCGCCGAAGACGTCGCGCACGTGGTCGTAGAAGGCGACCTGGAAGCAGCCCGCGTCGCCGACGAGGGCCGGCACCGGCGGAATCGGCATCGGCACGCTGAGGAAGCCGTCGCCTGGACCGGAGCCAGAGGCCAGCGTCGCACTGCCGTAGTGCAGCGGCGCCAGGTTGGCGGTGATGCCGTAGGCGACGAACAGGTTCGGGATGCCGATCGGCCCCCAGATCAAGCCGGCGACGCAGCCGCCTTCGAGGTTCTGCACGGTGACGGCGAACGTGGCGTTGCCGGGCACCGGCCTGCCGCCTTCGAAGCCCAGGCGCGCCGGGTGATCGGGATCGCCACCCGACGGATCGCCGATCCTGGTGAAGCACGCGTCGCCAGGTCCTGGCGGGGTTGCGTTGCGCAGGGTCGCGAGCAGCGGTTGGTTGCCCGTCGTCCACAGCGCTGGCACCACGAAGTCGACGCTGCCATTGCCACCGAGGTCGAGCGTGCGCAGGGAATCGGGCGCCGAGACGAGCGGCAAGTACGCGAACGCACCCGTGCTCGAGCCGGCATACGTGAGGTGCCCCGGCAGCACGATCGACTCGAAGGTGGCGGCGGCGACGTTCGGCCCCATCGCCACCAGCAGCTCGGCGTCGGCGAACTGCGCGGTCAGCGCCGAGTAGGCCGGCGGCGCCTGCACGAAGCCGCGCAGCACCGCCACGTCGAGGTGGCCGTCGCGGTTCCAGTCGCCGGTCTGCACCGACGCGATGAAGTCGCCGAGGCCGGTGGTGTTCGCCGACAGCGGCAGCAGGCCCCACGACGAACCGACCACGTTGCCGTTGCCGTCGCCGCCGAAGCAGTAGACGAGCCCGGCGAGCACACCGCCGACGGTCGAGACCTGGCCGAGCACGTAGTCGAGGTTGGCGTCGCCGAGCACGTCGGCGAGCTCGAGGCACGTCATGCGACCGGGGCCGACCGGCTGCGGCCAGCCGATCGCGGCGAACACACCGTTGCCGTAGACGAGGTGCACGAGTTCGTTGCTGAACACGCCGGACGAGCCGTTCTCGACCAGCACGACGACGTGGTCGACCTGGCCGTTGCCGTCGAGGTCCGCGACCTCCAGGTCGATCGCGCTGCCGCTCAGCGTGTGGTGCATCGCCTGGAAGGTCCCGCCGCCGAGGCCGCGGTAGAAGGCGACGACGCCGGGGATCGTATTGCCGGAGACCCGGTTCACCGGCCCGCCGGCGAGCAGCACGTCGAGGTTCCCGTCGCCGTCGAGATCGCAGGTCACGATCGCGGGGAACGCGTAGTTGACGAACAGCGGGCTGATCGGCCAACCGGCGAGCAGGCTGTCGACGAGCACGTCCGGCGCGAAGCTGGCGCGGTCGGGGCGCGACGAGCCGAGGTTGCGATGGAAGTGCACGCTGCCGACCGCGGTCACGGTGATCAGGTCGTCGCGGTCGTCGCCGTCGAACGCACCGCTGGTCATCGCCAGGATCGCCGGCGGGAACGACGAGCCCGGAGCGATGGTCGCCGCGGGACCCGTGCCGTTCTGGACCACGGCGACGCCGTTCTCGTCGAGGGTGGTGACCAGTGTGCCGGCGAACGGGCCGGGCACGATCAC
>JBILEY010000250.1:0-7783 GCA_044351865.1 Planctomycetota bacterium | reverse complement strand
GCAGGGCCCGAGTGGTTCGTTGCTGCGAGAACTCGTGCTGCCTACTCCTGGTTCAGAGCTTGCTCTCGGCGAGCTGGCGCTCACTTCCCCGGCGGTGGTCGAAGGGACCGTGCGGTTGCCAGACGAGACGCTCGCCATCGGCGCCCGGGTCGTGTTGCGGGTTTCGGCGTCGCCGGTGGCCTCGGGGAACAGTGGGCACGTCACCGAGACCAGCAGTGACGCACGCGGTCGCTACCGCTTCGTCGGCGTCCCGCCCGGCACCGCCACGCTGACCGCGTTGCCCTCCGTCAAGGTCGCCATTCCGGGGCCGTCACCGATCGTGGTCGAGGCGGGGCAGCGCGTCGTGCACGACCTCGTGCTGCCGCGGCGCTAGCGCGGCGCGGCCGGGTGCTCGTCGCGCTCGGGTCGTGTCCGACGGCCTGCACGAAGCCGAGAAAGGAACCGCGGCACTCCGGCAAGGAGGGGCATGGCACCGTCCCTCCCGACCTCCACCGTCCACGAGTTCGCGCCGGCTGCTCCGATCGTCCGCGAGGCGCACGAACCCGCCGAGCTCGCCGCCATCTGGCAGTTCCGCTACGGCATCTACATCGCCGAGATGGGCAAGCCGCTCGCCTGTGCCGACCACGACCGCCGCTGGTTGTGTGAGCCCGCCGACCAGGAAGCCCGCCATCTCTACGTCGCGGCGGACGGCGCCGTGGTCGGTTCGATGCGGCTGCACATCGGCCGGCTGCCGGCCACGGTGGCGGAACGGCTCGACGCCGGGCGCTTCGGCCCGGAGGCCGGCATCGGCTTCGTCTCGAAGACCATGGTCGCGGCCGGACGTCGGCGCTCGCAGGTGTTCGCGGCGTTGTCGCAGGCTGCGTATCGGGCCTTCGCCGAGGCGGGCCTGACGCACGTGCTGCTGCATTGCCGGCCGTCGCTGGTGCCACTCTACGAACGGCTGGGCTTCGCGCCGTATGGCACAGCCTTCGTCGATGCCGAAGTCGGCCCGCAGGTGGCGATGCACATCGCCGTCGCGACCGCGCCCGCGGTGCTGCGGCGCGGCGCCGAGACGGAGGCTGCCTGACATGGCCACCATGCCTTGCTCGCCGGCGAACGATTGCGATCGCCTTCTCGCGCCGTTGGCCCGCGCCGTCGACGACGCCTGCGCGCGGCTGCGGGTCCTGCTTCGTGCGGCCGCTGCGGCTGGCCTGCAGCGCGACCAGTACGCGCGCTACCTGTCGTTCCAGCACCACCTGACGCGCGGCGTGCAGCAGCACTTCTTCGCCGTCGCCGCGCACGCGTCGCTCGCCGATCGCCGGCCGCTGCGCGAGTTCCTGTTCCGCTTCGGCCTCGAGGAAGAGCCGCACTTCCGCGTCGCCGCCGCCGATCTGCGCGCGCTCGGCGCCGAACCGCTGTCGCCGCCGGTCGAGGTCGACCTGTGGTGGAGCTATTTCGATCGTGTGGTCGTGGCGCGGCCGTTCGTGCGACTCGGCGCCACGGCGGTGCTCGAGAACCTGGGGCCGGGCACCGCCGAGGAATCGCGGCAGCTGCTGCAACACGCGCCCTTCCTCACGGCGGAGACGACGCGCTTCCTCGTCATCCATCGCCACGAAGCGCTGCCGCACGGCGATCAGATCCTCGATGCCTTGGCGGCGGCGGCGCCCACTGCCGAGGAGATGGCGGATCTGCTGCGCGGCGCCGAAGTCGCGACCAAGCTCTACCTTGGGATGATGCGGTGGGCCTTGCTGGGGGAGCGGTAGGTCCGCGACGTCGAGGGCGGGAGCTCTCCGTGAACGGGGCGACGCGAAGAGTTGGTGGACAGCTTGCTGACGATTTTCGTCCGAAGTGCACGGGCATCGTCCCCTTGGGGTGGAGGTCCCAGTGCCGAACCCGCACGACACCCTGTTCCGCTTCACGTTCACCCACCCTTTCCACGCCGCCAGCTGGCTGTGCTCCTTGTGGCCGGCCCTGGTCACCACCGCCATCGACTGGACGTCGCTCGCTGCCGCCGACCAGCGCCTGCCCGGCCTGCGGCTGCGCCCGCACTTCGCCGACCTCGTGTTCGCCGCGAATGCCACCTCGAGCGAACGCGGCACGGTGCTGCTGTTGGTAGAGCACAAGAGCCACGTCGACCCTGGTCTCGAATGGCAACTGCTGCGCTATGCAGTGCTGCTGCAGCGTGTGCACCAGCAGCAGCATGGGCGGCGGCCGGAAGTGCTCGCGGCCGTACTGCAACACGGAGCCGAGGCCACCGCCGCTACCGATGCGATCGGCGCAGCGGCGACCAGTCCGTTCGCCCCATACCAACCGCGCCTCCTCTACGTCGCCGACGACCTGCGCTGCGATGTCGACCGGGCACTCGCCGGCCGCAGCCTGACGCCGCTCGCCGAACTGACGCTGCGCGCGCTGGCGACGCTGCCGTCGTTGGCCCCAGCCGACGTGCCGGTGTTCTTCGAGCGTTGGCAGCAGCTGTTGGTCGCCGTCGACCGCACCGAGGGCACGCCGTTGGCGCCGCCGCTCGGCAGCGACGCGACCGACGCGCTAGGCTTCTACGCGCTCGCAGTCACCGACGTCGACCCTGCGGCCTTGGCGGCCACGTTCACCCATATCTTGCAACGACCCGAGGACACGATCATGAGCACGCTCGAGCGCACCTACCAGAAGGGCCGGAACGACGGTCACCGCGAAGGTCATCGCGACGGCCACCGCGACGGCCACCGGGAAGGCCACCGGGAAGGCCAGGCCCGCGGCAAGGCCGAGACCTTGCTGCGGCTGCTGCGCCGTCGCTTCGCCGCCGTGCCCGAGTCCGTCGCTGCGCGCCTCGCCGCGGCGAGCGGCCCCGAACTCGACCGCTGGACCGACCGAGTGCTGGACGCAGCGACCCTGGACGACTTGTTCGCCGAGTGACGGCGCCTCGCCTCGGGCTGGTCACGATGTCGCATCGCGCCATGCCGTGAAGGCGCCGATCCGCCGCCGCGTGCTGGCGAGCTACCCCTCGCCGAGCAGCCCCGGCAGCCGCTTCGCCGCGACGCCGAGCAGCGCCTGCACCTCTTCCCCGAACGCTTCGTCGTCGCCGCAGCCTTCGCGCAGCTCGGCCTCGATCAGCTCGCGCAGCCGCTTGCGGCCGCGGAACAGCAGCATGTAGACGCCCTGCGCCGTGTTGCCGACCGCAGCAGCGATGTCGCCTGCGCTGCGCGCACCGGCCGCGGCCTCCTCGCCGAGGCCATAGAACATCGCCAGCGCCCTCGCCGTCGCCGGGCTCTCGCCGCGCAGCGACTGCAGGCCGTTGTCGAGCACGTTCTCGACCCACAGGCGCAGTTCGTCGGCCGACTGGCTGGCCGGCAGGGCAGCGACCATCGCCTCGTCGGCGAGCGGCAGGCGCCGCTGCCGTGCGTAGCTGCGCGCGAAGTTGCGCACGATGCCGGAGAGGAACGCGCGGAAGCGGCGGCCGCGTTCGGCGCGCTGCAGGGCCCCGCTGAGCCAGACGTAGCCCCAGAACTCCTCTTCGGCGGCGGTGGCCGCGGCCGAGCGCCCGAGTAGGCCGCCGAGGATGCCGCGCACGAACGGCCGGTAGCGCTCGACGAACCAGTGCCACGCCTGCTCGCCGTCCTGGCCGTGCAACGCGCCGATCTGGGTCCAACGCGTGGACAGCAGCGAGTCGTGGCGGCGTTCCGGCGAGCTCTCCGTCATGGCGGCGCAGTGTGCGTGGAGTCCCCGCCGTCGGCAAGGTGCTCGCTCACCGCACGCAGCAGACCGAGCCGTCGTCGCCGAGCAGCGTGAACGCCGCCTGCTTGCCGACCGCCAGCGCGCCGTAGCGTTCGCCGGCCTTGCCGAGCAGCGCCGCCGGATTGCTCGCCGCTGCGCGCGCCAGCGTCCACGGGCTGGCCATCGGCACCATCTGCAGGAAGTTGCGCGCGGCCATCGCCATCGTCAGCGCCGAGCCGGCGAGGCTGCCCTTGTGGTCGCGCACGACGCCGTTCGCCGAACGCACCGCGATGCCGCTCAGCGTGTAGTCGCCGTCGGGCATGCCGGCGGCGGCGACGGCGTCGGTGACCAGGATCGTGCGGTCGGGGCCGAGGATGCGGAACGCGTTGCGCACCATCGCCGGATGCACGTGCACACCGTCGACGATCAGCGGGCAACGCACGCGTTCGTCGTCGAGGGCGAAGCCGGCGGTGCCGACGTCGCGGTGGTGCAGCGGGCCCATGACGTTGAACAGGTGCGTCACCGCGGTGGCACCGGCGTCGACGCAGGCGGTGAAGCCGTCGCTGCGGTCGCAGTGGCCGAGCGCCACGGTGACGCCGGCATGCACCAGGCGGCGGGTCGCCTCGGCCGCGCCGCTGCGCGCGTGTGCCAACGTGACGAGGCGCAGCCGGCCGCGGGCGGCGGCGAGCAGTTCGTCGAGGCGGGCCGGCGTCGGATCGACGAAGCAGTTCGCATCGTGCGCGCCCGGTGTGCTGAGGAACGGACCTTCGAGGTGCAGGCCGAGTGGCTCGGCGCCGCGACCGTTCCACTGCTCGAGCCAGCGCGCCACCGCGTCGACCTGCTGCAGCAGCCGCGACCACGGCGCCGTGATCAACGTCGGCAGGAAGGCGACCGCGCCGCCGTTCCAGACCGCTTGCGCGACGGTGTCGAGTGCTTCGCTCGTGCCTTCGTCGACGCTGCGGCCGCCGGCGCCGTTCACCTGCAGGTCGACGAAGCCGGGCAGCAGCGTGCCGCGCAAGCGCGTGGCTGCCGGTTGCGCCGCGATCTGGTCGACGGCGACGAGCCGGCCGTCGATGGCGGCGAGGCGCGTGCCGGCCTGCAGGTGCGTCGGCAGCGCCGCGCGATCGACGATCCACTCGGTGGCGTTCACGGGACGGGACGGTAGGGCGCGCCGCCGTTCGCCGCCAGCGCAGCGGTGACCGGCGATGCAACCGGCAATAGCATCGCGCGCCGATGCGACTCTCGACGATGGCGGTGCTGTGGTGCTTGCTGTGCGGAGCGCTGGCCGGCTGGTTCGTCGCCGGCGTGGTGCCAGAAGCGCTGCGGCAGCCCTACCTCGATCCGCACGACTTCCACCTGGCGCGGTCGAAGGACGACGTGAAGCGGATCACGCCGTCGTTGTGGTGGTTCGAGCCGCGGCGCTACGGCGACTTCGACCTGCTGATGGACATCGAACTCGGCGAGAACGTCGACCTCGACGTCGTGCTGCGCCAGGTCGAGCCGTGGTTCGTCGACGAGCAGTTGCCGGCGTTCCAGGGGCGCTTCGGTGTGTTGCGCATCAGCAGCCGCCAGCGCGGGCCCGGTTGGCATACGCGCGAACAGGCGCTGCGGACGCCGGACAGCGGTGGCATCGAGATCGCGGCCGGCCTCCCGGCGACGGTCACGATCGAGGCGCGCGGGCGAGTGCTGCGCGCCAACGTCGCCGGCCACAAGCTGCCGCCGTTCGTCGTCGACGACAGCTTTGGCATGTTCACGCTGCTGACGCGCGGCGGCGATGCGGTCGTGCACTCGCTGTCGGTGAAGAACCTCGGCCCGCACCGGCCATGGCTGTGGTCGCGAGGGTGGTGGAGCCTGCTCGGTGCGATCGGCGCCTTGGTCGCGGTCGCCATCGCGCGCGCCACCGGCGAGCGGTACGCCGATCTCGTCGCGTCGAGCTTCGCGCCGCCGCTGCTGGCATGGTTGCTGGCGCGCCGCGTCGACGTCGAGTACGGCCTGCCCTCGCCGGCGGCGCTGCTCTGCCTGCTGCTGACGTGCTCGTCGGTCTGGCTGCTGCGCAGCCGGCGGCACGACCGGCCGCAGCCGGCCGACGGCCGTGGTTCCCTGGGGCTGTTGGCGCGCACCGGCAACCTGCTGCTGGTGTTCGCCGTGGCGCTGCTGGCGGGCGCCATGGCCGACGCGTTGTTCCGCCGCGACCATGCCGAGATCGACGCGCTGTTCGGGCCGCGCGCCGGCGCGCAGATCAGCGAAGCGCTCGGTGGCCTGGTGCGCGGGCCGCAGGGCCTGCACGACGTCGGCCGGCCGGGGCCGCGCGTGTTCCTGCTCGGCGGGCGGCCGCTGTACGACCGCGGCGAGCCGGGCGAGCATCTCGAACTGCAGCTGGCGTCGTTGCTGCGGCAGGGCAAGCAGAAGCCGGTGGACGTGCCGTGCCTGCCGACCGTCGAGCCGACGCCGCGGCAGCAGTGGCACCTGTTCGCGACCTGCTACCAGCGCTACCACCCCGACGTCCTCGTGTTCGGCGTCGGGCCCGACGTCGCCGAGACACCTCTGGCGCACCTCGGCACGGCGGTCGACGAAGCGAAGGCGTGGTGCAAGGCGCGCGGGGCGAAGCTGGTGTTGTTCGCCGATGCCGACGCGGCACCGCCGATGCGCGAGCTGCTGCAGAAGGCGGCGGGCGATGGCGTCGCGTTCGTTGTCGGGTCGGCCGGAGCGATGCCGCGCGCCTTGGCCAAGCAACTCGCGGACGCGATTGCGCCGCTGTTGCCGTGAGCGAGCCGTCCGCGATGGCGCCGGCGTTGGTGGCGTGGCTCGCGGCCGCGCGCCGCGAAGGGCCGGCCGATGCGGCGGCAGCGCAGCAGCGCGCGAGCGAAGTGGCGAAAGCACACCGCGCCAAGCCGTGGACCGCGCTGGCCGATCGCCTCGCCGTAGCCGAACTGCTGCTCGGTAGCGACGTGGTCGCTGACGTCGAACTGGCGCAGGCGCTGGCGCTCGCGGCGCTGGCGAAGAGCCCGGCGGCGCGGCCGCTGGCGGCGCGTGCGTTCGATCGCCTGCGGCGGCTCGCCGGGCAGCCGCAGAAGTACGGCACCGAGATCTTCGTGCACGACGGGCGTGCCGAGCTGTGGCCGGTCGACGGCGTCACCACCGACAGCGAGCGCGCGAAGTGGGGCATCGCGCCGCTGGCCGAACTGCAGCGCGCGGCGGCCGCACTGCCGGGCAGTTGATTCGCGGTGGCGCTGCGGCGGCACGTCCGTCGATGGCAACGAGCGGTTCGGTGCCCGCGCGTCGTGTGCTAGCCTTCGCCGCCCCGATGCCGCGTCGAACGATCTTCTGGCTAGCCACCGCCGCCGCCGTGCTCGCCGCCGTCTGGCAGACGTGGGCGCTGCGCTGGACCTGCGACGACGCGTTCATCTCGTTCCGCTACGCGCAGCATTTCGCCGAGGGCCACGGGCTGGTCTACAACCTCGATCCGCAGGAGGCGCCGGTCGAGGGCTACACGAACTTCAGCTGGACGATGTTCCTGGCGCTGGGCCACGTGCTCGGCTTCGCCGGCGATGGCCTCGAGACGTGGTCGATCGCGGGGGGCATCCTGTGCCACGCCGGCACCGTGCTGCTGCTGGCGCTGATGGCGTGGCGCGCCAGCGGCGGGCGGGCCGTGCTGCCGCTCGCGGCGTGCGGCTACGCGGCAATCCACCATGCGGCGTCGTTGGCGCCGGCCGGGCTCGAGACGGCGCTGTTCGTCTTGGTGGCGACGGCGATGCTGCGGCTGTGCCTGGCCCTGCGCTGCGCGCGCGAAGCATGGCTGCTCGGCTTCCTTGGCGTGCTGGCGGCGACGACGCGGCCCGACGGTGCCTTGCTGTGTGCGATCGCCGGCGCGTTCGTGCTGTTCGACGCCGTACGGCGAAAGGCGCCGCGGCTCGTGGTCGGCTACGGCCTGCCGTTCGTGCTGGTGTTCGCGCCGTACCTGCTGTGGCGGCACGCCTACTACGGCTACTGGGTGCCGAACACGTTCTACGCCAAGTCCGGCGGCGACCCGTTCGTCTCGCAGGGCTTCGTCTACTTGCGCGACTTCTTCGTCTGCTACTGGCCGCTGCTCGCCGCC
>JBILEY010000249.1:0-7799 GCA_044351865.1 Planctomycetota bacterium | reverse complement strand
GAGCCGCACCACGTCGTCGAGCGACTGCCGGCCGGCGCGGCGCAGCAGGCTGCGCACGCGCGCGATCAGTTCGGCGGCATGGAACGGCTTCACCACGTAGTCGTCGGCACCGGCCTCGAGCCCGCGCACGCGTTCGGCCGGATCGTCGCGCGCCGTCAGCATCAGCACCGGGAGGCCGGGCACGCGTTCGCGGATGGTCGTGCACAAGCCGATGCCGTCGCCGTCCGGCAGGCCGCGGTCGAGCACGACGAGGCCGATGCCGCTGCCGAGCGCGGCTTCGGCGCCGGCGAGGTCGACCGCGACCTCCACCTCGAGCCCTTCGGCGGCGAGCGCCGCCATGACCTCGACGCGGATGCGGCGGTCGTCTTCGACGAGCAGGACTTTGACCATCTTGCGGCGCGCGACGCTAACCACCCGTGCCGAACTCCGACAAACCTCGCCTGTCGCCGCGCGTTACCCCGGTGTTTCCGCGGAAGCCGCGGCGCCCGACGCCCGACCGTCAGCCGGGCAGCTTGTGGAAGCGCTCGCGCGCCGCGCGCTCGAGCGCTTCGCGGTGGTCCGGATGCGCGATCGAGATCAGCGCCATGGCGCGTTGGCGCAGGTTCTTGCCGCGCAGGTCGACGGCGCCGAACTCGGTCACGACCCAGTGCACGTGCGCGCGCGTCGTCACCACGCCAGCACCCGGCTTCAGCAGCGGCACGAGGCGCGAGATGCCCTTGCTGGTCTGCGACGGCAGCGCCAGCACCGGCTTGCCGCCCGGCGACAGCGAGGCACCGCGCAGGAAGTCCATCTGCCCGCCGACGCCGGAGAACATCCTGGTGCCGATCGAATCGGCGCAGACCTGTCCCGTCAGATCGATCTCGACCGCGCTGTTGACCGCGACGACCTTCGGGTTGCGGCGGATCACGCTCGGGTCGTTGACGTAGCTGATGTCGAGCATCGCCACCTGCGGGTTGTCGTCGAGGAAGTCGTAGAGCTTGCGCGTGCCCATCGCGAAGCCGGCGACGAGCTTGCCCGGGTGGATCCTCTTCTGGCGGCCGGTGATCACGCCGCGCTGCACCAGCTCGAGCACGCCGTCGCTGAACATCTCGGTGTGCACGCCGAGGTCCTTGTGGCCGGTCAGCGACGCCAGCACCGCGTCCGGGATCGAACCGATGCCCATCTGCAGCGTCGCCCCGTCCTCGACCAGCGCCGCACAGTGGCGGCCGATCGCGCGTTCGACGTCGCCGAGTTCGCCGGGTGCGTGCTCGGGGATCGGCTCGTCGACTCCGACCGCGGCGGCGAAGCGGCTGTGGTGCACGAGCCCGTCGCCGTGCGTGCGCGGCATGCGCGGGTTGACCTGCGCGATGACGACGTTCGCCGAGTCGATCGCGGCGCGCGCGATGTCGACCGAGACGCCGAGCGAGCAGTAGCCGTGCTTGTCGGGCGGCGAGACGTGCACCATCGCCACGTCGAGCGGCAGCACCTTCTGGCGGAACAGCGCCGGCATCTCGCTGAGGAAGGCTGGCACGTAGTCGGCGTCGCCGCGATCGACGGCGTCGCGCACGTTCGGGCCGACGAACAGCGCGTTGACGTGGAACGCGTCGGTCGAGCCGGGTGCAGCACACGGATGCTCGCCTTCGGTGTGCAGGTGCACGAGCTCGACGGCGCGCAGCTCGCTGCGGCGCGCGGCCAGGGCGCGCAGCAGCACGTGCGGCGTGGCGGCGCCGGCGTGGACGAAGACGCGTTGACCGGAACGGACGAGGCCGACGGCGTCGGCGGCGGACTTGAGCAGCATGAGACTGGGCGGATGAGCGGAGGCCGCGTCACCGCGGCTGCCGGGGACGTTCTCTATCGCACGGACCAAGACCCGCCGGCGATACGCCAACCGGCGCAGATGACGACGATCTCAGGCGAGCAGCCAGCGTACCAAGGCGCCGATGGCGACGAGCGACCAGATCGCTTCCAGCCAGAACGCCTGCCACGTGCGCTTGCGCCAGCAGGTCCAGGCGACGCCGAGACCGCCGGTCAGGTTCATCAGCGCCAGCACCGGACTCTCGGCCGGCAGCACCTTGTAGGTCGCCAGCGTGTAGGCGCCGAGGATGGCGAGCATGCCGTACCAGCCGGCGATCTCGGCCAGCAGCGAGAATGGCAACGGCGCCTTCGGATCGCGAGGAGTGCTCGATTGGGGTGCGGTCATGGTCCGACGACGTAGAGGCGCGTGAGGTCGACCTGGTGCATGCGCAAGCACAGTTCCTTGCCGCGCGACGCCATGCGCAAGCCGTCGGCGTCGTGCGGCAGCGCCGCGAACGCGTGCGCGCTGGCGACCAGCACCGCCTTGCTGCGTGCGCGCGACAGCGCGACGTTCAGCCGGTTCAGCGACAGGTGGAACGCGCCGCGGCCCTTCGACTCGGCGGCGTCGCCGGCGGTCAGCGACACGACGACGGCTTCGCGTTCCTGCCCTTGGATGCGTTCGACGGTGTCGACGACGAGCTCGTCGACGTCGGCGAGGCCCTTGTGCTGGATCGCCGAGCGCAGCAGGCGCACCTGCCCGCGGAACGGCGCGATCACCGCGATCTCGCGCGGCGGCACGCCGTGCTGGCGCACCAGGTCCTCGACCACGTCGGCGACGGCGTTCGCTTCCTCCGGCGAACGCGCGCCCGGCTGCTGGTGGTCGAGCCGCAGCCACACCACCGGGTGTGCGGGATCGAGCACGTCGTCGAGGCGGCCGCCGGCGCGGAACGGCAGGCGCCGCGCCGCCGCCGCCGCCGCGGCACGCAAGCGACCGCCGTAGAACGAATCGCTGACGACGCGGCAGACGCCGTCGTTGAGCCGGTAGGTCGTGTCGAGCAGGTGCGAGCCGTAGCGTTCGTGCAGGTGCTCGAAGATCGACGCCGACGCGACCCGATCGGCGTGCGCAGTGGCGACGACCGGCGGCAGCTGCGCGTGGTCGCCGAAGAACAGCCAGCGCTGGGCGCGCAGCATGCCCGGCAGCGCGTGCGGGATCGGCAGCTGCCCGGCTTCGTCGAACACCGTGTAGTGGAAGCGCTCGCGGTCCTGCAGCTTCGCCAGCTGGTAGCACGTGCCGGCGACGACGCAGCCCTTCTCCGGCAGCTTGACACGGCGCGCGTCGACGATCTGCACGCCGGCCGCACGCAGTTCGTCGTGGTCGTCGCTCGACGACGACGCCAGCTTGTAGACCGGCAGCTCCGGCGCCGCGGCACGGATCGCCAGCAGCGCGTTGCCGACGGCGCGGTGCGTGAACGCGCACAGCGCGATGCGGCAGGTGCGGCGGCACAACGCGGCGACGACAGCGGCGAGCAGGCGCGTCTTGCCGGTGCCCGGCGGGCCCTGCACGAGCGCCAGGCTCTCGGTCGCGATCGCCGCCGCCCCGGCCGCGACCTGCGCGTCGTTCAGCCCGAACGTCGCCAGCGCTTCGTGCGCGCGCGACAGCCGCGCCGCGTCCTGCGCCAGCGCGTGTTCGCCGGTCAGCACCTTCGTCAGGAACGGCGTGCGGAACGCCGCCTGCACCGCGTCGCGCAAGCGACCCTGCAGCCCGAACGGCCGGCGGTCGAGCACGTAGGCGCGGCCTTCGACCAGGTCGACCTCGGCGTCGCGCTGGAACGGGTCCGGTTCGCAGCGCAGCGTGCCGGCCTGCGCGTCGTAGACGCCGCACGCGAGCGGCGCGCCGCGTTCGAGATCGATGCCGTCGCTGGCGATCAGCGGATCCCCCGGCCGGAACGTGCTGGCGTTGTCGGCGACCGCGAACAGGAAGCCGTTGCCGTCCTCGCCGAGATAGCGCGCACCCTGGATGCACTCGCCGTCGAGCACGCGCAGTTCGATCGGCTGCGCCCGCAGTTCGCGGTGCGTGCGCTGCTCGTCGCGCTCTTCGCGCGACAAGAGACGGAGCAGGCGTTGTTCGAGCGACAGCTGCACGGTGCGGGACCCCGGCGGGGCGTCGCATCATGCGCGGTCGCGGGTGCCGTTCCAGCGCGCTCTACGACGGCCCGGCGAGCGGCGGCGGCGGTCCTTCGCGGCGCAGCGCGCGCTCGAGCACTTCCCCGACGCCGAGTTCGCCCGCCCAGCGCCGCAGGTAGGCGAGGTCGAGGTGCTGCCCCTGCACACGAACGATCCCCTGGACATCGCGCCACTGCCGCTCCGAGACGCGCCCACCCTTCTCGAACCACTCCAGCTTCGTCAGCACGCAATCCTCGGCGGTCGCGACATTGGTGACCAACCCGGGCTGCAGCGGAACGGGCAACCGCCGACGCATCTCCTCGCGACTGAACGGCCGACGCCGCAGCAGGAACAGGTCGACCTTCATGCCCGATTCGCGATGCACGAGGTTGCACGAGGAGCCGCTGCAGACGGCAAGACGCACGAACTCGCCGTCGACCAGGAACTCGCCGACGAGGGCCGCGACCAGCTCGTCCACCAACTCAAGGCGCAGATCCACGACCACGTCCACGTCCTGCGTAGTGCGGATCTCGCCGTGGACCAGACTGGCCACCGAGCCACCGACGAACCACGGGATGCCCAGTCGTTCGAGCACTGCCGCGACGGCACGCAGCGCCGCGCCGAAGGCCAACGTCACGCGCCTTCCTCCGGTGCCCACCCATAGGCTCGCAGCATCGTCTCCCGATCCAGGGTGCGCGCGACCCGCCGCAGGAACACCTCACGATCGCTCGCTCCAGGATGCCGAAGCCGGATCCCAGCCTCGGCCAGCGCGATGGCTGTCGCCTGCAGGTCTTCGAACGCAGCCCACTTCTCGGCGGGTGTCATGCGGGCCCAGATCGCCACCTGCTGCGCTTCGGCAGCGGCGCTCGTGTCCATGGCCAGCGGGCGAGGATCGCTCACGCCATCACGCTAGCGTCGCCCGACGTGCGTGGGAACGTGCGCCTCCCTCCCGGCGAGCCCCGGCCTCAACAGAGGTCGGTGTCGCCGAGCGTGTAGCGCCAGTGCTCGGCCAGCAGCTCGGGCGTCGTGTGTGGGCCGGTGATGCGGATCGTCAGACGGCGCTCGAGCCAGTCGGCCGACGGCAACAGGCGGCCGCCGTTCGCCAGGAAGTGGCGCGTCGCCGGATCGTGCGGCGCGAACAGGGCCAGCAGGCCGCGGCGACCGTGTTCGCGCGTCAGCCGGCACGCTTCCGCCAGCAGCGCCTGCGCCGTCGCCGCGTCGTCGTCGTGGCAGACCCAGTCGACGATCGTCGCCGCCCCGGGGATCAGTTCGTGGTGCGGCCGCAGCACCAGCAGCCCGGACGGCACGCCGCCGACCGACGCGACGACGCGCACGTAGTCGGCGTGGGCGGGGTTCTGCACCCAGCGCCAGTCGAGGTAGCGATGGTCGCGCCGCACCGCGCACGGCACCGTCGGCAGGCAGCGTTGCCACAGCGCGTCGACGGCCGCGGGGAACGCGCCGACGCGGCGCACGACGACCTCGGTCGGCGCTGACGGCTCGGGCAACTCCGCGTCGCGCACCAGGTAGTCGATGCTGCGTAGCAGCTTGTAGTCCAGCAGGCGCGCACCGATGCGCTCGGCGATGCGCACCGGGAAGCCGTAGCCGAGCTCGTTGCCGTGCTGCGCGTGGTCGGCGGTGAACGCGGTGCCGAGCTGCGCGAACAGGCCTTCGCGCTGCAGGCCCTGGCGGTAGTTCGGATGCGTCATCGAGTCGACGACGTGCACGAATCGCAGCGGCCCGAACGGCGTGTCGGCGATCTGCGGGATCGCCGCGTACTGCGAGGCCACGGTGCCGTCGACGTCGACCGCGAGCAGGATCTGCGTGCCCGCCGGGTTGGCGAGGTACTGCCAGCGCCACGTCGCCAGATCGCGATCGACGAAGCCGGGACCGCATTCGTGGCGGAAGACGAGGTTGAACGTCGCCAGGATCGCTGCTTCGTCGCCGGGCGCGTACGGCCGCAGCAGCAAGGAACCGTGCTGGATCGTCGTCATGCCGAACTCTCCTTGAAGAAGGGCGCGCTCGGCAACGAACGTGCCCGACGACGGCGCTGCGCGACTCGCCCAGCGAACCCACGGAGGACGCGCGCGGCCGTCGACAACTCGCCGTTCGCCGACGGCGGTCCGATGCGCACCGACGCTGTTCGGCCGGCGCCATGCGCGCCAAGCGGGCGCAGCGCCGCAGACCGCGCACCTCGCGGCGAGGCACGCAGCTTGCGAAGCGCGCCGCATGCCCGCTCCTTCGCCGCTCGCGCACGCTGCGTCGTGGTCGCCGACCGAGATCGTCGCGCGCTCGTTGTTCCCGTTCGTCGCCTTGGCGCTGCTGGCGCTGGTGCCGCTGCTCGGCGCCTACGGGTTCGCGCTGCTGGTCGTCGTGTGGTGGCGCGTCGTCACCAGACTCGGCTGACATGCGCGCTCCGCTGCTCGCACGACGCGAGGACCTGCACTGCCTCGTCTTCCACGCCGCCTGCCTCGCCGCCTACGCGCTGGCGTTCTGGTGGTGGCTGCACCCGGAGGCCACCGGCCTCGACACCTTCGGCGAACGCGCAGCCTTCGTCGCCGGCGCCGCGGCCCTGCTCGGCTGGATCAGCGGCGTCGACGTCGGCGTCGTGTTCCACAACCACACCCATCGCCGCGTGTTCACGCGACCGTGGCTGAACCGTTGGGCGACGCGGCTGTGGACCGTGTCCGGCGGCTGGCCGGGCGCCTTCTGGACGCACGCCCACGTCGTCGTGCACCACGCCGAACTGCTCGAAGCCGGCGACTGGACGGTGCCGCGCCGGCGCGCCGACGGCCGCTTCGAGAACATCTACGTCTACCTGCTGTGCCACTGGCCCTGGCGCTACGCGGTGGCGCTGTGGCGCGACGTGCGCAGCGGCCGCTTCGACACGAAGGTCGCTCGCACCGAGCTGCTGTGGTTCCTGGCCCTGTGGTCGATCCCGTTCGTGATCGATCCGTGGATGGGCGTCTGGCTGTGGCTGCTGCCGCACTGGGTCGCGAACTGCGTGACCATGGGCTCGGGCATGTATGCGCAGCACGCCGGCTGCCTGCCGCGCAGCGACACGCACCCGACCGCGCACAGCAACACGTTCGTCAACGACTTCTTCAACCGCACGATGTTCCACATCGGCTACCACGTCGAGCACCACGACCACGCCGGCGTGCACTGGGCGGATCTGCCGGCGTTCCACGCGCAGCATCGCGCATCGCTGGTCCACGCCGGTGCGCACGTGGTGACGTGCGGCTACTACGGCGCGGCCAGCCGGCTGTCGGTGTTGTGGGGTGCCGACGCAGCCCTCGACGCGTTCACCGCCGAACAGGCGCCGGGCTACGAACGCGCCCACGAACGCACGCCGATCGCCGTGCTGCTGGCGGCGCCGGGCCGCGCCCCGGTCGCACCAGCGGACGCCGCGAACGAACGCGCCGCGAGCGCCTGAGCGACGATGGCACCGCTCGACGCGAAGGCACTGCAGGCACTCGCCGACGTCTACCACGGCTCGCCGATCGGCCGCACGACCGGCATGCGCATCACCTTCGACGACGCCGGTCGCGCGACGTGCACGTGGCGGCACGTGCACGACTACGACCACTCACTGGCGGCGGTGCACGGCGGCCTGCTGGCGACGATGCTCGACAACGGCGGTTGGTTCACCGCCGCGGCTGCGCACGGCGAATGGGTGGTGACGTCGGACCTGCACGTGCGCCTGCTCGCCGGCACGACCGGCCAGGACCTGCACGCGACCGGCACCGTGGTGCGCGCCGGCCGCCGCTTGACGATCGTCGCCGTCGAACTGCTGGCCGCCGACGGCACGTTGGTGGCGACCGCGACGGGCGCCTTCTGTCCGACCGGCAAGCCGCTGCCGCCAC
>JBILEY010000248.1:0-7801 GCA_044351865.1 Planctomycetota bacterium | reverse complement strand
CGCCGCCTTCGCTCCGCTCGCCGTGGCCCAGTCGCTCGGCTGCCACGACCTCGGCGGCGTGCTGCCGATCCAGCAGCAACTGCTGGCGACGTCGGTGTTCTCCGGCAGCAATGCCGTGCGTCTCGACGCCGCGTCTGGCCTGCTGCTCGAGCAAGCAGTCGGCACGCTGACCCCCGTCTCGCAGGTCGCGATCGCCTCGGCGACGAAGACGCTGTCGGCGGCGGTGCTGATGTCGCTGGTCGACAGTGGCCACGTGCAGCTCGACGACTTCGTCGGGCAGTACCTGCCGGAATGGAACAGCGGGGCGAAGGCGACGATCACGCTGCGCATGTGCTTCGCGCACACGTCGGGAATGGCGACTGGCTCTCCGCTGATCAGCGACGACACCATCACGCTGCGCCAAGCCGCGCTGCAGCTCGCCAGCCTGCCGCTGCAGAGCGCGCCGGGCTCGACGTTCGCCTACGGTGGCGTGTCGATGCACGTCGCGGGCGCGGTCTGCGAAGTGGCGACCGGGCAGACGTGGGCGTCGCTGTTCAGCCAGCGCGTCACCACTCCGCTCGGCATGACGGCGACCGACTTCGGCGCCTTCGGGCCGACGCAGAACCCGCGCATCGCCGGCGGCGCGCAGTCGACGCTGCGCGACTACGCGCGCTTCGTCGCGATGCTGCGCAACCGCGGCACGGGGAACGGCGTGCAGGTGCTCAGTGCGCAGAGCGTCGACACGATGCTGACGGCGCAGACGGTCGGCATTCCGGTGGCGAATAGCCCGCATCCGTACGGCGCGCCCTACGGCATCGGCATCTGGATCGATCGCCGCGACGCGCAGGGCCGCACGCTGCTGGCCAGCGGCGTCGGTGCGTTCGGCTTCGCCGGCTGGATCGATCGCGTGCACGACCTCAGCGGCACGTTCGCCGTGCGCTACCTGAACCAGATCACGTATCCGTACTTCGAACGCATCTACGGCGAAGTCGACGCCGCGGTGCTGCCCGCGGGCTGGACGTGCCTCGGTGTCGCCACTCCGGCGTGCACGTCACCGGTCTGGATGAACGGCACGCGCGTCGCGAAGTCGGGCACGACCGACGCCGCGGTGCGCATCGATCGCGCGCCGGCGGGACTGCCTGGCGCGCTGCTGCTCGGCGATCCGCTGCCGAGTGGCCTGCCGGTCGCCGACATGACGGCGTTCGTCGGCCCGCAGCTGACGGTCGTCGCCGCGCTGCTCGCAGACGGAACGGGCAAGGCGTCGCTGCCGGTGTCGCTGGCTGGCGTGCCGGCGGGGGCGTTCGTCGGTTTGCAGACGGTGTGGCTGTCGCCGTCGGGGTGCACGCTGCTCGGGCTGCAAGCGAGCCAAGCGGTGCGGCTCGACGTGCTGCCGTAGCGGGCGGCACCTCAGCCTGGGTTCGTCGCGCCCGCATCGGCCGAGCGCTCCCGCCCGTGCGGATGCGCCTGGTCGTAGACCGCGCGCAGCTTGCCGATCGACACGTGCGTGTAGATCTCGGTCGTCACCAGCCGCGCATGGCCGAGCAGTTCCTGCACCGTGCGCAGATCCGCACCGCGATCGAGCAGGTGCGTCGCGAACGAGTGCCGCAGTCCGTGCGGCGTCAGCGTCGTCTGCAGGCCCGCCGCCTTGGCGCGGTCGACGACGGTCTGGAACACCCAGCGCGCACTCAGCGCCCCGCCGCGGCGGTTGATCCACAGCGTGCCGGGGTCGGTCCTTCGCGCGTCGCGAACCATTTGCTGGCGCAGCGGCAGCCACGCGGCGATGGCGGCGAGAGCCGGGTCGCCGAGCATCGCCAGCCGTTCCTTCTGGCCCTTGCCGAGCACGCGCACGATGCCTTCCTGCAGGTCCAGGTGCTCTAGCCGCATGCCGGCGCACTCGCTGACGCGGCAGCCGGTGGAATAGAGCGTCTCCAGGATCGCGCGGTCGCGCGCACCCTGCGGCGACTCGTCGAACGCTTGTCCGAGCAGCGCGTCGACCTCCTGGGTGGTCAGGAAGCGCGGCACGCGCTTCTGCGCCTTCGGGCCCTTCAGCAGCTTCGCCGGGTCCTTGTCGATGCGCCCCGTCTGCTGCAGCCACGCGAACAGGCCGCGCAGGCTCGCCAGCTTGCGTTGCACGGAGGTGGCGACGAGGCCCTGCTGTTCGAGTTCGACCAGGTAGCGGCGCAGTTCGAAGCGCGTGACCGCGGTCAGCGCGCGGCCGTGCGTGCCGAGCCAGGCGACGAACGCGTGCAGGTCGCTGCCGTAGGCGCGCAGCGTCGCGGCACTCTTCCGCCGTTCGCTGGCGAGCCAGTGCAGGTAGTCGGGAACGAGGTCGGCCACGTTTGTGTGCGTGTGGCAAGGGTGGCACACTCGCGCGCGCGATTCATGCCCTACCTCGGCGAGATCTGTGCGCTGCTGACCGCACTCTGTTGGACCGGCAGCAGCAGCGCCTTCGCCGTGGCGAGCCGGGCGGTCGGGCCGCGGCCGGCCAACCAGTTCCGCCTCTACGCGGCGTTGCCGTGCTTGCTGGTGCTGGCGTGGTCGGTGACCGGCTCGTGCTGGCCGCGTGGCCTCGGCGACGAGCGTCTGTGGTATCTCGTCACCTCGGGCGTCGCCGGGCTCGTGCTCGGCGACATCGGCTTCTTCTACGCGTTGGCGAAGATCGGGCCGCGGCTCAGCTCGGTGGTGTTCGCGGCGTGGCCCGGCATGACGGTCGGCATCGAGGCTGCGTGCGGCCGGGCGCCGACCGCGCTGGTGCTGGTCGGCATCGCGTTGACGATGCTCGGCGTCGGCCTCGTGCTGCTGCGCAACCGCGACGGCGCGTCGTGGAACCCCGGCCTTCAGCGGAACCAGTGGTGGCTCGGACTTGGCGGGGCGCTGCTCGGGGCGTTGGGGCAGGCGGGTGGGTTCTTGCTGGCCGGCTACGGCATGGCTGCGGGGCCGGATCTGCCGAACGGCGTCGATCCCCTGCACGCGACTGTTGTCCGCATGGCGACCGGCGTGGTTGGGCTGCAGGTCTACTTGCTGCTGCTGCGCCAGCCGTTCGCGTTGCGCGCGGTGTTCGCCAGTCCGCTGGCGATCCGCGCCGCCTTGCTCGGCGCCCTGTGTGGGCCGGTTGGTGGCGTGTGGCTGTCGATGGTCTCGCGCGTGCACGCGCAGAACGCCGGCGTCGCCTCGGCCCTGATGGCGACCACGCCCATCTTCATGATGCCGGTCGCCTGGCGGCTCTACGGCGCACGCGTCGGCTGGCTCGGCACGTTCGGCACGTTGCTCGCGGTCGGCGGCGTCGTGCTGTGCTTCCTCGTGCGCGCAGCCTGACGACTCACGCCGCGAACGTGCCCCGCAGCGCCA
This sequence comes from Planctomycetota bacterium, assembly GCA_044351865.1. Taxonomy (GTDB): domain Bacteria; phylum Planctomycetota; class UBA1135; order UBA1135; family UBA2386; genus UBA2386. The sequence continues at coordinate 4,474 of JBILEY010000248.1, read as the reverse complement.
GCAGGCGTGCGATGCGGTCCTCGATCGGCGGGTGCGTCGAGAACAGCTTGAACAGGCCGCCAGCGCCGGCCAGCGGGTTGACGATCGATAGGCTCTGCGTCACCGGCTGCGGCGTCGGCGCACCCTGCTGGTGGAGACGCTGCCCGTAGCTCTGCAGCTTGCCGAGCGCACTGGCAAGTGCCTCGGGATCGCCGGTCAGGCGCGCGGCGTACTCATCGGCCATGTATTCGCGCGAGCGGCTGATGCCCATCTGCAGCAGGGTCGCTGCGATCGGCGCCAGGAACGCCAGCAGCAGGCCGCCGGCGGCGCTGCCGCCTTCCTCTTCGTCGTCGTGGCGCGCGCCGCCGAAGATCGCGCCCCACTGGATCGCATGGGCGACGTAGGTGATCGCGGTGGCGCCGGCGGCGGCGATCGTCGCGACCAAGGTGTCGCGGTTGGCGACGTGGGCCAGTTCGTGGGCGAGCACACCGCGCAGTTCGCGCGGGTTGGTCAGCTGCATCAGGCCCTCGGTCACGGCGACGACGGCGCGCTTGGGGTTGCGGCCGGTGGCGAACGCGTTCGGCGTCGGGTCGGCAACCACGGCGAGGCGCGGCATCGGCAGGCCCGCGCGGTCGGCCAGTTCGCGCACCATGGCGTGCAGTGCCGGCGCCTCCTGCTCGTCGATCACGCGCGCGCCGCTCATGCGCAGCACGATCGTGTCGGAGAACAGGTAGCCGCCGAGGTTCATCGCCAGGGCGAGGATCAGGAACACGGGAAGGGCCTTGCCACCGATCGCGCCGCCGATGGCGACGAGCAGCACCGACAAGGCGCCCAGGAGCAGCACGGTCTTCAGTTGGTTGTTCATGGACGCACCGGGTGTAGGTCATCGGCGCCGCCGCTTCGAGGGTGCGGATCGCGGAGAAGTGCCCGTTGCCGTGACCGGTTGCCGGTGGCATCGTCTGGTCCCCGTCGATGGGAGAGCGCGGTAGGCAACACATGGGCACCTGGGGTCACGGTTCGTTCCACAACGACGATGCGGCGGACTGGCTGTTCGAGCTCGACGAAGGCGGGCTCGACGTCGTCGACGCTGCGCTGCAGGCGGCGCGCGCCGGCCGGTTCCTCGCGGCATCCGACTGCTGCACGGCGCTGGCGGCCGCCGAGGTGGTCGCAGCGATGCGCGGTCGGCCGGCGCCGGACCTGCCGGAGGAGCTGCATGCGTGGTTGCGGCAACGGCGGGCCCCGCCGTCGGCGGGGTTGACCGAGCGGGCGCAGAAGGCCGTCGCCGCCGTGTTGGCCGACTCCGAGCTCGCCGATCTGTGGCGCGAGTCGGGGCAGTTCGCGGCGTGGGAGTCCGTGGTGCGTGATCTCGCGACGCGATTGCATTGACGCGCGCGGGCGCCCGGCAGTTCGCCGGGCTGCGCGAACGGAACGGCGATCGTCAGAGCGCGCGCAGCAGCGCGTCGAGCCGGGCGGGGCCGTGGTCGCCCATGTGGCCGATGCGGAACGCGACGCCGCGCAGCGGACCGTAGCCCTGGTCGATGAGGAAGCCCGCGGCCTTGGCGCGCTGCGCCAGCGCCGCGACGTCGCCGCCGCGGGCGTGGATGCAGCTGACGGTCGGCGAACGCGCGGCTTCGGCGGCGACGAACGGAGCGAAGCCGCGCGCCTGTGCCCACTGCAGCGTGCGCGTGCGCAGGTCGAGGTGGCGGGCCCAGCGCTGTTCCAGTCCTTCGGCCGCGACGCGCTGCAGTTGCCGCTGCAGCGCCAGCACCAGCGGCACGCACGGCGTGGCGATCGTCTTGCCGTCGTTGGTCTCGGCGATCGCGCGCGGCAGGTCGAGCAGGAAGCCGCGCTCCGGCATCGTCGCGGCGCGGGCGCGGGCCCGTTCGCTGAGCGCGTAGACGCACAGGCCGGGCGGCAGCGCCAGGCACTTCTGCGTGCCGGCGAAGACGAAGTCGAGGCCCCAATCGTCGAAGCGCAGTTCGGCGCCGGCGAGGCTGGTGACGACGTCGGCGAGCACCAGCGTGTCGGGTGCTTCGGCGCGCACGGCCGCGGCCAGTTCGCGCAGCGGTTCGATCACGCCGGTGGCGGTCTCGTTGTGGGTGATGCAGACGGCGTCGACGGGCGGGCCCTGGCGCAACCGCTGCCGCAGCCGCTCCGGATCGTGGGCTTCGCCGAGCGGCACGACCAGCGCGTCGGTGGCGCGGCCGCAACTGGCGGCGATCTGCTGCCAGCGTTCGCTGAAGGCGCCGCAGACGAGGTGCAGCGACCGGCCGGTGCGCGGCACGAGGTTGCGGATGCCGGCTTCCATCAGCGCGGTCGCGGCGCAGGTCTCGAACGCGGCCGGCTGGCTCGTCAGCAGCAGGCTGCGCAGTCGTTGGCAGACGTCCTGCACGACGGCGACGAACGCCGCACTGCGGTGGCCGACGAGCGGCGTCGCCATGATCTGGCACAGTTCGTCGTCGACTTCGGTCGGCCCGGGCAGGAACAGGATCGGATGGTCGCCCATGGGATCAGCTTCCGGTGGGGTGGAGTGCGGGCAACGCGGCGAAGCGCGGATCGGCGGCGAGGACCTTCTGCTCGGCGGCGGTCAGCACGTGCGGCAGCACGCCGGCGAGGCTCTTCGTGACCACGAAGACGTCGGCGCGCTCGCGCACCTTCGGCCGCACGACGACGCCGCCGAAACCGACGAAGCGGGCGACGTGGCCCTGCGTCTCGGCGTCGGTGATGCCGTCGCCGACGAACGCCAGCGGCCGGTGGGCGGCGGGCAGCGCTTGCACGACGTCGATCTTGCCGCCGTTCCGCCACAGCGGCGACGTGCGGTCGAAGTCGCGGTAGCTGCCGTCGGCGGCGAAGTGCAGCGGCACCGCGTGCACGTTCGCGGCGGGAACGCCGAGGCTTTGCGCCACGTGCTGCACCGGCACCAGCAGGCCGCCGCTGACGATGCCGACGTGCTTGCCGAGCGACTGCAGGGCCGCGACCACGGTGCGAGCGTCGGGCACGAGCCGCGCCACGTAGAGCGCGCCGACCTCGTCGAGCTGCTGCCGGCGCGGGGCCAGCAGGGACAGCCGCTGCTCGTAGACCGCGGCCAGCGGCAGCGTGCCGTTCATCGCCTGCTCGGTCAGCGCGGCGATGTCGGCGCGCAGCGTCGGCGGCGCCCAGCGCAGCAGTTCGTCGACACCTTCGATCGACGACAGCGTCGAGTCGCAGTCGAAGTAGACGGCGGCATACGGCGGTTCGGCCGTGGCGGGGCGGTGCGGCGGTTCGACCATCGAGGCAGCGTAGCCGTCGGCGGGGGCGCGTTCAGCGGGCGCCGGACCCGCGCAGGATGACCGACACCGTGCGCAGCATGATGTTCAGGTCGAACAGCAGGGTCATGTTCTTGATGTAGTAGAGGTCGTAGCGCAGCTTCTCCTGCGCGTCCTCGATCGACGCCCCGTACGGGTGGCGCACCTGCGCCCAGCCGGTCAGCCCCGGCTTCACCGTGTGGCGCAGCATGTAGAACGGGATCTCCTGCTGCAGCTTCTCGACGAAGTGCGGCCGCTCCGGGCGCGGGCCGACGAACGACATGTCGCCGCGCAGGATGTTGACGAACTGCGGGATCTCGTCGATGCGCGTCAGTCGCAGGAAGCGGCCGACGGCGGTCACGCGCGGGTCCTTCTGCTGCGCCCAGACCGGCCCCGATTCCTTCTCCGCGTCGACGCGCATCGTGCGGAACTTGATCAGGTGGAACGGCTGGCCGTCCTGGCCGGTGCGTTCCTGGCGGAAGAAGATCGGGCCGCGGCTGGTCGCCTTGACCGCGAGCGCGGTCAGCAGGCAGATCGGCAGCGACAGGACCAACCCGACCAACGCGGCGAAGATGTCGAGCACGCGCTTGCTGACCATCGTCAGCCGGTCCTTGGCGAAGCCGCGGCCGTAGATCAGGTAGCTCGGCCGCATGCTCTCGACGGCGAGCTTGCCGGTCAGGCGTTCGTACATCGCCTCGCGTTCTTCGATCTGCACGCCGTCCATGCGGCACTGCAGCAGCACGTCGACCGGCACGCGGCCGCGGCGTTCGCGCAGCGCGACGACGACGCGGTTGATGCCCTCGTCGCGGCACAGCGTGCGCAGGTCGTCGAGGCTGCCGAGGCGCTTGGGATCGTTCGGCTGCGGCGCACTCGGGGCCGTACCCGGCTCCTCGACGACACCGAGCAGTTCGAAACCGGCCATCGGGCTCGCCAGCACCATGTTGGCCAGCTGCTGCGCCTCCGGCGAGCTGCCGACGATGACGATGCGTTCGCCGAATCGCCACTTGTAGAAGAACCAGTGCAGCGCGTGCCGCAGCACGTAGACGCCGACGAAGGCGAGGCCGACCAGCAGGATCAGCTTCCACGTCTCGCGGTTCAGGTCCTTGATGCCCGGCAGGAAGAACAGCGAGCCCGACACCAGGGACAAGCAGCCGAGCATGACCAGCGCGTAGCCGGCCGAGTGGATCAGGCGGTTGACCAGGTTGGCGCGG
>JBILEY010000301.1:0-6662 GCA_044351865.1 Planctomycetota bacterium | reverse complement strand
GTTTGGCGGTGTTGGGGGGTTGGGCGGGGTGGCCGGGGGCGCGGGCCCCCCGCCACTCGGTCCAGTGGTTCGCGGCATGGTCGATGCGCAGGCGCGACTTCACGTGGCCGCCCTTGATCATGTTCAGCGACGACACGTCGGGATCGAACACGAACGAGTCGCCGAGGAAGCTGTCGTGGTAGAGGCCGTCGACGGTGAGAGCGACACCTTCGTCGAGTGCCGTCTCGAAGCGCATGCCAACGCTGTTGTTGTCCCAGCGATCGCCGGACTCGCCCGGATAGCCACCGTCGCGCTGCGCCAGCTTGCCGAACACCATGACGTCCGACTTCTCGCCGACGCTCGCACCGTAGCGGAACGAGCCGATCAGCCGTTCCTCGGTGCCGACCACGCCGGTGACGCGCAGCCCGTGCGCCGCCGAGGCCTTTTTGGTGACGATGTTGATGACGCCTTGCGAGGCCTTGTCGCCCCAGCGGGCACCACCGGGACCACGCACGACCTCGATGCGTTCGATCACTTCGACCGGCAGGTCGATCGCCTGCCAGTACTCGCGGCGCAGCAGCGTCGTGTAGAGGCGCTGGCCGTCGATCAGCACCAGCATGCCGGAGAAGCCGTACTCACCGAGGCGGCTGCTGAAGCCGTAGGCACCCGGAACGTCCTGGGCGATGACGAGGCCTGGCACGAGGCGCAGCAGTTCCGGCACCGAGCGCAGGCCCGAACGGCGGATCTCCGGCTCGTTCAGCACGAACACGGCGCCGGCGGTGGCGGCCAGCGACTGGGTCTGGCGGGAGCCGACCTCGACCGGCACTTCCATCAACTGTTCGAGCGACAGGTCGTCGAGCGCCAGCGGCTGCTGCGGCGCCGCTGCGGGCGGATCCTGCGGCAAGCTGGTCTGCGCTGTGAGCTGAGCGGCAGCGCCGAGCAGGGCGACGATGGAGTGTCGGAGGTTCATGGTTCCCCTTGGCCCTGCGCGGGGCCGGCGAGCGGGTTCGGCGAAGACGGGTCGAGCTTGGCGAGCATGGCCCGCAAGCGAGGGATCGAGACGGGCTTGGGCAGGACCTCGTCCATGCCTGCGTGCAGGCACGCGTGGCGGTCCTCCGGCGTGGTGTTCGCGGTCAAGGCGACGATCGGCACGCGGCGGCCGGAGTTCGCTTCTTCGCGACGGATCTGCATCGTCGCCTCGAGACCGCTCATCTCCGGCATCTGCATGTCCATCAGCACGACGTCGAACGCGCCTCGCGACCAGAGTTCGCAGCAGACGCGGCCGTTCTCGGCGATGGTGACCTCGTGCCCGTCGCGCTGCAGGATGCGTTCGATCAGCTTCTGGTTGACGGCGTTGTCCTCGGCGACGAGCACACGCAGGCGCGGTTCGCCCTCGCGGCTGCCGGCCTTGGCGGACTCGGTGGGCATCGGCGTCGGCGACAACCGGTGCAGCTGGTTGACGCGCACGGCCAGTTCGCGCGCCGACACCGGCTTGGTGACGTAGCCGGCGAACTGGTGGTTGCGGCAGCGTGCCGACGCGCTGGCGAGGTCCTGGAACGAGGTCACCACGAACAGCGGCCGCAGGGCACCACTGCCGGTCGGTACCATCGTCGCGACGTCGGGGTCGTGGTCGGGGTCGCGATCGTCGAGCAGGACGACGTCGTGCGGTCGCAGCGGGTGGAGGCTGCGCAGCGCGGCGATGCCGTCGACGGCGACGATCTCGACGCCGAGCCGGCGACCGATCGTGGCCAGCGAACGCCGCGTCGCCGCGTGCGGCCCGGCCAGCAGCAGGCGCGTGTCCTTCGCCAGCGTCGGCGGCGGCGGCAACGGGCTGTCGCACACCGGCAGCGGCAACACCACGCGGAACGTCGTGCCGACGCCGACCGTGCTGGTGACGCGGATCGTGCCGCCCATCAGGCGGACGAGGCGGTCGGTGATCGACAGGCCGAGGCCGGTGCCGGCGAAGCGGCGCGTGATCGTGCTGTCGGCCTGCGTGAACGGCGTGAAGATCGCCTGCAGGCGGTCGGCCGGGATGCCGACGCCGGTGTCCTGCACGACGATTTCGACCTCGTGCACTTCGCCGTGCGTCGACCGAGCCGGCGGCGGTGAACTTGATCGCGTTGCCGACCAGGTTGGTCAGGATCTGGCGCAGCCGCACGTCGTCGACCAGGTAGGCGGGCGCCAGCTCGGGCGCCAACTCGAACGCGAGCTCGAGGTCCTTGCTCTGGATGCGCGACGTCAGCGGGCGCAGGCCGTCGAGCACCAGCGCCTCGAGCTCGGTCGGCACCGGCGACAGTTCGAGCTTCTCGGACTCGATCTTCGACAGGTCGAGGATGTCGCACAGGATGCCGAGCAGGTTCGAACCTGCGCTGCGGATCACGCCGAGGTACTCGCGCAGTTCGCGCGGGTCTTCGGTCTCCATCGCCAGCTCGGTCATGCCGAGGATGGCGTTCAGCGGCGTGCGGATCTCGTGGCTCATGTTGGCCACGAACGTCGACTTCGCGCGCGTCGCCGACTCGGCCGCCTGCAGCGCGCGGCTGAGCTCGGCGGTGCGTTCGCGGACCTGTTGCTCGAGGCGCTCGGCGTTCTGCGCCAGGTGGTGGTCGCGCTCCTGGATCACCGCCAGCAGTTCGTTGAACGCGGTGACCAGCGCGCCGACCTCGTCGTCGGCGGCGGCGGCGGCGCGCAGCGACCAGTCCTCGGTGCGGCGCACCTCGTGCGTGGTGTCGACCAGGTTGCCGACCGGCTGCAGCAGGCGCGTCAGCAGCCAGTGGGCGGCGAAGCCGAGCACCAGCATCGCCAGCAGCGCGGTGACGCCGAGGCCGCGGACGTAGTCGAGCAGGCGCGCGCGGCTCGGTGCGCCGGACGTGCGCACCAGTGCTGTGCCGATGCGTCGTTCGCCGTTCTGGTCCTTGTACGGCAGCTCGGCCGTCGCGACCCAGTCGCCGTGCCCAGGCAGCTGGCGGTCGGCGTGCGTCGGGACCAGCGACGGATCGCCGGACGCGGCGTAACGGCGGCCGTCGTGCGTGTAGACGGCGGCGGCTTGCAGGCCCATCGTCGTCGTCACCACGTCGAGGAACTTGGCCACGTCGCCGGCGTCGTCGAACTCGAGGCCGCTGCGCGAGTTGACGGCGACCATGTCGGCGACCGTGGCGAGCTGGTTGCGCAGGTTCTCCTCGAGCGTCTGCTTCTCGCGCCGGTACGAGTCGACCCCGGTCAGGGCCAGCGCCAGCACCGTCAGCAGCGAGCACAGCGCCGTCAGCCGGCGCCGCAGGGAATGGCGGGGCCGCGTGCTCATTGTGGCCCCTTGCGCGAGAGCTTCAGGAACTGCGGGCTCGCGCGCACGCCCTGCTTCTTCAGCGCCTCGGCGTTGATCTCGAACCGGATCAGGTTGTCCTGCACGAACAGCTGCACGCCGCCGCCACCGCCGGCGAAGCCCGCGCGTTCGCAGACGATCGGCACCGGCTTGTCGCCGTGGCTCTGCACGACCTTCTTGAGCTGCTCGGCGTCGACGTTGCCGGCGACGTACATCAGGTCGCAGTTGCCGGTGCCCTTGCCGGCCGCGGCATCGGCCACGGGGACCACGACGATCTCCACCGTGCGATCGTCGACCTTCTTGCCGGCCAGCGCCTTGGCGGCGACCTGCGTCACCGCGTCGTCGCCGACCAGGGCGATGCGGTAGATCTTCGGCGGCGTCTTCGGCGGCGTCTCCGGCGCCATGTACGGCGCCATCTTCAACACGAACGTCGCGCGCAGCGTCGCCGCGCGTTCGGCCGCCGCTGGATCCTGGGTCGCCGTCGATTCCTGCGCCGCCGCCGTCACCGCAGACGCGGCGGTGGCGATCGCCCAGACGAGGGCTCGCCGTGCGGCGGGTGGTCGGTTCAGGCGGGACATCGACGTCCTGCCATCGGCCGTCGGCTCGGGCGTTCTTGACGCGCGCCCGTGTCGCAGGATTCGACAGGGTCGTCCCGTTCCCCTGCGAGACTCGCTCAGCTCGCGTCGGCTCGGTCTGGACGCCGGCCGTAGAGCCAGTTCCAGCTGCGCGCGACGGCGCTGCGCACGTCGTCGAGCACCAGGTAGAGCGACGGCACCAGCACCAGGCTGACCAGCGTCGCGAACATCACGCCGAAGCCGAGCGAGACCGCCATCGGCACCAGGAAGCGCGCCTGCACGCTCTTCTCCAGCAGCAGGGGCGTGAGGCCGCCGAACGTCGTCAGCGACGTCAGCAGGATCGGCCGCAGGCGCGAGGCGCCGGCGGTGCGCACCGCTTCGAACAGCGTGTCGTGGTGTTCGCGGCGCTGGTTGACCCAGTCGACCAGCACGATGTTGTCGTTGACGACGACACCGGCGAGTGCGACCACGCCGAACATCGACAGGATGCTGAGGTCGTAGCCGGTCAGCATGTGGCCGGCGATCGCGCCGACGACGCCGAACGGGATCGCGGTCATGATCAGCACCGGCTGCAGGAACGACTTCAGCGGGATCGCCATCAGCGCGTAGATCAGGAACAGCGCGACGACGAAGCCGCCGGCCAACGACACCAGCAGGTCGGTCTTCTTCTTCTGGTCGCCTTCGAAGCCGAACGACAGACCAGGATGGCGCGCGACCAGCGCTGGCAGCACCTCGCTGCGCAGGCGGTTGTTCAGCGCCTCCGGTGAGGCGTTCGGGTCGCTCTCGTCGACTTCGCCCGACACCCGCAGCGCGCGCTTCCGGTTGACACGGTTGATCGTCGACGCGGCGCGGCCCGGCTTCACCTCGGCCACCTCGGCGAGCGGAACCTCGTCGCCGGCGGCGGTGCGCACGCGCAGCTGCGCCAGGTCCAGCAACGAACGGCGCCCCTGCTCCGGGTAGCGCACCATGACCTTGACGTCGTCGCGGCCGCGCTGCACGCGCTGCGCCTCTTCGCCGTAGAACGCCTGCCGGACCTGGCGGGCGAGCACCTGCTGCGACAAGCCCAGCGTCTCGGCGGTCGGCTTGATGCGCAGTTCGAGCTCGGGCTTGCCGAGGCGGTAGGTGTTGGCGACGTCCTTGACGTCGGGCATGCGCCGCAGCTCGTTCGTCAGATCCTCGACCGCGCGCCGCAGCGTCTCGGCGTCGTCGTGGTAGAGCTCGACGTCGACGTCCTTGCCGGTGCTGAAGAACGACGTCGTGAACTGCAGGTCGATCGCGTCGGGCACGGTGCCGACGGCGGTGCGCAGCCGGCTCATGATCAAGTCGGAGGACACTTCACGGACCTCCGACGGCAGCAGCTGCACGTTCAGCTCGGCCAGGTGCGAACCGGACTGGAACTGCGCGTCGCGCTGGCCACCGTTGCGCGCCTGTTCGACCGCGTACGGCTGCGCACCGATGCTGGTCAGCATGTGCTGCAGCACCGACGGCTGGTCTTCGCGTTCGCGATCGAACTCGGCGCAGACTTCGCGCGCGGCGTCTTCGATCCGCCGCAGGTGGCTCGAGGTGACGGCCGCCGGTGTGCCCTGCGGCATGGTCAGCGACACGACGATGTTGTCACCGTCGACGGTGGGGAAGAACACGAAGCGCGGGAAGCCGGCGGCGATGCTGGCGAAGCCGAGCAGCAGCACGACGCAGGCGGTGGCGATGGTGGCGTAGCGCCAGCGCAGCGTCAGTTCGAGGAACGGCTGGTAGAGCACGCGCGTCGTCCAGTCGAGTCCGCGCTGGAACACGCCCTGCACGGCGCGCCAGGCGCGCGGCAGCCACCACGGCCGGTGGTCGGGCGGCGGCATCTTCATGCGCGCGAGGTGGGACGGCAGGCACAGCTGCGACTCGAGCAGGCTGATCAGCAGCACCGGGATGACGATGAGCGGGATCACCCGCCAGATCTGCGCGTCGCTGCCGGGCACCGAGAAGATCATCGGCAGGAACGCCGCGACCGTCGTCGTCACCGATGCGAACACCGGCACGCGCACTTCGCGGCTGCCTCGCAGCGCGGCCAGCATGGGCGAGGCGCCGGCGTTGCGGTGCAGCACGACGTTGTCGCTGACCACGATCGCGTCGTCGACGACGATGCCGAGCACCAGCAGGAAGGCGAACAACGAGATCATGTTGATCGACAACCCGAGCGCTGGCATCAGCGCCACGGCGCCGAGGAACGAGATCGGGATGCCGACCGAGACCCAGAACGCCACGCGCAGTTCGAGGAACAGCGCCAGGATGACGAACACCAGCACCAGGCCCTGCAGCGCGTTGGTCACCAGCAGGTCGATGCGGCCGCGCAGGATGATCGACTCGTCGCGCCAAGTCGCCATCTGCACGCCGTGCGGCAGCGTCGCCGCCCCAGGACCGGCGACCCACTCGCGCACCGCGGCGGTGACGGCGAGCGCGTCCTGTTCGCCGACGCGGAACACCTTCAGCAGCACCGCCGGCTTGCCGTCGAAGCGCGCCGACAGGTCGTCCTCGGCGAAGCCGTCGACGACGCGCGCGACGTCGCCGATGGTCACGCGCGTGCCATCGGGGCGCGTCAGCAGCACGAGCCGTTCGAAGTCGGCGCCGCGGTAGGCCTGGCCCTGCACGCGCAGCAGCGTCTGGCCGTCGTCGGCCTTGATCGCGCCCGCCGGCAGGTCGAGGCTGCCGGTGCGCACCGCCTCGGCGACGTCGTCGAAGCGCAGCGCGTGGCGGCGCAGCGCCGCCTCGCTGAGTTCGATCGCGATCTCGTAGGGGCGCGCCAC
>JBILEY010000247.1:0-7831 GCA_044351865.1 Planctomycetota bacterium | reverse complement strand
GCTGTGGGCGCAGTTCCCGCTGGCGGAACGCGCCGCCAGAGCCCTCGGGCTCGTCGTCTGGCCGATGGTGGCGTTCGAGGCCGACGATGCGCTGGCGACGATGGCGGTGCGCGCCGCGGCGGATGCGCGGGTCGAACGCGTGTTCGTCTGCACACCCGACAAGGACCTGGCGCAGGTCGTGTGCTCTGACCGCATCGTGCAGCTCGACCGGAAGAAGCAGCTCGTGCTCGACGAAGCGGCGGTGCGTGCGAAGTTCGGGATCGCCCCGGCGTCGATCCCCGATTGGCTGGCGCTGGTCGGCGACGACCAGGACGGCATTCCGGGTCTGCCGCGCTGGGGCGCGACGTCGGCCGCGACAGTGCTGGCGCACTACGCGCACCTCGAAGCGATCCCGGATGCGGCGGCGGACTGGACCGTGCGCGTGCGCGGCGCCGAGGCGTTGGCGGCGGTGCTGCGCGAGCAGCGGCGCGAGGCCGAGCTCTACCGCACGTTGGCGACGCTGCGCACCGACGTGCCGCTGGCCGAGGACGTCGATGCGCTGCGCTGGCGCGGGCCGAGCAGCGAGCTGGCGCCGTTCTTGCGCGAACTCGGCTACGAGCGCCTGCTCGAACGCGTGCCGCCGCCGCGCGCGTGATCTTCGTCGGCGTGCTCGCTCGCCGAACTCAGCGCACCTGCAGCACCGCGACCTTCAGATACCGCGTCTCCGGGCACTCGAGCGCCACCGGATGGTCGGCGCCGGCCCCGCGCAGGTACAGGATGCGCACGTCGCGCCGCGCCGCCGCCGCCGCGTCGCGCAGCATGCGCACGAACGAGTCCTCGCTGACGCTGCCCGAGCACGAGCAGGTGACGACGAGGCCGCCGCGCGCGACCTTGTCTAGGCCGAGCCGGTTGAGGTCGAAGTAGCGGCCCATGCCGGTCTCGAGCTCGTCCTTGTTGTGGATCCACTTCGGCGGGTCGAGCACGATCAGGTCGTGCGCCCCGGGCTGCGCCTCGCGCAGCAGTTCGAACGCGTCGCCGTGCACCGCGGTCAGCGTCTGCTTGTTCTGCGCGGCGTTGGTCTTCGTCTGTTCGACCATCGCTTCGTCGAGGTCGGCGGCGACCACCTTGGCGGCGCCGCCGGCGATCGCGTTCATCGCGAAGCCGCCGCTGTTGCAGCACAGGTCGAGCACGGCGCGGCCGCGGCTCAGCTGGCGCACGAGCCAGCGGTTGTCGCGCTGGTCGGCGAAGAAGCCGGTCTTGTGGCCGGTGCCCGCCTGCACCGCGTAGGTGAGGCCGTGCTCGCGCACGGTGGTGGTGACGGCGACCGGGCGCGGCAGCTTCTCCATGCCTTCGCGTTCGGCCCAGTCCTTGTCCTGCAGCAGCACCAGCTTGCTGCCCGGATACTTGCGCAGCAGCCATTCGCCGAGCGGCTCGAGCTGCTGCAGCATGCCGAGCGACGCGACCTGGGCGACGAACGCATGGCCGAGCTTGTCGAGCACGAGGCCCGGGCAGCCGTCGCCTTCGGCGTGGATCAACCGGTAGGCGTCGGTGACGCGCGGCAGCGCCAGCGCGTCTTCGCGCAGCTGCACGGCGCCGTGCAGCGCCTGCAGGAAGTGCGCGCGCACGTCGGGCACGATGTCGTCGGCGAACATGCGCAGCGCCAGTTCGGCGCGCGGATTGTAGAAGCCGGTGCCGACCAGCGAGCCGTCGCGGTCGCGCACGAGGCAGGCCGAGCCCGCCGGCAGCGGCTGCTCGGGCTTCGTGATCATCTTGCGATAGAACCACGGATGGCGGCCGTGCACGCGCACCTTGAGGCGCAGTTCGGGCAGGCGGGAGGCGGGGGCTTTCTGGCGGCTCACGTTCGCTCTGGTTGCGTTCGGTCGACTCACGTCGTGTCGGCTCACGTTCTCGTTGGCTCAGCGCCCGGTCTTCACCGGCGCCTTCGGCGGCGTAGGAGTCTGCCGCGGGTCCTTCTTGGTGCGAGCGAGCAAATCGTCGATCGCGGCGTCGAGCTGCGGATCGCGGCCGGCCAGCACCGACGGCAGGTCGTTGTCGACGACCTGGTCCGGGCTGACCCCGGTGCCTTCGATCGTCCATTCGGGGCCGGGCTCGGTGTAGCCGAACTCGGGCACGTTCACCGTGCCGCCGTCGAGCAGCGGACCGTGGTCGGCGATGCCGACGACCCCGCCCCAGGTGCGCTTGCCGAACAGCTTGCCGAGGCCGGCGCGGCGGAACGCAGCGGCGAACAGGTCGCCGTCGCTGGCGGTCGTCTCGTCGATCAGGCAGGCGAGGTGGCCGGCGAACAGCGCGCGCGGATACGGCGTGAAGCCGTCGTGGCGGCCGAAGCTGCACAGCAGCAGTTCGCGCTGCAGGCGGTTCATCAGCATCTGCGAGACGAAGCCGCCGCCGTTGCCGCGGATGTCGATCACGAGGCCCTGGCGGTCGCGCTGCGGGTAGTACTGGCGCACGAACTCGCGCAGGCCGGCCGGGCCCATGTCGGGCAGGTGCAGGTAGCCGAGCTTGCCGTCGCTGCGCGCTTCGACCTGCTGGCGGCAGCGTTCGACGTAGGCATGGTGGCGCAGGCGGCTTTCGTCGCCGATCGGCTGCAGCACCACCTGCCGCGCGCCGTCGAGTTGCGGGCGGCGGTTCACGGTCAGCGTGACGGCGCGGTCGCGCTTGGCGCGCAGCAGCCGGTAGGGCTCGACCTCGGGCGGCAGTTCGTCGCCGTCGATCGCCAGCACGTAGTCGCCGGCGGCGAGCTGCACGCCGAGGGCGGTCGCCGGCGAACGGCAGCCGGGATCGTCGTTGCGGCCGGCGAGCACCTGGTCGATGCGGTAGCGGCCGCTGTTCTGGTCGAACGCGAACTCGACGCCGAGCAGCGCCGTGCGCGGGCGCGGCGGTGCACTCGGGTCCTGGCTCGCGACGTAGGCGTGGCCGACGTTCAGTTCGGCGATCATCTCGCCGAGCACGCAGTCGAGGTCGCTGCGGTGCCGCACGTGCGCGATGAGCGGCGCGTACTTGTCGCGCAGCGCTTCCCAGTCGTGGCCGTGCATGTTGGCGACGTAGAAGAAGTCGCGGTAGCGGCGCCAGACCTCGTGGAAGATCTGCCAGTGCTCGTCCGCCGGCACGCTGTCGACGACCAGCCCGGCGAGGTCGAGGCGGTTGCCGGCCTTGCCGTCGCCGGCGGCGTCGAGCGCGAACGGGCGCACGTGGTAGCCGTCCTTCGTCTGCAGCAGCAGGTGCGTGCGATCCGGCGACACGGCGACGCCGGTGACCGCGTCGGCGATCGTGCCGGCCTTGCGACTCGCCAACGCGAACGCGCGCACCGACGCCGGCGGGTCGTCGTCGCGGCCCGGGTGGCGCAGTGGTCGCACAAGGCACAGCAGGTGGCCGTTGCCGCAGGTGAGCCCGACGTAGTCGTCGAACGGCAGCGGCAGGCGTTCGACCCGCGCCGCGAGGCCGTCGAGGTCGATGCGCGTCGCGGTTGGCGGCGTCGTGGTGGTGGCGCTCGTGGGCGAGTTCGTCGCCGTGGCTTCGTTCGTGGCAGCCTCGTCGGCGGGGGCCTCGTCGCTGCGCACCGGCAGCAGCGGCCCGAGCTCCTTGTGCAGCGCCAACGCGTAGACGCCGAACGCGCGGTCGAGCTGGAAGTCCGACTCGTGGTGCTCGGCGAGGCGCGGGTCGTGGCTGCGCAGGCCGAGGAAGAACAGCCGTTCGCCGCGCTCGTCGAACGCCGGCGAGCGATCGTCGGCCAGCGGCTGCGACACCCGGTGCGTCTGCCGCGTCGCGCGTTCGTAGAGATGGATCTGCCGGCAGCCGGTCGGGCGCTGCAGCGTGAACGCCAGCCAGTCCGAACCGGGCGCCCAGGTGAAGTCGTGCAGGGCGCCGTGCGCTTCGTCGGCGACGACGACCAGGTCGCCGGTGGTGGCGTCGGCGAGGCGCAGCACGCCCTCGGCGTCGCCGAACGCGAGCCAGCGGCCGTCGGGCGACCACTTCGGCGCGTACAGGAAGCGCTGCAGGCCCTGCGTCAGTTGGCGCGGCTCTTGTTCGCCCTTGTGGTCGACGAGCCACAGCTGCTCTTCGCCGCTGCGGTCGCTGACGAACGCCACCGTGCTGCCGTCCGGCGAGAACGCTGCGTGCTTGTCGTGCGCGCCGGCAGTGCGCGTCAGGTTGCGGATGTCGCCGTGTTCGCGCGGCACCGTCAGCACGTCGCCGCGGGCGCAGAACACGGCGCGGCGGCCGCCGGGGCCCAGCGCAAAGGTCTCGACGTGGCCCTGTGCAGCCATGCTGCGGGGGCGCACCAGCAAGCCTTCGTCGGGCACGCGGATCGCGATCGCCTGTTCGCTGCGCGTGCGCGTGTCGAACCAGCACAGCTCGCCGCCTTTCTCGTAGACGATGCGGTGGTCCTGCGGGCCGCCGGCGCTGGCCCAGCGCACGTCCCACTGCAGGCCATCGCCTTCCTGGTGGGTGGTGCGCGCCGCCGGATCGTGCGACCACAGGTTCAGCGTGCCGCTGCGGTCGCTGACGAACCAGATGCGATCGTCGATCCACATCGGGTCGCGGTCGGTGCGCGGGTGGTCGCTGATGTTGGTGGTGCGCAGCGACACCGGATCGAACGTGTAGAGATCCTGCGCCCAGCCGCCCTGGTAGCGCTTCCAGCTGCGGAAGTCGCGGAACAGGGGGGAGTAGACGATCTGCGTGCCATCGGGCGAGAACTCGCCAGCACCGGCGCGCGGCATCGGCAGCGGCGTCGCCAAAGCACCGCGTTGGCGCGCCGCGGTCGGCATCGCCACCGTGTAGAGCCGGCCCTGGCCCGGCGCGAAGCCTTGGCGCAGGCTGCGGAACAGCACCGCCGAGCCGTCCGGCGTCCAGCCGTGCACCTGGTGGTCGTAGCCCCAGCGCGCCGGCAGCGGGCCGCGAGCGGGATACCACGTCAGCTGCCGCGGTTCGCCGCCGTCGCTGCGCACGACGTAGACCTGCTCGTCGCCGTCGATCTGGCCGGTGAACGCGATCCAGCGGCCGTCCGGCGAGAACTTCGCGAACAACTCGACGCCCGGTGCCGAGGTCAATCGCGTCGCCGTCCCACCTTGGATCGGCGCCAGCCACAGGTCGCCGCCATAGGTGAACACGACGCGATCGCCGTGAACGTCCGGATGCCGCAGCAAGCGCGTCTGCGCGGTCGCAAGGCCGCATAGGCAGCTCGCAGCGAGAGCGAGCGAGGTCGGGCGGAGCATGGTCACGAGAAGTGACGGTCCGTCTCGTTCTGGTGCAAGGCTGCCGCGCGGATTGCGGGCGATCGTGCGCCTCGACTACGCCGCGTGGCCCAGAGCCCAGGGCTTGTCACCGTGCGAGCTATCGTTAGTGTGCGCCCTGCCTTTGCCCAACCGGGTCCCTGCCCGGCCTTTCCGCTGACGTCTCCCATGAAACGAAACGCGCTGTTCTCCCTGGTGGCTCTCGCCTGCAGCCTCGCCGCGCAGTCGAACGTGGTGCCCGGCCTCGATGGTCGCCTCACCGACGTGGACGACTTGACCTACTACGGCCGCCGTGGCGCGGCGCACCCGAACGGCCAGGCCGGCATGGCCATGCTGAACACGATGTGCAACCCGGGTTCGGTCGTCATCCCGTGGTCGGCCGCGATGCAGCCGAACCACCCGATGTTCGGCTTCATCATCACGCGAGTCTCCGGCGATCGCATCCACCAGATCAGCGACTGGAGCTACTGCAAGCACGCGTTCACGTCGACGAACTTCAACGGCGCCTGCGGCACGTGCGTGAACCCGGGCACCGGTTCGTTGATGGGCATCAACTGCTCCGATACCTACGGGGCCGGCAACAACGCCGACCGCACCTGGCTCGGCCCGGCGGTCGAGATCGACCCGTGGCTCGGCACCTGGAACCCGGTCGGCAGCTACTTCGACATCGGTGACCCGGCCCAGGCCGGTTTCCCGGGGGCCGCTGACGGTGTGCGCAGCCTGAACCAGGCGGTCTTCTCGGGCGACGCGGTCGAGAACCGCGTCACCGTCAACGAGCAGGACCTGCTGACGGCGGGCGCCGCCTACTTCTACGGCATCCAGCTGATCCACCGCGGCGAGTCGCTCGCCAACCGCGGCGACAACCTCGCCTCGCGCGGGTTCATCCCGGCGTGGAGCGGCACCTCGTGGAGCTTCAACAACAACGCGGTCGGCCAGGCCTACGGCTCGATCCTGCAGCGTTGGCCGGGCGCCGAAGTCAACAACGCCAGCAACGGCAATGACGACGGCCGCTTCTTCGTGGCCAACAAGGTCACGCCGCTCGGCGGCGGCCTCTACCACTACGAGTACGCGGTCCACAACGTCGACAACAACCGCGGCGGCGCCACGCTGCGCGTGCCGATCGACGCCTCCGCCACGGCCTCGAACTTCACGTTCCGCGACATCGACAACAACGCGCTGAACAACTGGACCGCCGCGCGCGTCGGCAACGAGATCGTGTTCACGGCGCCGGCGAACAACCCGCTGAACTGGAACACCATCTACAACTTCGGCTTCGACGCCAACTTCGCCCCCGGCTCGTCGTCGGTCGCGCTGGACCAGGCGCGCGTCGGCCCCGGTGCGCTGTCGGTCGTCGTCGGTGCCAAGGCGCCGAGCGGCGCGACCTTCGCCCAGTCGAACCCGATCGGCACCGGCTGTGGCAGCACGCCGGGCTGCTTCGGCAGCTTCTACGAGAACGGCTTCGACCTGGCCAACTCGGGCTTCACCATCGAGAACACCGGCAGCGGCTACCAGCTGCGCTCGCTGCAGGGCAGCTGGATCCCGCCGGCTGGCACCACGCTGACCCTCGGCGACGACCAGGGCAGCAGCCAGCCCCTGCCGTTCACGCTGCCCTACAACGGCGGCTCGACGAACAACCTGTGGATCTGCTCGAACGGTTTCGTCTCGGCCTCGGGCACGAGCACGAGCTACCAGCCCTCGGGCACGGCGCTGCTCTCGGGCGCGCCGACGTGGGCCGGTCTGTGGCGCGACCTGAACCCGACCTCGGGCCAGATCCGCTATGACGCCAACGCCACGCGCGCGGTCGTCACCTACAACGCGATCCCGAACTTCAGCGGCGGTGGCACGGTCACCTTCCAGATGCAGTTCTTCCCGAGCGGCACGGTGCACGTGATCTACCAGGCGGTCGCTGGCACGACGGCCACGACGGTCGGCTGGAGCCGCGGTGGTGGTGCTGGCGATCCGGGTGCGATCGACATCTCGGCGTCGATCGCCGGTGGTCCGCGCGCGCTGTGCACGCCGGAGTCGGGCCCGACCCTCGGTGTCGCGCTCGCGGCCTCGAACCGTCCGGTGCTCGGCACCACGGTCAACCTCGTCACCTCGAACGCGCCGGCTGGCACGCTCGGCGGCCTGATGATCCTGTCGACCAACCCGGTCAACCCGGGTGCGGACCTCGGCTTCCTCGGCATGATCGGCTGCACGCTCTACGTCAACCTCGACCTGCTGGGCACGTTCCCGATCGTCGGCGGCTCGGGCACGGCCTCGTGGTCGATCCCGAACGTGCCGTCGGCCTCGGGCCTCGTCGTCCGCGCGCAGAGCGCGACGCTGACCCCGGGCGGCAACGCGTTCGGCTGGTGGACGGCCAACGCCGTCGACCTGCTGCTCGGTCTGAACTGAACGGCTCGCGCCTGCGGCGCGACCCGTTCAGGGCATGCTGAGGACGCCGCGACGCGGGGGCCGTCGGTTTCGTAACGGCGGCCGTTGGCCCGCGGCGGCGTGAAGAGTGGGTTATCGACTCCCGCTGGCCGCCAGCAGCATCGCGGCGCCGACCAGTGCGGCCGTCTCCGTGCGCAGGATGTGCGGACCGAGTCCGCATGGCCGGAATC
>JBILEY010000246.1:0-7858 GCA_044351865.1 Planctomycetota bacterium | reverse complement strand
AAGTCGAACTTCTTCTTCGCCTTCTGCAGGATGTCGATCGCCGCCGTGTAGTCGATGCGTTCGAACGACTGCTGCTGGAACGTCTCGAGGCGCGCGATCACGCCCTTCTGGATGCGCTCGTCGCAGAACTTCAGGTCGTCGGCGCGGTGCTCGAGCACGTAGCGGAAGATGTGCTTCAGGAAGCGCTCGGCGAGATCGGCGTCGGCGGCGAGATCGGCGAACGCGATCTCCGGCTCGATCATCCAGAACTCGGCGAGGTGGCGCGTCGTGTTGCTGTTCTCGGCGCGGAACGTCGGCCCGAACGTGTAGACCTTCGACAACGCGAGGCAGTAGGCCTCGACGTTGAGCTGGCCCGACACCGTCAGGAACGCCTCGCGGCCGAAGAAGTCCTTCTTCCAGTCGACCTTGCCCTGGTCGTCGCGCGGCGGGTTGTGCGCCTCGAGCGTGCTGACGCGGAACATCTGGCCGGCCCCTTCGGCGTCGCTCGCCGTGATGATCGGCGTGTTGACCCAGAAGAAGCCCTCACGGGTGAAGAAGTCGTGGATCGCGAACGACGCCGCGTGGCGGATGCGCGCCACGGCGCCGAACGTGTTGGTGCGCGGCCGCAGGTGTGCCTGCTCGCGCAGGAACTCCAGCGTGTGCTCCTTCGGCTGGATCGGGTAGGTCTCCGGATCGTCGACGAGGCCGCAGATCTCGATCGCGTCGGCCTGCACTTCGACCGTCTGGCCCTTGCCCTGGCTCGCCACCAGCGTGCCGCGCGCGATCAGCGACGCGCCGGCCGACAGCTTCAGCACCCCGTCGGTGTAGTTCGCCAGCGTGTTCGGCGCGACGACCTGCAGCGTGCCCTGGCAGCTGCCGTCGGTGACCTGGACGAACGAGATGCCGGCCTTGCTGTCGCGGCGGGTGCGGACCCAGCCGCGGATCTCG
Organism: Planctomycetota bacterium; assembly: GCA_044351865.1. Taxonomy (GTDB): domain Bacteria; phylum Planctomycetota; class UBA1135; order UBA1135; family UBA2386; genus UBA2386. Next base: position 6,931 of record JBILEY010000246.1, on the reverse strand, counting down.
ACCTGGGAGCCGACGGCGACCTTGCCGGCGAGCGCGTGATGGACACTGACGGTTTGCATGACGACCTCGATGCGGCGCACGAGCGCCGGGCGCACGGCGATGGCCGCGCACGAAGGCCGAGCATGGTTCCGACCGCCGGTGCGCGGGTCAAGCGCGGTGCGGCAGCGGCGCGCGTTTGCACTGCCGCCGGTCCGCCAGCGGCTCAGAGCCTGAGAGAGAATCTCTCGAAGGCTCTGCGCGGCTGCGAAGGCAGCCGCCAAACATGACTCTGAGAGGCCGTATGCTGGTTTTCTTCTCGGCCTCTCAGGCGTCGCCCGGCCCGCGGCCCAGTTCGCGCTGCAGCCAGACCCGCGCGAAGCGCCAGTCGGCCTTGACCGCCGTCAGCCCGACGCCGAGTGCTTCGGCGACCTCCTCGATGGTCATGCCGCCGAACACGCGCATCTCGACCACCTGGGCAGCCCGTTCACTCTCGGCGGCGAGGCGCGCCATCGTCTCGTCGAACACGAAGACGTCGCCGGTCTCGGCCTCGAGGAGCTCGAGGCAGTGGTCCAGCGGCAGCTTGGCACCGCCGCTGCCGCGCTTCTGCGCCGACCGTTCGCGCGCGTGCGCGATCAGCACCTGCCGCATCGCCCGCGCGGCGACGGCGAGGAAGTGCACGCGACCCTGGTAACCACCACCGCCGCCGGCGACCGCGTGCGCCATCTTCAACCACGCCTCGTGCACCAACGCCGTCGGCTGCAGCGTGTGGCCTGGGCGGCCTTCGCGGAGCAGGCGCCCGGCGATGCTGCGCAGCTCGCCGTAGACGATCGGCAGCAGTTCGTGGGCGGCCGCGGGATCGCCGTTCTGCATGCGCTGCAGGAACATCGTCACCGGCGAACCCGGGAAGTCGGACATGGCCGGAAGTAGAGCGCGCGACCCGCGCCGCGGAAGTCGTTGCTCGTCGCACGCTGCACCGACGAGGGCAAGCGAACGCCGAAACGCGCCGTCGCCGACGCGTCCTCGCGCTAGCTGCGTTCCTTCTGCAGCCGCGCCGCGAGGCGCGCCGCCTCGGCCTCGCACTTCGCAGCCGCCGTGGTGCCGGCCGCACGGCGCCGGAACGTCGCGAGCCACTCCGGGACCTCGTCGAAGCGCTTCTGGTCGAGCAGCAGCACGGTGCGCAGCCACGCGGCGTCCATGCTGATCGGGTCGTGCTCGCCGAGCACCTCGACCGCCGTGGCATCGAACGCCTGCAGTTCGGCGAGCGCCTCGTCGCGGCGGCCGGCATCGGCGTACCAGCGCGCCAGCGTCGAGCGCCGCCGCAGCACGCCGGGGTCCCGTTCGCCGCGCAGCTGTGCGAACGCCAGGACCGCGCGGTCGAGGAACTGGATCGACTGCGGCACGTCGCCGCGCCGCCGGCACAGCACCGACAGCTCGTGCAGGCTGACGGCCATCGCTTCGTCGAACGGCAACTGCTGGGCAGAGTGCAGCGCAATCGCGCGCGCGAACGCCGCCTCGGCCAGCTCGAACCGCTGCTGGTCGCGGTAGACCATCGCCAGCGTGCGGAGCGGCGGCAGCAGCTCGCGCGACTGCTTGCCGCCGAGGCGCTCCGCCAGCGCCACCGCGGCCTCACCGGCGACGGCCGCTTCGTCGAGGCGACCGAGCCGCCGCAACGCCGTCGCCAGGTTGTTGCCCACGACGCAGAGCTGCGGATGCTCGTCGCCGTAGACGCGCACCAGCGCGTTCCGCACGCTGGCCAGCAGCGGTGCGGCCGCCGCGAACTCGCCCTTCTCGTACAACAGCAACGCCTGCGTCGCCGACACCGCCAACAGGTCTTCGCTCTCTTGGTCGCGGCGATCGGCCAAGGTCGCGGCGGCCGCTTCGATGCTCGCCGCCGCACCGGCGTGGTCCTTGGCCTGCAGCTGCACCTGCGCCAGAGCCAGCAGCACGCTGCCGAGCGGGTTCTCGGCACCGCCCGCGAGCCCCGCACAGAGCTCGCGCGCCTGCAGCAACTGCTGCGTCGCTTCGTCGCGGCGACCGAGCGCGGCCAGAGCCTGCCCGCGCACCATGGCGATCCGTGGCGCGAACGGGGCGACGAGCTCCGCGTTCGTCGCCCCGGTCGCCTCGCCGGCGACGATCGCGTCGAGAGCAGCGAGCGCTCGCAGCGCCCCATCGGCGTCGTTCCGGCGCACACGCACGCGCGCCAGCGCCAGCTGCACGCCGGCAGCATGGTGCGGCGGGGCCCCGTCGAGCAACTGCACACAGCGCAGCAGCAACTCCTCGGCGGCGGCGTGTTCGCCGATGCCGATCAGGGTCTGCGCCAGTTCGAATCGCACCCGCCGTTCGTCGGCCGGCGACGCTCGGAACCGACCCTCGAGCGGCACCAGCGCCGCCCGCATTCGCTCGGCCAGCGACAGGCGCGCGGCCGCCGGATCGCGCCGCGGATCGACCGAGCGGAACACCGCCGCGAGCACCTCGAGCACGTCGCCCTTCAGCTGCTCTTCGCGCCGCGCCTGCTCTTCGTTGCGCTCCGCCTGCCGGCGCGCCTGCCCTTCGCGGACCAGCGCCTGCGTCACGCGTTCCGTCGCATGCCAGCTGGCGACCAGCGCCGTGCCGAGGCCACCGAACACACCGCCGATGGCGAGCAGCGCCAGCGCGTGCCGCCGCACGAACCGCGACGCGCGGTAGGCGAACGTCGCCGGCCGCGCCAGGATCGGCAGCTTCTCGCCATGGCGCCGCAGGTCGTCGGCGAACGCGGCCATCGACGCGTAGCGGCGCGCCGGGTCCTTCTGCAGGGCACACGCGAAGATCGTCTCGAGGTCACCGCGCAAGCGGCGGTCGAGGCGCCCGAGCGGCACCGGCTCTTCGTGCAGCACGCGCTGCAGCGCCTTGGTGGTCGCGTCCCCGCTGACGTCGATCGGCAGCCGCCCACCGAGCAGCTGGTACCCGAGCACGCCGAGCCCGTAGACGTCGGTGCGCACGTCGATCGCATCCGGATCGCCGCTGCCCTGCTCAGGGCTCATGTAGGCGAGCGTGCCGAGCAACTGGCCAGGCGCCGTCGCCGCAGCGCGCGTCGCGTCGTCGTCGAACAGACGGGCGATGCCGAAGTCGAGCACCTTCGGGTGGCCGCGTTCGTCGACCAACACGTTGCTCGGCTTCAGGTCGCGATGGATGACGAAGCACTGGTGCGCGTGCAGCACCGCATCGGCGATCTCGCGCAGCACACGCAGCCGCTCGGCCAGCGACGGCGAGGTCCGCTGCGCCCACGCCAACAGCGTGTCGCCGCGCACCAGCTCGAGCACCAGGAACGGCTGCCGCCCGTGCGGCGTCGGCTGGCTGTCGCACGCGTAGACCTGCGCGATGCCGGGATGCTGCAGCCGCGCCAGCACGCGCGCTTCCTGCTGCAGTCGCCGCGCCGCCGCCCCGGCGAAACCGAAGCCGAGCACCTTCAGCGCCACCTCGCGCCGCGGCTCGGCTTGTTCGGCGCGGTAGACGATGCCCATGCCGCCGCGGCCCAGTTCCGCCAGCACCCGATAGCTGCCGATCGCGGGCGGCAGTTCTTCGGCCGCAGCCGTCGGGTCCGACGCGCCACCAAGTTCCTGGCGCAGGCCGTCGAGGCGCGCTTCGTCGAGGAAGTCGGATTCCTCGTCCCGGCGCAGCAGGTCGAGCACCTCGGCGGCGAGCACCTCGTTGCCGCGAGACTCGGCACGCACGAAGGCTTCGCGTTCGCTCGGCGGTCGCTCGCAGGCGGCGGCGAACAGACGGAGCAAGGGAGACGGCGAGGCCACGCCCGCATCCTCGGCGACCGGCCAACGGCGGGCAATCGCCCGCCGCCACCGTCGCGGGGCCGAAGTTCCTGTCCGTGCGCGATCGTCACGCGGATGGAGCAGGGATCATCACGCCTGGATCCCGCGACCTGGGCCGCTGGAACTGCCGCGGCCGCTCAGAGCCTGAGAGAGAATCTCTCGAAGGCTCTGCGCGGCTGCGAAGGCAGCCGCCAAACATGACTCTGAGAGGCCGTACGCTGGATTTCTTCTCGGCCGCTCAGACCTGGATGTCGAGCGGCCGCTGGTGGTCGCCGGCGTGCACGTGCCGCCACAAGCGCAGGCGATCGCCGACGCGCCCCGCCGGCTGGAAGCCGATGTCGTCGAAGAACCGCAGCGCCGGCTGGTTGGTCAGGTCGACCAGCGCCACCATGCCGCGCAGCCCGATCTGGCGGGCTCGCAGCAACGCGGCCCGGAACATGGCCCGGCCAAAGCCGCCGCGGCGGCAGTCGGGGGCGACGACGATGGTGACTTCGGCGATGCCGTCGGGGCCGCAGTCGAGCCGAACGAAGCCGAGCCGCCGGCCGCCGGACTCGGCCACCAGGGCGACGATGCGCTGGTCGGCCAGCATGCGCTGCGGCCATTCGCGGCGCAGGCAACCGGCGGGGATCGACAGGCCGGGGCTGGCGAGCCACGGTTCGACGACGCCGGCGTCGCCGAGGGCGAACGGACGCAGGCGGAGGTTGCCGGCGAAATCGAGCATGCGAGGGACGGGGCGAGAGGGCGGCCGGGGATGGACGGCGCGCAGTCAGGGCGAGCGACGCCTTTGTCTAGCCCGGAGGCGCAACAGGTAACCGGCCCGACGGCAGAACCTTGGCTTGACCGGTCTGCCCCCGGCAGTAGCATCTTCGCCTCGGAATGTCGTCGGCTCTCGGGTCGCCCTCGTTCCTCCCGACCGACCGGCACTCCCGGACAGTCGGCAGATCCCCCGCGAACGGCGAAGAGCCGCAGCAGGATCCCCGAGCCCGCGCGGCTCGGGGCGCGGGGATTCTGCCGCCTGCCGGGATCGCCGTTTCTGCCAACCGTCTTCCTCCAAGTCCCCACACCCGCGGATCACGTCGAACGAGCCGCCGCACGATCTCCCAAGATCGCCGTCGTTCGTAGCGTTCCGCACCCCGCAAGTCACGCCCAGGGCCATGGCCAACAACGCTGACATCCTTCGCTTCATCGACTCCATCGCCCGCGACAAGGAGATCGACAAGGAGGCGCTGATCGTCGCCATCGAGCAGGCGATGTCGCAGGCCCTGGCCAAGAAGTACGGCGTCGACGACGTCGAGATCGCCCTTGATCGCGAGACCGGCGAGTTCGTCTGCAACTACGACGTGTCGATGGAGGAGCAAGGCCGCATCTTCGCCATGTCGGTCAAGCAGGCGATCACGGGCCGCATCCGCGAAGCCGAGCGCGACGTCGTGTTCGCCGAGTACGAGAGCAAGGTCGGCGAGATCGTCAGCGGCACCATCCAGCGCTTCGAAGGCGACACCGTGATCGTCAACCTCGGCCGCACCACCGAGGGCATCCTGCCGCGCGCCGAGAAGGTGCGCAGCGAGTCGTACAACATCGGCGAACGCATCCGCGCGCTGGTGTTCGAGGTCAAGAAGGTCGGGCCGCGCGTCAAGGTCATCCTGAGCCGCACCCACCGCGACCTCGTGCGCGCGCTGTTCGAACTCGAAGTGCCGGAGATCGCCGACGGCACGATCACGATCCGTCGCATCGAGCGCGAGCCCGGCTACCGCACGAAGCTGGCGGTCGACTCGGCCGACGACAAGGTCGATTGCGTCGGCGCCTGCGTCGGCGTGCGCGGCAACCGCATCAAGTCGATCATCGACGAGTTGAACGGCGAGCGCATCGACATCATCCGTTGGAACAACGATCCGACGACGCTGATCGCCAACGCGCTGAAGCCGGCCGAGGTCGGCGACATCACGCTCGACCCGGTCGCCAAGAAGGCGCTGGTCATCGTCAACGAGGACCAGCAGTCGCTCGCGATCGGCCGCAAGGGCCAGAACGTGCGCCTGGCCAGCAAGCTGACCGGCTGGGACATCGACATCATGACGCGCGCCGAACTGGAACGTTCGGTCGCCGAAGAGACGCAGACCGATGGCGGTGCAGCGGGCGGCGGTGCGGCGGACGGCGGTACGGCGGACGGTGCGAGCGACGGGGCAGCCGACGGCGACGACCCCGAAGCCCCGCCGACCTCCGGCGAAGCCGGAGGCACCCCCAGTGGCGGCGCCTGAGGCCGCGTTCCGACTTTCCTCCCGATCCAGCCAGCAGCAAGCAACACGACATACACCGGAGCCAGCCGCGAATCCGTTCGCTGGCACCGCTGAGGAGCAACGCGATTGAAAAAGGTACGAGTCTTCGAACTGGCCAAGGATTACGGGATGCGTGGCCCCGACCTGGCGAAGCTGCTGCGTGAGATCGGCTTCGAGCAGATCAAGACCCACATGACCGTCCTCGACGACGCCGACCTCATGTTGGTCGAAGCACGTCTGTCGGCTCAGGGCCTAAAGAAGCAACCGACCTCGGACGCGGCGGCTGCCGGCGCGTTGCCGAAGAAGAAGTCGCTGAGTGCGATCGCCGAAGAAGAAGGCGAAGAAGTCGCGGACGCGACGGCGTCGACGCCGGCGGCGCCGCGCAAGGAGCTGCCGAAGAAGACCCTGCCGGCTCCGAAGGCCCCAGCGAAGAAGCTCCCCGCCAAGCGCGACGAGGATACGGACGACGCGCCTGCCGCAGCCGCCCCCGCAGTGCCCCCCGCAGCGCCCCCGGCGCCGGTGACCCCGCCTGCCCCCGTCGCTCCCGCGGCGGTTGCCGCCACCCCGCCTGCCCCGGCCGCGCCGTTGGCTCGCGAGGCCAAGCCGACGCCAGCGCCCGCGGAGCCGCCGAAGCCTGCGGCTCACGCCCCAGCCCAGCCGACGCCGCGCGTCGAGGGACCGAAGCCTGCCAGCGCGCCGACGCCAACTGTGACGCCAGCTGTGGCAACTCCGGCCGCGTCGGCTCCTGCTCCGGTCGCGAAGCCCGCGGTTCCGGCGACCCCGGCGGCCGCTGCGCAGGCGACGCCAGTCGCCACGCCAAAGCCGGCCGCGCCGAGCCCTGCCCCAACGAAGCCGGCGACGGTGTCGCCGGCGACGGTA
>JBILEY010000245.1:0-7881 GCA_044351865.1 Planctomycetota bacterium | reverse complement strand
GCGCCGCCTGCCGGGCTGCGCTGAAAGCACCGAACCGCGCCGAACTGGTCGAACGGGCCGCGGCGCTGGCGTTCCGCTGCGGGCGCAACGACGACGTGCGTGGCGTCGTCGAGGCCGCGCGGCAGCAGGGGGCGGCGAGTGCGGCGGCGCTGGCGCAGCTGGCGGCGTCGTGCGATCGCTGCGGTGACCGCGCGACGCGGCGGGCGCTGGTCGAAGAGCTGCTGGCGCGCGGTGCGTTGCCGGTGCCGGTGGCGCGGCTCGTCGCTTCGTTCCTGCTCGAGGACGACCAGCCGCGGCGCGCGCGCGACGTGCTGGCGGCGGCGCTGCAGCAGCAGCCGGCGCACGCGATGCTGCAGTTCGAACTCGGCCGCGCGCAGCTGCTGCTCGACGACGGGCCGGCGGCGGCGTCGGCGTTCGCCCAGGCGCTGGCCCTCGGCCTGTCGCCGGTGCTCGCCACGCAGGCGCGCCGCTTCCAGCGCATCGCCGCGGTGCCGGGGCTGTGGCAGGCCGTGCAGCTCATCGAGAAGGCGATCGGCGCCGGCGACCTCGTCGCTGCCGAAGCCGCGGCGCGCGCGCTGGTCCGCCGCGCCGGGCCGGTCGCCGAAGCGTGGTACCTGCTCGGCCTCGTCAACCACAAGCGCGGGCGGCTGCGGCCGGCCGAGCGCCTGCTGCGGCGCGCGCTGCGGCACGACCATGAGTCGGTCGACGCACACAACCGCCTCGGCATCCTGCTGGTCGCCAACGGCCGCGTCGACGAAGGCCATGCGCTGCTGGCGCGCGCGCACCAGCTGGCGCCGCACGATCCGTCGCCGCTGCTGCACCTGGCGCAGGCCTGTGCGCTGCTCGGCCGCGCCGACGAGGCCGAACGGCTGGTCGGCGACGCCGAGAAGTGCGGTGCCGATCCGCAGCTGGCGCGCGCGGTCCGCGCCGAGATCCTGGCGAAGCCAGCCTGACCGTCGCTTGATCGGCGGCGTGCGCGCTGCAGACTGCCGCCGTGCTCGGCGATGCGCAGTTCTCGCTGGTGGCCGCGGTGGCGGCCTACGCGCTGGTGCCGTTCGCCGCGCAGCTGGTGCTGTGCGTGCTGCACGAACTGGCGCACGCGCTGGCGGCGATGCTGGTCGGCTTCCGCGTCGTCGAGATCGACCTCGGCCGGGGCCCGGCGTGGTTCGCTCGCTGGTGGGCGGGTGCGTGCGTGACGCTGCGGCCGTGGCCGCTGCACGGCTACGTGCGTTCGCTCTACCGCGGCCGCCGCTGGTTGCGCACGCGCCTCGTCGTGGTGGCGATGGCGGGGCCGTTGCTGAACGTGCTGGTCGCGGTCGCGATGCAGTCCGCCACCGTCGCCGTGCTCGACGACGGCGAGTTCTTCACCGCGCGCGGGGCGCTGCTGTGGGCGACGACGCTGAGCTGCTGGGTGCTGGCGCTCGGTGCCTTCGTGCCCACGCTGGTCGGCGGCCGCAGCAGCTTCTGGAGCACCGACGTGCGCTTCGCGTGGCTCGCCGCCCGCGCCACCGCGGCGCAGCTCGACGAGGGGCTCGCCGCCAACGCCGTGCAGGCGGCGCAGCATCGCTTCGAACGCGCGTTCCACGCCGGCGACCTCGCCGTCGCCGAAGCGGAGCTGGCGGCGCGCGTCGCGGCGAACGGCCACGACGAAGCCAGCTGGAGCGACACGGCCCTGCTGCAGCTCGCGCGCGGCGACGCAGCGGCGGCGTTCGCGGCGCACGAACGGGCCGAAGCGGCGGGGCGTGCGGCGATCGCGCGGCGACGTGCCGACAGTCCGGACCTGCCGGCGGCGGAGCGGGTGTTGCTGCAGGAGCACGAACGCCAGCTCGCCATCGCGCGTGCGTTCTTCCTCGTGCAACGCGGCGATGCCGATGCCCTCGGCGAGGCGCAGGCGATCGTGGCCGCGTGGCCGACCGGCAGGCGCCGCACCGCGCCGGTTGCGACGCACGCGGCGATGCTGCGCACGCGCGGCGAACTGCTGCTGGCGCAGGGCCAGCCAGCGGCGGCGGTGCCGCTGCTGCGCGCGGCGGTGCGCGGCCACGAGCCCCACTGGCTGCGCGCCATCGGCATGGCGCTGCTGGCCCAGGCCCTGCTGCGCGCGGGTGGGGCCGCCGTGGTCGAGGAGGCGGTGCGCTGGGCGGCTCGGGCCCGCCGCCTCGACCCGCACGGTCCCTTGCTGCCGCGCCGTCTGCTCCCGGTCGAGGCGGCGTTGGCCGAGCGGCGTGCTTCGGCCGCGGCGATCCGCTAGAACGCTTCGCCCCGCAGTGCGCCGCCGATGAGCCAAACGGACCCCTTGCTCGCGTTCCGCGATCGTTTCCCGATCACGCAGCGCTCGAACTACCTGATCAACAACTCGCTCGGCGCCATGCCGGCGGCGGCGCGCCAGAGCGTGCAGCGCTTCCTCGACCAGTGGGACACGCGCGGCGTGCGGTCGTGGGGCGACGGCTGGTGGGTGATGCAGGAGCAGGTCGGCGACCTGATCGCGCAGGTGCTATCCGTGCCGAAGGGCACGGTGACGATGCACCAGAACATCGCCGTCGCGCAGGAGATGATCCTGTCGTGCTTCCGCTTCGACGGCCGCCGCAACAAGGTCGTCTACGCCGACCGGAACTTCCCGAGCGACCAGTACATCTACGAAGCGCGGGCGGCGCACGGCGCGCGGCTGGTGCGCGTGCCGGTCGCGGCCGACGGCATCTCGACCGACGGCGAGCAGGTGGCGGCGGCGATCGACGACGAGACGCTGCTGGTGGCGATCGACCACGTGATGTTCCGCAGCTCGGCGATCGTCGACCTCGCGCCGATCGTCGAGAAGGCGCACAAGCACGGCGCGTTCGTCGTGCTCGACACGTTCCACTCGGCCGGCATCGTGCCGCTCGACGCGCACGCGCGCGCCTGCGACGCGATCGTCGGCGGTGCTCTGAAGTGGCTGTGCGGCGGCCCCGGCAACTGCTTCCTCTACGTCAACCCCGAGCGCGCGCGCACGCTGGTGCCGAGCTTCACCGGCTGGGCCGCGCACAAGCAGCCGTTCGCGTTCTCGCCGGCCGGCCAGGACTACCGCGACGACGGCCAGCGCTTCGCCACCGGCACGCCGAACGTGCCCGCGCTGGCGTCCGGCATCGAAGGCGTGAAGACGGTGCTCGAAGTGACGCTGCCGGCGATACGCGCCAAGAGCCAGCGGCAGACGACGCTGCTGGTCGAAGAAGCGCAGCGCGCCGGGTTGGCGATCAAGTCGCCGCTGGCGGCGGCCAGGCGCGGTGGCCACGTCGCGCTCGACGTGCCGCACGGCTACGCGGTCTGCCAGGCGCTGTCGGCGCGCGAGATCGTCGTCGACTTCCGCCCCGACGCCGGCCTGCGCGTGGCGCCGCACTTCTACAACAGCGACGACGAGGTGCGCGCCGCCGTGCGCGCGATCCGCGAGATCCTCGACCGCCGCGAGTACGAACCGTTCCTGCAGCAGGCCAAGAAGCCGGGCTGAACCATGCGCATCTGGGACATCAGCGAACCGATCGAGCCGGCGTCGGCGACGTTCCCCGGCGACTCACCGTTCTCGCAGGAATGGGTCGCGCGCATGGAGAAGGGGGCGTCGTGCAACGTCAGCACGATCCGCATGTCGGTGCACGTCGGCACGCACACCGACGCGCCGCTGCACTTCGACCTCGCCGGCGCCGACATCGCGAACGTGCCGCTGACCAAGTACATCGGCCGCTGCCGCGTCGTCGACGTGCGCGGCGAAGGTTCGCCGTCGCTGATCCCCGCGTCGGCGCTGACGCCGGCGATGCTGCGTGGTGCCGAGCGCATCCTGTTCCGCACGCGGCAGGACCACGACCATCGTCGCTGGGATCCGGCCTTCACCGCCGTCGGCGCCGACGCCGCGCGCGCCCTGGTCGCCGCCGGCATCCAGCTGGTCGGCATCGACACGCCGAGCATGGACCACGCCGACAGCAAGGACCTCGGCGGCCACCACGTGCTGCACGACGGCGGCATCGCCATCCTCGAGAACCTCGACCTGCGCGCGGTGCCGGCCGGCGACTACGAGCTGATCGCGCTGCCGCTGCGCATCGTCAACGGCGACAGCAGCCCGGTGCGCGCCATCCTGCGCGAACTGCCGCGACCGTGACCTTCCCATCCGCAATCGAACGTGACCCCAGTGACCGCCCCATGAGCAAGCAAGCGATCAACCCGAAGGAACTCGCCGCGCCGATCGGCTTCGCGCACGGCTGGCTGGTCGAGAGCGGCCCGGCGCGCACGCTCTACCTCGCCGGCCAGTGCGGCTACGACCATTCCGGCTCCATCGTGCACAAGGGCGACCTCGTCGGTCAGCTCGACCAGGCGCTCGGCAACATCGGCCTGATCCTGCGCGACGCCGAGATGACGTTCGCCGACGTCGTGCAGCTGAACTTCTACGTCACCAACCGCGACGACTACGCGACCGCGCGCAAGGCGTTCGGCCAGATCTGGCGGCGCCACTGCGGCAAGCACTACCCCGGCATGGCGATGTTCCAGGTGGTGTCGCTGTTCGACCCGGAGGCCCGCATCGAAGTGCAGGGCATCGCCGCGCAATGAACGGGTTCCGGCCGCGCGCGACCGTGTTCTCGACGCTGCTGCTGGCGGCGTGTGCGAGCGAGCCCCTCGCCCCCGATGCGCTCGACGCCAGCGGCGGTCTCGTCGAGGTCGCGTTCGCCGGCGACGGCTTCGTGCACGTGGCGGGCGAGCGCTTGCCGCTCGACGCGTGGGTGCTGCGCATGCGCCAGCGTCTGCGCACGATGGACGCGGCGGCGCGTGCTGCGTTCGTCGTGCAGCTGCGGGTGCGCGACGGCCTCGCCGAGCGCGCGACCGTGCTGCGCGCCGAAGCGGAGATGAACCGAACCGTCGACGAGCTGCACGTCATGGGCGTGCGGCAGATCCGCTTCCTCTGAACGTCCCGACGATCTCCACCTGCGATCCCGAAGGTCCCGCCGTTGAGCCTGCTCCGTTCGCACGTCCCGCCCGAACTCGTCGTCTTCGACGTCGACGGCACCCTGCACGACACCTTCCGCTGGTGGGCGCCGGTGATCCGCGCCGGCCTGCAGCGCTTCGCCACCATGCACGGGCTCGCGATCGCGATGCCCGACGACCGCACCGCCGAAGCCGTCGTCGGCATGAAGGACGCGGGCGTGTGGGCGCCGTTCCTGCCGGAGGCGCACAAGCACCGCTGGCAGGAGCTGCGTTCGGTGGTGCTGCCGATGGAGGTCGAGGAAGTGAGCCGCGGCGTCGACTACCTGTTCGCCGGCGTGCGGCCGCTGCTGCTGCACCTGCGCGCGATCGGGGTCAAGGTGGCGCTCGCCAGCAACTGCCGCCGCACCTACATGGGCGCCATGCAGGACGGCCAGGGGCTGCGCGCCCTGACCGACTGGCAGTTCTGCCTCGACAGTGACGGCGTCACCACCAAGACCGACATGCTGCGGCTCGCCCGCCGTGCCGCCGGCGAGGCCGGGCGCGTGGTCATGGTCGGCGACCGCGAACCCGACCAGGAAGCCGCGCAGGCGCTGGGCTGGCCGTTCGTCTGGCGCCGCAACGACCGGTGCCATCTGGGCGACGCCGAGCTGATCTGGGGCGGCGACCCGGACGAGCTGCTGGCTGGGCTGGGCCTGCCGACGATGTCCGGCCGCTGATCGCCGCGGCTTCGCAATAGACTGGCGGCGGTGCCGTAGCCGCGCCCTTCCCCTCCGAGGCCGCCATGGAATTCGCCGTCATCCTCTGCGTCATCTTCGCCTTCGTCCTGGTCAAGATGGTGCTCGAGCAGCGAGCGGCCGCGCGGCGCGACAACCTGCGCGTGCTCGAGGAGGCGCTGAAGAACCCGGCCATCGACCGCGCCACGCTGGAGAACCTGACCTACCAGCTGACCGGTCGCCAGAGCGCTCGCTCGCACGAGCGCACGCCGTGGTTCGGTCGCCTGCAGCCGTGGATCCTGGCGATCGGCTGGGGCTGCTTGTTCAGCGGCGCCGCGCTCTGGGTCGTCGGCGAGATGCTGGGCAAGCACGACGCGATCATCAGCGGCGTCGGCACCGGCATCCTCGGCTTCGGCCTGATCACCTACCCGTTCGCGCTGCGCGAACTCGAGGCGCGCCGGCAGCAGTCGTGACGTGCAGCGACTTCAGAACCAGGCCTTCTTGCCCACCTGGTACTCCTTGATGAACTGCTCGTCCGTCTTGGTCAGGTAGATGATGCCCTCGATGAAGCCGATCAGGCCCCCCATGCCGCACGTCACGATGGTGATGACGATGCGCAGGATGCCGCCGGTGGTGTCGCCAAGCATGAAGCGGTGGATGCCGAGGCTGCCGATCAGGATGCCCAATACACCGCAGAGGACGCGTTTGCTTTCTTCCATAGGGGAGAGTCTCCGAGAGGTCGCAGAGGGATAGCCGACCGGCGCGACCGCGGAAACGTCGCGCCCGACAAATCCGGCAGGCGTCGCGCCATTCCACCGGACCGAGGCGCCGCCGCCGTCGCGCGCTAGCATCCGCACCCGCATGACTGCGGCGGCAGCATCCTCGGACGGTTCCGATCCCACTTCGGTGTGCATCGCCGGCGCGGTCGCCGGTGACACCGCGAGCCGGGACTTCCTGGTCGAACGCTTCAGTCCCGTGCTGCTCGCCCAAGCCCGCTATCGCATGCAGAACCTCGTCCGCGGCGCCGAGCCGGAGGACGTCGTGCAGGAGACGTGGGCGGCGGCGCTGCCGAAGCTGCGCGACCTGCAGCCGCGCGACGGGCGCTGGACGCCGGTGCTGCTGAAGTTCCTGTCGGTGATCCTGCTGCGCGCCGTCAACGACCTGCTGCGCCGCAGCCTGCGCCGCCGCGGCGGCGACGTCGGGCGCGGCGGCGATCCGGCGACCGCTGCCGATCCGTTGGCGCAGCTGCCGGCGGCGGTCAGCGGCATCGTCACCCGGCTCGCGCGGTCGGACCGCGGGGACGTGGTGCAGCAGGCGCTCGCGCAGCTGGCGCCGGAGGAACGCGAGGTCGTCGTGCTGCGCGGCATCGAGCAGCTGCCGAACCGCGAGGTCGCGAAGATCCTCGGCATCGACGACTCGGCGGTGACGCGGCGCTTCCAGAAGGCGCTGCAGACGCTGCGCCAACGCCTGCCCGGCTCGTTGTTCGACGAGATGGAGTGACGTGGCCGGCGACCACGACACGCGGGAAGCGTTCGTGCACGCCTTGCTGGCGCGTGTCGCCACCGACCGTGCCCATGGCGTCGTGCGCAGCGAAGCCGACTACACGGCGATGTTCCCCGAGCACGCGGGGCTCGTGCGCGAGGAACTGGGGGCGCTCGCGAGCGACGAGGCGGCGATGGTGGTGTCGACGAGCGGCGCCCCGGCGCGCATCGGCCCGTACGAACTGATCCGCGTGCTCGGCCGCGGCGGCCAGGCGACCGTGCACCTGGCGCACGATCCGCGGCTCGGCCGGCCGGTGGCGCTGAAGGTGCTGTCGCGGCAGTTCGCGTCGGTGGCGCAGGAACTGCGGCTGCAGCGCGAGGCGACGATGGCGGCGCGCGTCGACGACTCCGGCATCTGCCCGGTGCACGAGGTCGGCCGCGACGGCGAGCACCTGTTCCTGGCGATGAAGTACGTCGCCGGCGAATCGCTGGCGCAGCGGCTCGACGCGGCGCGGCGGCGGATCGCGGCTGGCGAGGACGCGCTGCGCGTGCGCATGCCGGTGGCGGACACGCTGCAGGTGTTCGAGCGGCTGGCCGGCAGCCTGCAGCGGGCGCACGACCAGGGCGTCGTGCACCGCGACCTGAAGCCGGCGAACGTCATGCTCGGCGCCGACCTGGTGCCGGTGCTGCTCGACTTCGGCCTCGCCATCGCGGTCGACGAGGACGAACCGCTGACGCGCACCGGCGACGTG
>JBILEY010000031.1:0-23029 GCA_044351865.1 Planctomycetota bacterium | reverse complement strand
ACCTGCCCTTGTCCGCCGAGGCGTTCGCCAACCTCGTCGAAGGCGAGCGCGCGGAGCTGGTCGTGCGCCTCGAGCGCGCCGGCGAAGTGCTCGCCGTGTCCCGCACGCCGATCGATCTGCTCGCCTGCAACGAGTGGCCTGGTCTGCAGCCGGTGCCGGCGTTGCTGGCGACGTTCGTGGCGCCGAACCACCCAGCCCTCGCACCGCTCCAGCAGGCGATGGCGAGGAAACTCGCGGTCGCGACCGGCCAACCGGCCCTGGACGGCTACCAGTCGGGTTCGCCCGAACGCGTGCGGGCGATGCTCGCGGCGGCGCACGAGGCTGTCGTTGCGGCTGGCATCACCTACGTCGTGGCGCCGCCGAGCTTCGAGCGCACCGGCCAGAAGGTGCGCACGCCCGAGCAGGTGGTGGGCGAGCGCATCGGGAACTGCCTGGATCTGGCGCTCCTCTACGCCGCACTGCTCGAAGCGGCCGGGCTGCAGCCGTTCGTCGTGGTGCAGCGGCGACATGCGTTCGTCGGCGTCTGGACCCTGCCGGCGGCGACACCGCAGGTCGAACTCGGCCCCGCGGTCGAACTGAAGAAGCGGGTCGAGGCTGGCGCGATGCTGGTGCTCGAATGCACGCTGGCGTGTGCTGGCCAGGCGGCGTCGCCCGCGCAGGCCCAGGCCGCGGCGGCGAAGCACCTGGCGAACGAGGTCGAGTTCCTGCTGGCGATCGACGTCGCCGCCGCGCGCAGCCGCGGCTTCCGCCCGCTGCCGGTGCGCATCTCGGCGTTCCGGCCGGTCGACGTCGACCTGGATTCGTCGGCGATGTCACCGGTCGTCGTCGTCTCCGCGTCGCCTGCTGCGCCGACGTTCGTCGACGAGGACCCTGACGCGCCGCGTCCCGAGCCGTCGAAGGCGCCCTCGCCGCCGGGCGACCGCCTCGAGCACTGGAAGGGCCGTCTGCTCGACCTGTCGATGTTCAACCGGCTGCTGAACTTCGCCGAGACCAAGAAGACGCTGCGCTTGTGTGCGCACGACCTCGAGGCGCTCGAGGACCGGCTGCAGCAGGGCGGCCGCGTGCGCGTGCTGGCGCGGCCCGATCTCGGCCAGGGCGACGGCGAACGCGACCTGGCATTGGCCTCGCAGCGCGCCGGCGTCGACGTGCTCGCCGAACACCTGGCCGACGAACTGCGCGCCGGTCGACTGCGCGCCGAGCTCGACGCCGAATCGCTCGACGAACGCCTGGTCGAGATCTACCGCCACGCGCGCATCTCGCTCGAAGAGAGTGGGGCCAACACGCTCTACCTCGCGCTGGGCTTCCTGAAGTACTACGAGTCGCCCGGCGCCGAGAAGCCGCGGCGCGCACCGCTGCTGCTGCTGCCGATGGTGGTCGAGCGCACGTCGGTGACCGAAGGCTGCCGCTTCGTGCTCGACGACGCCGAGCCGCGCCTGAACCAGACGCTGCGGCAGTTCCTGCTGCGCGATTTCGACCTGCGCGTGCCGCTCGGCGACACGCCGCCCGAGGGCGACAACGGTGTCGACGTGAAGGCGGTGCTCGACGCATTCCGCCACATAGCGCTGCGCATGCCGCGGTGGGAAGTCGAAGCGACGGCCTGCATCGGCTTCTTCTCGTTCACCAAGTACCTGATGTGGCTCGATCTCGCGGCGCGCGACGAGCTGCTGCAGAGCCCCGTGCTGCAGCACCTGGTCGAACGGCCGGGCACGGCCTTCGCGCAGGACGCGCCGGAGTTCGCGCGCGAACGGCTCGACGAGCTCGATCCCGCCTCCGTGCTGTGCCCGAAGGACGCCGACAGCTCGCAGCTCGCGGCGGTGCTGGCGGCGGCGAAGGGCCGCTCGTTCGTGCTCGAGGGACCGCCGGGCACCGGCAAGTCGCAGACGATCACCAACCTGATCGCGCAGGCGCTCGCCGACGGCCAGCGCGTGCTGTTCGTCGCCGAGAAGCGCGCCGCACTCGAGGTCGTGCAACGCCGCCTCGCCGAAGTCGGGCTCGGGCCGTTCTGCCTCGAGTTGCATTCCAGCAAGAGCGGGCCGAAGGCCGTGCTCGAGCAGCTGCGGTCGGCGCTCGAGGCCGGCCAGCGACGGGAGCCGGCGGAGTGGCAGCAGTGTGCGAGCGACCTGCTGCGCACCCGCAACGACCTGAACGCCCTCGTCGCCGACCTGCATCGTCCGCGCGAGCACGGCGTGTCGGTGTTCGCGGCGATGGGCGAGCTGATCGCGTTGCGCGCAGCGCCACGTGTGCCGCTGCCCGCGCTGGCCACGGCGGCGCCGGCGGCGGTGGCGGCCGCGTTCGCCGCGGTGGCCGAACTCGCGGGCGTCGCCGCACCGATCGGCGTGCCGGCGGCGTCGCCGTGGTGGGGCGTGCGCCGCTCCGACTGGACGCCGGCGCTGCAGCGCGAACTGCCGGCCGCTGGCGCCCGCCTCGCCGCAGCGGCCGAGCAGCTCGCGCGCGCGCTCGCAGCGTTCGCCGGTCCCTGCGGGCTCGCGCCGTTGCTCGGGGCCGGGCCGAGCCGCGACCAGCTGCGGCACCTCGTCGCTTTGTGGCAGTTGCTGAAGGCGCCCGCGTTGCCGCCGTCGGCGCTGCTGCGGCTCGCCGATTGGCGCACGTTCGCCGGCGAACTGCAGCAGGCCGGCGACGAAGGCGCGCAACGCGATGCCTCCTGGGCGCCGTTGGCCGCGCGCTGGCGGCGCGAGCTGCTGCAGCGCGACCTCGATCGCCTCGCTGCCGACGTGCAGCGCGCAGCCGGCTCGTTCGTGCTGCTGCGCTGGTGGCGCTTCCGCGGTCCGCGCGCCGAACTGGCGGCCGTCGCCGTCGGTCAGGTGCCGCCGGCGGCGGCGTGCGCCGACGACCTGCAGGTGGCGCTGCGCGTGCGTGCGCTCGAACGTTCGCTGCTGGCGCGCGCCGCGGTGGCGCAGGCGCTCGGCGTGCACTGGCGCGCGAGCCTCGCCGATTGGCCGCAGGTCGCGGCTTGGGCGAAATGGGTGGACGAGGTCCGGCGGCTGCTCGTGCAACTGCAGCCGGGCGCGCTGGCGCCGTCGCCCGAAGCCCTGGCGGCGCTGGCGGTGCAGCTCGACGGCCTGGCCGAAGGCGCGGACGCGCTGCCGCGGGCGATCGCGGCCGCACAGTCGGCGCACGACGAATGGCTGGCGGCGCGTGCTGCCGTGCAGCAGCAACTTCTGCTCGACGACGACGAGGCGTTCGGCGTCGCCTCGGCGCCCGGCTTCTTCGCCGCGGTGGTCGCGCGGACCGCGCGGTGGCGCGACGCCGGGCCGGCGCTGCGCGACTTCTGCGCCTACCGCGGCGCTGCCGACGCGGCGGCAGCGGCTGGCACGGCACCTCTGGTCGCAGCGCACGCGCGCGGCGACGTCGCCACCGGTCAGCTCGTCGCCTCGGCCCGCGCGACGTTCCTCGACGCCTGGCTCGATCGGGTGCACGCCGCCGAACCGGCGTTGGCGCGCTTCCGCGGCGCCGACCACGAACGCACGATCGCGCGCTTCGCCCAGCTCGACCAGCAGGCGATCCGCTTGTCGGCCGAGGTCGTGCGCGCGCGGCTCGCGGCGCGCGTGCCGCAGCTGCGCGACACGCAGGTGGCCAGCAGCGAACTCGGCGTGCTCGAGCGCGAGTTGAAGAAGCAGCGCAAGCACAAGCCGGTGCGCAAGCTGTTCGTCGAGATCCCGGGCCTGCTCGGGCGCCTCGCGCCGTGCATGCTGATGAGCCCGCTGTCGGTGGCGCAGTATCTCGGCCGGGCGTCGACCCGCTTCGACCTCGTGGTCTTCGACGAGGCGTCGCAGATTCCGATGTGGGACGCCGTCGGCGCGATCGGCCGCGGCGATGCGCTGGTCGTCGTCGGCGACAGCCGGCAGCTGCCGCCGACGACGTTCTTCCAGCGCCAGGCGCAAGGCGACGAGCCCGCACCCGACGAACTGCCCGAGGACCTCGAGAGCGTGCTCGACGAATGCAGCGCCGCCGGCCTGCCGCGCTTGCACCTCGACTGGCACTACCGCAGCCGCCACGAATCGCTGATCGCGTTCAGCAACCACCACTACTACAAGAACCGGCTGCTGACGTTCCCAGCACCGGCCGCGCGCGGGCCTGGCCTCGGTGTGCGCACCGTGCGTGTGTCGGGCGTCTACGATCGCGCCGGCTCGCAGCAGAATCGGATCGAAGCCGAGGC
The DNA here is from genome assembly GCA_044351865.1 of Planctomycetota bacterium. Classification (GTDB taxonomy): domain Bacteria; phylum Planctomycetota; class UBA1135; order UBA1135; family UBA2386; genus UBA2386. The sequence continues at coordinate 18,852 of JBILEY010000031.1, read as the reverse complement.
GTTGGTCGCCGACGTGGTCGCGCGCCTGCTCGATCCGGCGCGCGCGCGGCAGAGCCTTGGCGTGGTGACGTTCAGCCAGGCGCAGCAGGTGCTGATCGAGGACCTGCTCGACCAGGCCCGGCGCGAACGGCCCGAGCTCGAAGCGGCGTTCACCGCCGCCAGCGAGCCGGTGTTCGTCAAGAACCTCGAGAACGTGCAGGGCGACGAACGCGACGTCATCCTGTTCTCGATCTGCTACGGCCCCGACGCGCAGGGCCGCGTGTTCGAGAACTACGGGCCGCTGAACACGCAAGGCGGCGAACGGCGCCTCAACGTCGCGGTGACGCGCGCGCGGCGCGAGCTGGTGGTGTTCACGTCGGTCGGGCCGGAGCAGGTCGCGAACCGCACGCAGGCACTCGGCGCGCGGCATCTGCGCACGTTCCTCGACTACGCGCTGCGCGGCACCGACGCGCTGCCGGCGGCGACGACACTCGACCCGGGCCGCGGTGTCGACTCGCCGTTCGAAGCGGCGGTGCGCGACGCGCTGGTGCAGCGCGGCCACGAAGTGCACACGCAGGTCGGTTGTTCCGGCTACCGCATCGACCTTGCCGTCGTCGACCCGAGTGCCGCGGGCCGCTACCTGCTCGGCATCGAGTGCGACGGCGCCAGCTACCACTCGGCGGCGAACGCGCGCGATCGCGACCGGCTGCGCGCTGCGGTGCTGCGCGGGCTCGGCTGGCAGTTGCACCGCGTCTGGTCGACGGACTTCTGGCTCGATCCGCAGGGTGAGATCGATCGTCTCGAAGCGGCGATCGCTGCGGCGAAGGCGCGCAGCGTGGTGGTGGAGACGCCGCCGCGCCTGCAGGAAGCCGTCGCCGTGCCTCCGCCGGCGCCGGTCGACGCCAAGGCGGACGGAGTCGTGCCGGCGACGATCGACGATCCGGACGGGCCGCGTCCGTACGTCGCAGTCGCCATCGCCGCGGTCGGCACCGCCGAGCAGTTCGCACAGCCGACGGCGATGCTGCAGCTGCGTCGCCAGGTCGCCGAAGTGCTCGCCGGCGAATCGCCGGTGCACCTCGATCGCCTGGCGCGTGTCGTCGCTGCGGCCTGGCAGGTCGCGCGCGTCACCGAACGGGTGCGCGAACGCGTTCGCAGTGCGCTGCCGGCGACGGCGGTGGTCGACGGCGACGTGGTCTGGGTCGACGACGCGCAGCGGACGGCGTTCCGCGGCTTCCGTGTGCCCGACGAGAACGCCGGCGACGACGCGACGCGCCGCCCGGCCGACGAGCTGCCGGCGGAAGAGATCGCGCACGCGATGCGCTGGCTGCTGCGGCAGCATCAAGCGCTCGGCCGCGACGACCTCGCGCGCGAAGCGGCGCGCTGCTTCGGCATCACGCGCCTTGGCGCCGTGGTCAAGGACGTCATGGCGGCGAATGTCGACCGCGCCGTGCAGGCCGGGCGCTTGGTCGAGCGCGACGGGCTGCTGCGCGAAGCCTGACGGTCGGGCCGGTGGCAGAGCCGCTGCGCGTCAGGGCGCGAGATCCACGACGATCTCCACCGGGAAGCACAGCCGCGGATCGCCACGTTCGGCGAGCGTGTGCACCATCGTCGCCAGCCGGCGATGGGCGCGCACCGGCGTTCGTGGCACGCCGTTGACGACGAGCTGCAGGTCGCGATCGAGGTCGACCATGCCGTCGTCGAGGCGCACGAGCACACGGCCGTCGATCGCCGCCTTGCGTTTGCCCGGCTGGGCCGGGTCGTCGACTTCGGCGATCAGCTCGAGCCGCTGCTCCCGCAGCGTCGCGCGCAGGTACAGCGGCATCGCGGCGGGCCGTTCGGGCAGCGCCAGCCAATAGGACTGCAGGGCGACCTGCGTGTGGAACGGCAGCACGGTCCACCTGACGCAATCCGGCCGCGGCGTGCGCACCTTGTCGACGAGCCAGCGCGGGCCCGGCGCGTAGTCGATGCCGTGGCCGCGGCCCGGCTGCACGAACAGTTCGTGCACGTAGCCGTTCGGATCGGCCGTGCGCAGCGCCGCGAGCCGTTCGCCCATCGTGCGCGCGAGACCGACGCGGTCGAACATCGTGTCGCGTTCGCCGATGTCGATGCGCAACGCGACGTTTCGCATGTTCTCCGGCGGCGACGTCGCCAGCGGCTCGGCGGCGGCCATGCCGTTGCACGCGGCGAAGCGATCGGGGCGGTTGCCGGCGAAGCGGATCGCGCCGTAGCCGCCTTCGCTGATGCCGAGCAGGTAGACGCGGTCGGGATCGACGTCGGCGAACAGGATCGCGTCGCGGATCACCGTGTCGAACGCCTGCTGGTTGTGGTCGAACCACCAGCGACCTTGCCGGTCGTCGGCCATGCGCGGCACGAAGTAGAGGCCGGGCGACGGATAGCGGCGCGCAGCGAGGCGCCGCTGCGCGTTCCACTCGCCGGTGTTGACGTCCCACGCGTGCGGGCCGGTGGCTTCGGCATTGCCGCCGCCGCCGTGCAGGCAAAGGAACAGCGGCCAGCCGTTCGCCGGGCGCTCGCCCTTGTGGAACAGCACGTACGGCATCGACAGCGCCCCGAGGGCCAGCGCCTGTTCGGTCGCGGCTTCGGCGTTCGCCGCCGGCGTTGCCAGTTGGCGTGCACCGCGCGCCAGCGTGCCATCGCGCAGTGCGGCGAGCAGCTCGCCGCGGCGCTGCACCACCTGCTCGCGCGTCAGGTCATCGCCCGTGTCCGGAAACGCTCCGCGTGTCGCCGGCGCCGCCGCGAACCACGCGCGCACGGGGTCCGTCGGCGTGTCCTGGGCGCGAAGTGGCGCGAGTGCCGTGGCCAGCAGGGCGAGCAGGGTGCACGTCGGACGGGCGCGGCGAGTCAGTGGCTGCATGCGCGCGCATCATGCAGCGCGCGGCCGCTGCCGGCAGCGGCGAACTGCGCGCCGCCGAGGCCGGAGGTCACTGCCCGCGCGGCAGCTTCTCCGGCGGCGCTTCGCGCCAGAAGTCCTGGATCTGCTGCCAGCATTCCTGCGCCGTCTCGGCGTAGTGGATCAGGTCGAGATCCTCGGGCGAGATCGTGCCCTCTTCGACGAACAGCTCCCAGTCGACGATGCGCCGCCAGTAGTCGCGGCCGAACAGCACGACCGGGATGCGCGCCATGCGCCGCGTCTGGATCAGCGTCAGCGCCTCGAACAGTTCGTCCATGGTGCCGAAGCCGCCAGGGAACGCGACCATCGCCTTCGCCCGCATCAGGAAGTGCATCTTCCGGATCGCGAAGTACTTGAACTCGAAGCACAGCTCCGGGCTGATGAAACTGTTCGGCTCCTGCTCGAACGGCAGCGTGATGTTGAGGCCGATCGACTTGGCGCCGACCTCGAACGCGCCGCGGTTGGCAGCCTCCATGATGCCCGGGCCACCGCCGGTGCAGATCACGTAGTCGCAGTGGTGTTCGACCTGGCACTGGCCGGAGACCAGCGCCGCGAACTCGCGTGCTTCGTCGTAGAAGTGCGCCTTCTTCAGCACGTTCTCGGCGATGCGCACCGCGCGCACGAGCTTCGGCTCGTTCGGCTTCTTGCGCAGCGCGTCCTGCGCCGCGTGCAGCCGCCGCTCGGCTTCGGCGCGTTCGACCACGCGCGTGCCGCCGAACACGACGACCGTCGAGTGCACGCCCTGCTCCTGCATGATCAACTCGGGCTTCAACAGCTCGAGCTGCAGGCGCACGGGGCGCAGTTCGACGCGCCCCATGAAGTCGGGGTCGATGTGCGATTGCCGGTACGAGCTCGAACGGCGGATCGCGAGGATGCGTTCCTTGTGGCCGTCGTCACCGGAGACGTGGCCGTTCGCCGCGGGGGAGTGCGTCATGATGGGCGGTCGCTTCTGCTGCCCGCTCGCCATCGGCATTCCGGGGGGCGGGGCCGCAGCCTTCCTCCTGCCCTTCTTCGGGAACCGCGGCGGTGGCAGCGGCACTCTGGCTATCCTGCGCCCGCCCGATGGCTTCTTGGCGACTGACCTACTGTGGCAACGTGCACCCCGCCCCGGACCTCGCGGCGGTGGCGGCGGCGCTGCGCGAGCACACGGTGCCGTTGGCGGCGGCGGCGCGGGCGGCCGGGCGCGCGTTCGGGCTCGGTTCGTGGTGGCCGGCGCCGCTGGCGGCGCAGCTGGCGGAGGATCCGGCGGCGCTGGCGCGGCTGCGCGCGCTGCTGGTCGAACTCGACCTGCCGCTGTGGACGTTGAACGTGTTCCCGCACGGCGGCTTCCACGACGACGTGGTCAAGACCGCGGTCTACCGCCCGGACTGGGCGCACGAGGACCGGCTCGCCTACACGCGGCAGTGCGCCGAGATCGGGGCGTCGCTGGTGCCGGCGGGCAGCGAACTGCCGCTGTCGACGCTGCCGCTCGGCTACTGCGGCCCAGGGGATCCTGCGCCCGACCTGCGGGTGATGGCGCGCAACCTGGCGCGCTGTGCGTCGGCGTTCGCGGCGATCGAAGAACGCACCGGCGTGTGCTGCGTGCTGGCGCTCGAGCCGGAGCCCGACTGTCTGCTGGAGACCGCGGCGGCGACGGCGGCGTTCCTCGAGCGCTGGCTGTTCGACGAAGGGGCGTGGACGACGGTGCCCGAGCGCGTGCTGCGCCGGCACCTCGGCGTCTGCGTCGACCTGTGCCATCTCGCCGTCGTCGGCGAAGACCCGCTGCACGCCCTCGCCGACCTGCGCACGCGCGGCATCGCGGTGCCGAAGATCCAGGTGTCGGCGTGCCTCGAGCTGCGCGATGGCAACGCGCTCGATCGGCTGCTGGCGTTCGCCGAACCGCGCTACCTGCACCAGACGGCGGCCCGCAGCGGCGCGCGCGCGCTCGACCTGCCCGACGTCGCTCGCCGCCGCGCCGAGTTCGTGCAGCCCGACGCCGGCGTCGTGCGTTCGCACTACCACGTGCCGCTGTTCTGGGACGACGCGGGGCCACTCGGCTCGACGCAGCGCGAGGTCGCGCGCGTGCTGCGGGCCCTCGCCGCCGGTCCGGACCCGCTGCCGTTGCTCGAGGTCGAGACCTACACCTGGAGCGTGCTCGGCGACTTCGCCGGGCAGGCGCCGTTGCATCGCCATCTGCAGCGCGAACTCGACCAGGTCGCCTCCTGGCTCGCGGCCCCGGCCGCCGCTCCGTAGCTTCCGCCGTCCGACCCCTCCGATGATCCATCTGCGTTCCGTCCAGAAGAGCTATGCGCGCGGCGAACAGCGCGTGCTGGCGTGTGCCGTCGACCGCCTCGACATCGCCGCTGGCGAACAGGTTGCGCTGATCGGCCGCAGCGGCACCGGCAAGACCACGCTGCTGCACATCCTCGCCGGCATCCTGCGGCCCGATCAGGGCGAGATCGAGGTCGCCGGTGCGCGCCTCGACGGGATGAGCGAAGGCGCGCGCGATCGCCATCGCGGCGAGCACATCGGCATGGTCTACCAGACGTTCAACCTGCTGCAGCCGTTCACCGCGCTCGAGAACGTGCTGCTCGGCGCCCTGTTCGGCCGCGGCGCCGGCCACGACGCGAAGTTGCGCGCCGAAGCGCTGCTGCAGCAGGTCGGCCTCGGCGAACGCATGCACCATCGCCCGGGCCAGCTGTCCGTCGGCCAGGTGCAGCGCGTCGCCATCTGCCGCGCACTGGTCAACGATCCGGAGTTGATCCTGATGGACGAGCCGCTCGGCAATCAGGATCGCGCGACCGGCGGCCAGGTGCTCGACCTGTTGCTCGACATCGCGCGCCACGGCGGCAAGACGGTGGTCATGGTCACGCACGATCCGGAGTCGGCGAAGCGCATGCAGCGCACGGTGGACCTGGCGACGCTGCGTTCCGACCTTGGCGTGGCGGCCGGGGTTGCTGGAGGCCGCGCATGAAGCTCTGGTCGATCAGCCTGCGCAACCTGCGCGTGCGCCTCGTCGCCACCGTGCTGACGATGGTCTCGATCGTGCTCGCCACCGCGCTCTACGCGGCGATCCTGACGATGTCGGAGCAGACCGAAGCGCGCTACAAGGGCAGCATCGGCGGCTTCCAGGCGGTGGTGGGGCCGAAGGACGCGAGCCAGCTCGAGGTCGTGCTGAACACGATCTTCAACGTCGACGTGGCACCGGGCCTGTTCCCGCTGCGCATCTGCACCGAGCTGCGCTCGGGCAAGTCGGCGGGGCGGCGCACGCAGGTGCGCTACGCGATCCCGCAGGCGCGCGGTGACAGCGTGAGCCGCTTCAACTTCCCGGTGATCGGCACCGTCGACGAGATGTTCACTCGCTTCGAGTGGCAGTACGACGGCGACAAGCGCGAACCGCTGCGCTTCCAGGCCGGTGGGCCGTTTGTCTACGCATACGACGAACTGCTGCAGCTCGCCGACGGCCTGGCTGCCTACGAGACCGCCAAGCGCACCGAGGCGCCGGAACCGCGGCCCGCTCGGCCGCTGATCCAGCAACAGTGGAAGAAGGCCGTCGTCGGTGCGCGCGTCGCGCGCACGCTCGGGCTCGGCCTCGGTGGCACGATCACGCCGGTGCACGGCAAGTTCGGCGAGTTCGGTTACCACGAGCATCCGGAAGCGACGTGCGAAGTCGTCGGCATCCTGGCGCCGACCAACTCGCCGCTCGACACCACGATCTTCCTGCCGATCGGCCTGCACTACCTGATCGACGGCCACGAAGGCGGTGTGTTCCTCGTCGAGACGCCGCCAGGCAAGACGCCGGACGACGCCAAGAAGCTGCCGGTCGACGCCGGGCGCATCGGGCTGACGGCGATCGTCGTCGACCCGAAGGACCACTTCGGCGCGCGCCTCCTGCGGCAGGAGTTCAGCAGCAAGGAAGCGCAGGTGGCGTGGCCGGCCGACGTGATCCCGAAGTTCCTGCAGCAGGTCGGCAACGCCGCCGACGCGCTGGCGGTGATCGCTTGGCTGGTGCTGCTGGTCGCAGCGATCTCGATCACGGTCGCCATCTACAACACCATGAACGAACGCCGCCGTGAGATCGCGATCATGCGTTCGCTCGGTGCCCGTCGCTTCCAGATCCTCGCCATCATCGTCGGCGAGGCGGCGCTGCTGTCGTGCTTCGGCGCCCTGCTCGGGCTCGTCGCCTGCCACGGCGCGATGTTCGCTCTGCAGGGCGTCGTCGAGGACGCGACCGGCGTCTACCTCGAGTGGGCGCAGTTCCGCGTGTGGGAAGCGTGGCTGCTGCTCGGTGTCACCGGCCTCGGCGCGTTCGCGGGCCTGCTGCCGGCGATCAAGGGCTCGATGACGCAGGTCGCCGACAACCTGGCGCAAAACTACTGAGTACGGCGAGGGGACGGGCCTCGACCGTCCGGTAGGAGCCGACGACCGCAGCGGTCGCGGCGCAACGACGACGACGCCGGGTTCGTTTCCATTCTGCGGGCGGCGGCAGAAAACCGGGTGCGGAGCCCGGGGCGCCCTTCTTCGTCGTATAGGATCCGACCCCGCGCGGGCGATGCCCGCAGGAACGAACGATGAAGCTGTTGCTCCCAGCCCTGCTGTTCTCTGCGCTCGCCGTGGCGCAGACGCCGACCCCGCCGGTCCCGGCCCCGACCCCGCCGGCCCCGGCGCCGACGCCCGCACCGGCTCCAAGCCCCGCACCGGCGGGTCAGGAGCCGAAGAAGCAGGATCCGGCGAAGACCGACAAGCCGGTCGCCGACAAGCCGAAGACCGACAAGCCGACGGGCGAGAAGCCGACGGGTGACAAGCCGACGGGTGACAAGCCGACGGGTGACAAACCCACGACCGATCCCGCCAAGGACGAGCCGCGCATCGACCGGCCGGACGAAGACGCGCCGCGGCCGAAGGGCACCGACCCGGCGGACATCGCGGCGATGAAGAGCGCCGAGGCCATGCTCGAGGTCGAGCGCAAGCTGGCCGAGGAGATGAAGAAGGGCAAGATCACCGGCCTCGACAAGATCCTGCCGTTCGACGAACTCGCGTCGTGGGCCTACGAGGACGGGCTGAAGGGCATGCCCAAGCGCGTCAAGGAGCTCGACGGCAAGAAGGTCATGATGACCGGGTTCATGCTGCCGATCGACGAGGTCGAGAAGATCAAGGAGTTCCTGCTGGTGCAGAGCCTGTGGTCCTGCTGCTACGGCCAGCCGCCCGACATCAACGGCATCGTGCGCGTGGTCATGCCGAAGGGGAAGACGACCGACTACTTCTTCGACCCGCTGAAGATCGTCGGCACCTTCAAGGTCGAGGCGACGATGCTCGACGGCTACTGCGTCGACATCTACCAGCTGCACGTCGAGAGCCTCGAAGCGATCAAGCTGAAGTGACGGCCGTTCCCGCCGCGGCCCGAGTGGCGGCCGCAGGGTCGTGAGAACGCTGGCATGGGAGCTTCTGCCAGCAGAGCTGGAGGAAGCGGGGCCGACCAGCCGATAGCCCAGGGACGATGGTCCCTCGGAGCGAACGCAGGACACGCGGCTGGCCACTGACCAAGCGATTGGCGCTGGCGCTCTCCGTCGGCGCCTTCTTCGTGGCGCTGGTCTGCGGCTTCCTCGGCTCCGACCGCGACGAGAATCGTCGCGCCCTCGACGCGGCCGAACAGGAATGCGCGCTCGCGGTCTCGCTCGCCGAGCGTGCTGCACCGCTGCTCGACCGCGGCGACCTGATGCGCCTGTCGGTGCTGAGCGCCGTCGTGCGCGACCAGCTCGACGGCCGCGCCGTCGTGCTCGATCGCGACGGCCGCGTCGTGCTGGACACCGAGCTCGTGCTCGGCGAACGCAAGCTCGGCCTGCTGGCGGCATCTGGGCCGTTCCAACGTTCGACGACGAGCGAGGACGTCACCCAGCGCGAGACGCTGGCGCCGATCCGCTTCGGCGGCGAGGTCGTCGGCGAGGTGCGCCTCTCGCGCGTGGTCGCGCCGCAGCTCGGCTCGTTCGACTTCGTCTGGTTCGGCCTCGTGTTCCTGTGCTGCCTGTCGCTGGTCACCGTCGCGACGATGCTCGGCCACCACTGGTCGACGCGCGTGCGCGGCGCCACCGACGCGGTGATCCGGCTCGCTGCCGGGGAAGTCGCCGGTGCGCCGGCCGAAGGGCAAGAGAGCGAGCTGCAGGACCTGTCGTCGGCGCTGCGCGAACTCGAGCGCGGCATGCACGACGGCCTGCAACGCGTCGGCGAAGGCTACGCGGCGATGGCGCTGCAGGTCGTCGACGGTCTCGAACGTCGCCGGCTGATCGCGCCGGAGCACGGCGACCGCACTGCCCGCCTGGCCGGCCGCCTCGCCGAGCGCTTGCAGTTGCTGCCCGCCGATCGCAGCGAACTGGAGCTCGCGTGCCGCCTCGTCGACCTCGGCAAGGCCTGGGTGCGCGCGCCGTTGCTGCAGAAGCAGGGGCCGCTGACCGAGATCGAAGCGCAGTCGCTGCACAGCCATCCGCAGCGCGCTGCCGACCAGCTCGACTGCGTGCCGGGCCTGCGCCGCGTCGCCAAGATCGTGCGCCACCAGCTCGAGCGCTACGACGGCCGCGGCCTGCCGGACGCGCTGCGCGGCGAACGCATCCCGCTCGGCTCGCGCATCCTCGCGATCGCGGCCGCGTTCGATCTGCTGACCACGTGCAATGGCGAACGTCCGGCGACGTGGGAAGAGGCGCTGGAACAACTCGCCAAGGAGCGCGGCGAGGTCTTCGACCCCTGGCTCGTCGACGTGTTCGCCGAGGAGGTGCGCAAGGCACCGCCGGCGGTCGACGCCGATCGCGAGGTGATGATCGTGCCGGGGGGCACCTTGCCGTGGCGCACGGCGACCGCGAACGTCGTCGGCGACGAAGAGGAGGAGGACGAAGACGACCTCGGCGGGCCCGAGCTCGAGGTCCTGCTCGACGAGACGAAGCGCGAGGACCAGGCGTGAAGCCGCTGACGGTGTTCGCCTGGCTGCTGCCGTTCGCCGCCGCCGCGTGCGCCGTGCCGCCGCGCGATCCGTTCGCGCGCGCCAACTGGGCGCTGCAGCGCGGCGACCTCGGCGGGGCACTGATCGCCTACGACTCGGTGCCGGTGGCGCATGCGCGCTATCCGGACGCACGCGCCGGTGCCATGTCGGTCGAGCGCAGCATGCGGCGTTGCCACGAACTGCTGCTCGAAGCCCTGCTGTTGCGCAGCGAGTGGCGCGACCAGGATGCGCTGGCGATGTTCGAGCGTGCGCAGGCGCTGTGGCCGAAGCTGCCTGGCGTCGACGGCTGGATCGCGGCGACGCGGCAGCGCCTGCACTCGTTGCCGGCGGCGAGTCCGCTGGCCGAGGTGTCGGCGGTCGACTCGGAGCCGATCCCGGTGCCGTGGATCGAGATCGCGGAGCCGCGGCCGGTGCCGCTGCTGCCGGCCGAGGCAGCTCCGAATCCGGTGGTGCCGCCCGCGCCCGCGCCCGCGCCCGCGGTGGCGGTGGCGGTGGCGCCGACGATGCCAGCCGTGGCACCGGCGCCCTCGCCGGAGGGGGACGTGATGCGTCCGCCCGAGCCGCCGAGCGGAACGGCGACGGACGTCCCCGTGCCCGCGCCGGCCGTGGAGCCTGCGGCGCCGCCGCTCTCCGTTGCCGGCAACGATCCGGTGGCGCTCGGCCTCGTCGACGTCGAGTCGAAGCTGCGCAGCGGCCAGATGCAGCTGGCGGTGAACAGCCTGATCGGCTTGTCGGATCGATTCCCGGGGGACGCCCGGGTGCGCGTGCGGCTCGCCCGGCTGCTGCAGCAGCGTGCGCTGCTGCGCTACGGCGAAGGCGCCGTCCCGGAGGCGATCGTCGACTGGCAGCGTGTGCTCGATCTCGAACCGAGCAACGAGGGCGTTCGTCGCATGCGGGGCGCGGCGTTGCGCGAGGGCCAGCGCGGCCTGTAGGCCGCTGTTTCTCGGCGAGAGCTGTTTCTCGGCGAGAGCAGACTGCACTCAGTCGAGAGCGTCCTGCCCAGATGCGGCAGGGGGTCGCAGCGATCACTTGCGACCGGGAAAAGGTAGCCGGGGGTTAAACTTCGGGAAAAGGGGAAGAAGGAGAGTCAAGTTTTTACGTCCGTCGCGGACAACCCCCGGCAGTGTGTCATTTCCCACCCTGGCGAGCCCCGTTGCGAGGCCACCGTGGTGAGTGGTTCGGTCATGTGATCGGTGCTGTCAAAGACTCTCGCTGGTCGACGCGAGCTTCGCTACGCAGAACTACGTCGCGACGGCTCGATTTTCCACCCGCAGAGGAAGTCGAAGCAGGATATCTCGCAGCTCACCGCAGGTCAAATCTCGCATCCTCGCCTTTCGCTGTCGGGCCCCCGGATCAGGCCTGCAGAACGATCCCGAAGTGCGTAGCTCGCGCCCGCCAGCCCGCCGGAACCAGCGTCGTGCCGGTGCCCTCTTCGACGACGGCCGGGCCCGACAAAGTCGCCACTTCGGCGCGCTGGTAGACCGGCCACCGCAAGCCGCCGAGTGGCGCCCGGCGCCGTTCGCGCGGTGGCGCCGACCGCTTCGGCAGCGGGCTGGACGGCAGCCGTCGTGGCGCCGACGCGCCGCGCGCCGTGATGCGCACCAGCTCCAAGGGGGCGTCCGCAGCGAACCCGAACAGGCGGCGATGCTCCGCGGCGAATGTGCTGGGGAGCCGGCGGTTCAGTGGCAGGACCAGGGCCGCACCCTGCCCGCGGTAGCGCACGTGCGCTGTCACCTGGATCCGGGCGGTGGCCGGCAACTCGTCGCGCACGGCCTGGACCAGGGTGGCGGCCATGGCCTCGGCGCGCCGCAGCGACGCGGCGTCGCAGTCCGAGCGCAGCGCCTGGGAGCGTTCGATCGACTCTCCAGCCAGCGCCAACCCGACCGCCGAGAACGCTCCTGGCCACGGGGCGATGACCGCCTGCTGCATGCGCAGGTGCCCGACCAGACTGGCGGCGTGCAGCCCGCCAGCACCGCCGTAGGCGACGAGCGAGACCGTGGCCGGGTCGACGGCGCGTTCGGCCGTGATGACCAGGATGGCGCGCGCCATCGTCGCGTCGGCGACCGCGAGGATGCCGCGCGCCGTGGCCAAGGCCGACAAGCCGAGGCGGCGGCCGAGGCGTTCGACCGCCCGCACGGCGGCGTCGACGTCGATCGGGAACGCGCCCGCCAGCAGCGTGTCGGCACCGAGGTGGCCCAGCGCCACGTGCGCGTCGGTGACGGTCGGCTCGCTGCCCTTGCCGAAGCAGGCGGGGCCCGGGTCGGCGCCAGCACTCTCGGGGCCGACGCGCAAGGCGCCGCCGCGGTCGCGGTAGGCGATGCTGCCGCCGCCGCAGCCGACGGTGTGCACCGGGACCGTCGGCAGCGCCAGCGGCAGGCCGGCGATGGTGCCGTGTTCGTGCACCGCGGTGCCGTCGCTGACGAGGCACAGGTCGGCGCTGGTGCCGCCCATGTCGAACGCCGCGCAGTGCTTCAGCCGCAGCGCCTTCGCCAGCTGCGTGGTCGCGTGCACGCCGCCCGCCGGGCCGGAGAACATGGCGCGCGCCGGGAAGCGCGCCGCTTCGGCGGGCGGCAGGATGCCGAGGCTGCTGCGCAGCAATCGCAGCTGCCCGGGCCCGATGCCGCGCGCGAGGTTCCGCGTGTAGCCGCCGACGACCGGTGCGGTGGCGGCGTTCAGGATCGCCGTGCTGAAGCGTTCGTACTCGCCGAAGGCCGGCAGCAGCTCGGCGCTGGTGGTGATCGGCACGTTCGGCAAGGCCTTGGCGAGGGCGCGCGCGACGCGCCGTTCGTCGGTGTCGTCGACCGGGCTGTGCAGGAAGCCGATCGCGATCGCGGCGGGGCGCAGGCGCTTCACCGCCGCCGCGACGCGCTGCAGTTCGCTGCTGGTCAGGGGCTGTTCGACGCCTCCGTCCGGCCCGCGGCGGCAGGCAACGCCGACGCGGAGTTCGCGCGGCACCGGCGGCACCGGGCGCGACGGCGCCATGGCGTAGAGGTCGCTGCGCTCCTGGCGTCCGATCTCGATCAGGTCCTCGCAGCCGCGGTTGGTGACGAACACCGTGCGCGCGAGCTTGCCGGTCAGCACGGCGTTGAGGCCGACCGTGGTGCCGTGCACGACGTCGACCGCTTCGTCGGGCCGCTGGCGCACGGCGGCGAGGCCGCGCAGCACCGCCTGCGACGGGTCGGCGGGCGTCGACGGCAGCTTGTGCACGCGCAGGCCGGCGCGGCTCCAGCGCACGATGTCGGTGAACGTCCCGCCGGTGTCGATGCCGATGCGCGCTGCCACGGGGCGGCAGGCTAGCGACGCGCCGGCGACGTGGCACGCACCGAACGCGGCAACTGCAGCCTCGCCACGCGTGCGGCTTCCTCCTAACCTCCCGCCGATGCTCGTCGGTGTCGTCTGCCTGTGCGCCTTCTTCGTCGGGGCCGTGCCGTTCGCACTGCTCGTCGTGCGATTGCTGAAGGGCATCGATGTGCGCACCGTCGGCTCCGGCAACGTCGGCGCCACCAACGCCAGCCGCGCGTTCGCCAGCAAGGGCGGCCGCATCGGCGCGTTCCTGCTGATCTACCTGCTGGACGCGGCGAAGGGCTTCCTGCCGGCCCTGCTGGCGCCCCGCCTCGTCGACGCCGACGCGCAGCTGGTCGCCGTGCTCGCCGGGGCCTCGGCGGTGCTCGGCCACGTGTTCACGCCGTTCCTCGGCTTCCGCGGCGGCAAGGGCGTCGCCACCGCCACCGGCGTGCTGCTGGCGCTCGACTGGCAGGTGACGCTGATCGCACTCGGCGTGTTCTTCGTCGTGCGCTGGCTGACCGGCCAGGTGTTCTGGGGCAGCATCGCGCTCGGCCTGGCGCTGCCGGCGGCCGCGATCTCGCTGCAGCCCGAAGTGGCGTTCGGGGCGCGCCTGCCACTGACGGTGCTGTGCCTCGTGCTGGCGGCGTTCCTGGTGTGGACGCACCGCAGCAACCTGAAGAAGCACTTCGCCGCGCGCGCGGCCGGGGCCGCATGAAGGTCGCGATCCTCGGCAACGGCGGCTTCGGCACGGCGATGGCGCTGGCGCAGTCGCGCAGCGGCCATCAGGTCGCGCTGTGGGGGCACGACGCCGTCTACACCGCGCACATCGCCGCGTCGCGGCAGAACCCCCGCTACCTGGAAGGCGTCGTGTTGCCCGATGCGATCCGCGTCAGCAACGACGCCGCGGCCGTGCTCGATCGTGCGCAGGTGGTGCTGGTCGCGGTGCCGACGCAGCACGTGCGCGGCGTCGCCACCGCGGTGCGCGTGTTCGTGCCGGCCGGCGTGCCGCTGGTGTCGCTGGCGAAGGGCCTCGAGCAGACGAGTGGGGCGCGGCCGTCGGCGGTGCTCGGCGAAGTGTTCGGCGAACCGGGCCGCGTCTACGCGCTCAGCGGACCGAGCCACGCCGAGGAGATCGCGCGCGAGCAACCGACCACGGTCGTCGTCGCCGGCGCCGATCCGGCGGTGCTGCAGTCGCTGCAGTCGGCGCTGCAGACGCCGTGGTTCCGCGTCTACCGCAACCACGACCTGCTCGGCATCGAGTTGTGCGGGGCCTTGAAGAACGTCATGGCGCTGGCCGCCGGCATCGCCGACGGGCTCGGTTGCGGCGACAACGCCAAGGCGGCGATCCTGACCCGCGGACTGGTCGAGATGCAGCGCTTCGGCCTGGCCCAGGGCGCCGACGCGCGCACGTTCTTCGGCCTCGCCGGCGTCGGCGATCTCGCGGTCACCGCGTTCTCGCGGCACGGCCGCAACCGCGCGTTCGGCGAACGCATCGGCCGCGGCGAGACGCTGGCGCAGGCGCTGGCGGCGTCGCCCAAGGTGGCCGAGGGCGTGTGGACGTCGCGCGTCGTCGTCGCGGCGGCGCGCACGCTCGGCGTCGACATGCCGATCGCCACCGCGGTCGCGCGCGTCTTGTTCGAGGACCTCTCGCCCAAGCTCGCGGTGCGCGAGCTGATGGAGCGCGACCAGAAGGCGGAAGCGTGAGCGCGCCGCGGCCGGAGTAGCACGAACGTGGTCTTCGCCTCGTTCGTCTTCCTGTTCTGGTTCCTGCCGCTCTTCCTGCCGCTGTACTTCGCGGTGCCGATGCGCTGGCGCAACCTGGCGCTGACGCTCGGCAGCCTCGTCTTCTACGGTTGGTGGCGGCCGCAGTACGTGCTGCTGATGCTGCTCAGCATCACGCTCGACTGGTGGGCGGCGCTGCGCATGGGCGAGCCCGGCTCCGGGCGACCGCGCAAGGCGTGGCTGCTGTTCTCGCTGGTCACCAACCTCGGCCTGCTCGGTTGGTTCAAGTACGCGAACCTGCTGGTCGGCACGTGGAACGACGTCGTGCCGTGGCCGATCGAATGGGAGAACGTGCTGCTGCCCGTCGGCATCTCGTTCTTCACGTTCCAGTCGATGAGCTACACGATCGACGTCTACCGCGGCGACGTGAAGCCCGAGCGCAGCCTGCTCGACCTCGTCTGCTTCGTGTCGATGTTCCCGCAACTCGTCGCCGGCCCGATCGTGCGCTACAGCGACGTGCGCGCGTCGCTGCACGAGCGCCGCGTCGACCTGCGCGACCTCAGCGACGGCGTGTTCCTGTTCGGCTTCGGCCTCGCCAAGAAGGTGCTGATCGCCGATTCGCTGGGGCCGTTGGTCGACGCCGTCTACGCCGGCGACAACCCTGGCTTCGTCGCCGCCTGGGCCGCGGCGTTCGGCTATTCGCTGCAGATCTACTTCGACTTCTCCGGCTACAGCGACATGGCGGTCGGCCTCGGCCGCATGCTGGGCTTCGCGTTCCCGAGCAACTTCCTGTCGCCGTACCGCGCGTCGAGCATCACCGAGCTCTGGCGCCGCTGGCACGTGAGCCTCAGCACGTGGTTGCGCGACTACCTCTACGTGCCACTCGGTGGCAATCGTCTCGGCGAGGCCCGCGCGCAGTGGAACGTCGCCATCACCATGCTGCTCGGCGGCCTGTGGCACGGTGCGTCGTGGACCTACCTGCTGTGGGGCGCGTGGCACGGCGTGTTCCTGGTGTTCGAACGGCGCCTAGGCAAACGCTCGCCGTACTCGGCGTTGCCGTTGTTCGTGCAAGTCGCGGTGACGTTCCTGATCTGGACGCTGGGGCTCGTGATCTTCCGCAGCCTGACCATGCGCGAGCTCGCCGACATCGCCGGCGGCCTCGTCGGCAGGAACGGCCTCGGCGCGCTGCCCGAGCTCGGCCAGCTGCACGCGCCGGCGGTGGTGGCGATGGCGATCGGCTCGCTCGTCGTCTTCGCGCTGCCGCGCGCCGAGCAGATCGTCGCGCGCGGGCGGCCGCTCGGCCTGCTGGCGGCGCTCTTGCTGCTGTTGCTGGCGACGTGCCAGCTGCTGTCGCACGACTTCGTGTCGTTCATCTACTACCAGTTCTGAGTCTCCCGATGCACCCCGTCGAACGCAGCCCGGACCCGACGACGCCCCTGCAGTGGGCGGTGCGTTGGCACGCGGTCGTGCTGGCGGCGCTGCTGTTCGGCTCGGTGCCGCTGGTGCATCTCGTCTGGCACGGCCTGCTCGGCCACGACGAACCGCTGCTGCGCACGCGCAGTCAGTTGCCGGCGCCGATGGCGACCGCGGCGTCGGTCGCCGACGGCTCGTGGATGCTGGCGAAGGAACGGCAACTGCGCGAAGACGCGCCCTTGGTCTGGTGGCTGCGCGGCCAGTGGAACGAGTTGCGCTACCACGCCGGCGCGCCGCGCAGCACGCAGGTGCACTTCGGCAAGGACGAGTGGTGGTTCATCGCGCCGTCGGTCGATCCGGATCGCGCAGCGTTCGAACGCGCGCGGCCGCAGCGGCTGCAGTTCCTGCGCGACGTGCGCGCGCTGGTCGAGCAGGCCGGGGCGAAGCTGTTCGTGATGATCGAGCCCGACAAGGCGCGCGTGTACCCCGACAAGTGCTACGCCGACGGCCAGCTGCCACCGGGAAAGCGCGATGCCTACGCGGCGATCCTCGCCGACTTCGCGGCCGCAGGCATTCCGACCGCCGACCTCGCCGCGGCGATGGCGGCCGCGCGCGCCGCCGATCCGGCCGCCGAGCTCTACTTCCGCCGCGACACGCACTGGCGCCCGCAGGGTGCGCTGGTCGGCGGCCAGGCCGCGGCGGCGGCGCTCGAAGCCGTCTACGGCCCGCTGCTCGGCCCGCGGCGTGCGATCGAACTCGGCAACGTCACCGAGATGCGCTTGCTCGGCGACCTGCCGGCGAACGTCGGGTTCCTCACGCTCGAGGTCGAGGACACGTGGGTCGGTGGCGTGCGCACGCTGCCGATGAGCCTGCTGAGCGATCGTCTCGCCGAGGTGCGCGGCTACTACTCCATCCGCGAACGCACCGCCGCCGGCACGGTCGCACTCGACGGCAAGGATCCGAACGCCGAGATCCTCGTCATCGGCACCAGCTTCTCCGAGGAGAACGGGGCCAACGCGCTGTCGCTGGCGCTCGGCCGTCCGGTGCGCACGCTCATCGTGCGCGGCGCCGCCGGCATGAAGCCGCTGCGCGCGGCCCTCGCCGAACTGCGCGAGGGCACCAAGGCGAAGGTGGTGGTGTGGGAGATGGTCGAGCGCGGCTTCTTCGAGGACGTCTGGCTCGCGCCGGAGGCGCTGCGCTGATGGCGATCGCGTTCGCTGGTTCGTTGTCGCGCTGGTTCGCGTCCGCCGGTGCTGCCGGCACCGATCCTGCGCGTTTGCGCGTCGGCGTCGAAGCGTGGCGGCGCGACCTGTGCGCATCGGTGGCGTCGAAGGTCGCCGAGCAGCTCGTCTGGGACGAAGGGGCGGCGGCGCACGCCACCACCGACCTCGGCGACGCCGGCTGGATCGCGCTGCGGCTGCTGGCCTTCTACGGCGAACGCGCCGAGCTCGAGTGGCCGGACACGGTGCCACCGCTGCTCGAGCTCGATCCGCACTGGCGAGCCGCCGCCGACGCGAAGTTCCCGAAGACGCTCTACGGCCAGCTGCTGGCCTGCCGCGTCTGGTTGCCCGGCAACTTCCCGGTGACCTTCCGCGCGCCGTTGCCCGACGGCGAGGCCGCGGAGATCGGTTCGCTCGACCTGCTCGCCGACCAGTTGCGTTGGCTCAATGCGCGCACGTTCCAGGCCGATGCCGACGATGTCGTCGCGTGGCGCACGCTGCCAGCGCCGGCCGGCGGCGAGCTGCTCGCGGCGGCGCGCCGCGGCTACGCGGGGCTGCTGCAGGCGCTCGAGGTGTCGCAGCGCGAACGGCTGCCGCTGCTGGTGCGCGAGGCCTGAACCCCTGCGCCCGACGGTCACCGCCGGCTCACTTCAAGCCGGCGTAGACGCGGTGCACGTCGTCGTTCTCGTCGAGGCGTTCGAGGAACGCCGCGACCTTCGCACGCTCCTCGTCTCCGAGCACGACCGCGTCCTTGGCGCGGTAGCCGAGTTCGGCGGTGGCGACGTGCCAGCCCATCTTCTTCAGGGCTTCGGCGACCGGGAACATGTCGGTCTTCTCGGTGAAGAAGCGGCCGCCGCTCTCCTCTTCCTTCACGTTCTCGAGCTTCTCGACGTCCTGCGCGCCGGCTTCGATCGCCGCCGTCTCCAGGTCCTGCCCGGCGACCGGGTGCGTCGCTTCGACGATGCCGACGTGGTCGAACAGGAACATCACCTTGCTGCCGAACTGCGCGTCCTTGAACAGCGTGCGGATGTCGGGCGCGGTGCGGTTCCGGTTCTCGGTCAAGCACTCGATGATGACCGGCACGTTGCTCGGGCCCATGCCTTCGTAGGTCACCAGCTCGTAGTTGACCGCGTCCTCACCTTGGCCCGAGCCCTTCTTGATGGCGCGGTTGATGACGTCGTTCGACACCGACTGCTTGCGCGCGGCATCGACGGCGAGTTGCAGGCGCGGGTTCATCGCCGGATCGGGCACGCCCATCTTGGCGGCGACCATGATCTCGCGGACCAGCTTGCTGGTGATCTGCGCGCGGCGGTTGGCGGTGACCTCTTTCTTGCTGTGCAGCCACTGACGGCCCATGC
>JBILEY010000030.1:0-23234 GCA_044351865.1 Planctomycetota bacterium | reverse complement strand
GTTCGAGCGCTGGAGCGCCGCACGGCACACCGAGCAGGGGCGCGGCGACGGCCCGCTGCCGCCGGAGCAGCGCGGCTTCGCGCTGCAGTTCGCCTTCGAACGGGCGTTCGCGCAGCATCACGTCGCCGCCTACGCGGGGCCGGTCTGCTTGTTCCGGGCCGAGGTGCAGCGGCTGGGGGCTCGCTTCCAGACGTCGCACGACCTCGGCTGGGCGCCCTACGTCGCCGACTTGCGCATCGAGGTCTGCCCGGGCGACCACTTCAGCATGTGCACGGCGCCGAACGTCGACACGTTGTGTACGCGGATGCGGGCGGCGATCGATCGGGAGCTCGCGAGCGGCGGTGCTGGACCCGCAGGCTGACGCTCGAGGCGAAGGGCTGGGCTCGCAGCGGAGTTCGGCGGGCTCTCAGGGGGTTTTGACGGCGACGCGCGTGGCGACGGCCGCCTCGAGGCGATCGGCCACGGGCGGCTGTGGTGCTGCCGCCGGCGTTGCCACGTCCCCGTTGTGCGTGCGCACGGCCTCGCGCGGGTGGATCACCACCCGGACGGCCTGCGGCCGACGCGTGCGGCCGATCGTCGCCAGCGTGCGGACCAGGTGGGTCGCGTCGCGTTCGCGCGAAGCCGGGGCGCTGCAGTCGTCGACCCAGCGGATCAGGTCGTTGCAGGACAACAGGCCGATCAGTCGGTTCTGGTCGTCCAGCACCGGCAGCCGACGAACGGCGTGGGCGCGCATCAGCAGCTCGGCTTCGTGAAGGGAATCCGTGGTGCGCGCGGTCACCACGTCCTTGGCCATCGCGTCGGCGACACGCAGTGCGTCGAGCGGCTTGCCGGTGGTCATCGCCGCCATGCAGATGTCGCGGTCGGTGATCATGCCGATCACGTGGCTGCGTCCGTCGACGACCGGCAGGGCGCCGCAGTCGCCGTCCCACAGCTTGCGCGCCGCCTGGGCCAGTCTCGTCTCGGCGCTGCAATGGGCCACGTTCCTGCTCATCTTCTCGTGTACTTGCACGGTCGGTTCCTCGCTGGTCGTGGGCGTCGGTGGCCGCAGGCAGAATGCCGAGGCCGTGTTCGCCCGTGCCGCTGCAATCGTCGGTCGCTTCGGCGAGGCGCCGCCGACGCTGCAGGGATCGGTCCGCACCGTAGGCATGCGGCATGAGTGGCGCGTGAACTCCGGCTGAAACCGGATCCTCGCGGCGCCGCGCGCCGCGGCCGTCAGGAAGCAGCCGGCGCGCCGCGCTGCAGGCAGCGCGCGTACACGCCGGCGTCGACGTTGGCGCCGCAGACGATCAGGCCGACGCGCTTGCCGGCCAGCTGTTCGCGCATCTGCAGCATCGCCGCGGTCGTCGCCGCACCAGCCGGTTCGACCGCCAGCTTGCCGTCGGCGAACAAGAGCCACATCGCGCGGCAGATCGCGTCGTCGTCGACGGCGACGAGGCCGTCGAGGAAGCGGCGGCACAGTGCGTACGAGTACGGCATCGCCATCGGTGCGCCGAGGCTGTCGGCGATCGTCTGCACGCGTTCGATGCGCTGCGGGCTGCCGGCGGCGAAGCTGCGGTGCATGCTGTCGGCGCCGGTCGGTTCGACACCGTAGACCTTGCAGCGCGGCTGCAGCTGCTTGATCGCGGCGGCGACGCCGGCGGCGAGGCCACCACCGCCGACCGCGACGAACAGTGCGTCGAGCTGGCCGGTCTGCCGCAGCATCTCCATGCCGAGCGTGCCGGCGCCGAGCGCCATCGCTTCGCCTTCGAACGGGTGGATCAGCGCGCGCCCTTCGTCCTGTTCGATCTGCTGCACGCGCGCGAACGCGGCGGCGATGTCGGGCGCGAGTTCGACCTCGCCACCAAGGGCGCGGCAGGCGGCGATACGCGCCGGATCGGCGGTCGCGGGCATCACCACCTTGGCGTGCGTGCCGACGGCCTTCGCCGCGTACGCGACCGCCATCGCGTGGTTGCCGCCGCTGACCGCGGTGACGCCTCGCGTGCGCTGCGCGTCGGTCAGGTCGAGCATCGCCAGCAACGCACCGCGCACCTTGAACGAGCCGGTGTGCTGCCACAGCTCGAGCTTCAGCCAGACGGTGGCGCCGCTCGGGCCGAGTTCGGCGAGGCGATGGCCCTGCCAGGTCCACGACGGCGTCTCGCGTACGAGGCGGAGCAGGCGCGTGCGCGCCAGCTGGATCTGCTCGACGGTCGGCGCCGGGCTTGCTGGAGCGGTGCTGGAGTGGGCGTTCACGAGGAAGAGACCGGCGTCCCCGGCATCCAGGGACTCGACACATGCCTGGCCGGCACACACCGACCAGGAACCAGAAACCACGTCCCGCGGCTGCGGCGCAAGGGATCGCCGCTACCAGCGCCTTCCCGGGGCGCCGATGCCGAAGACGCCGGCGGGGGAACTTGTAGCGATCGCTCGGCGAACGTCACCAGCGTGCACGTTCTTTTCCGCGCGTCGGGTCAGCTCCAGCGGTGGTAGGCGGGATGGCCTTCCTTGACCGCGACGAACAGGCCGTCGCAGGTCGCACAGACCTTGCCGCCGGCCTCGAGCGTGCCGGTGACCCGGGCGCGGTCCTCGCCGCTCTCGACGACCTTGGCGCGCAGCAGCACCGGGCCGTTGCTCGGCGTCGGCCGCCGCAGCTTGATCGCATACTCGGCGGTGACCGTGCACTGCGGTGCAGTCAGCCCGGCCTTCGTCATCAGGTGGTGCGCCGCCGTCCAGTTGCAGTGGCAGTCGAGCAGCGAACCGACGATGCCGCCGTTCAGCATGCCGGGGAACGCCTCGTGCATGACCGCCGGCGTCCACGTGCAGACGACCTCGTCGCCTTGCACGAAGCTCTTGATGCGCAGTCCGTGTTGGTTGGACGGCCCGCAGCCGAAGCACGCGCTGTTCGGGGCGAAGGTGTCCTGCAAGCTCTTGCTCATCCCGACAGCCTAGGGCATCGGCGCCGCCGTGACGAACGGCAGTGCGAGCCACGGCGTGAACGTCGACGCGATCGCCAGCGCGCGCGGTGGGGCAGGTTCGTGACCGTTCCGTCGTTGCCGGCGCCGCGGGCGAGCC
The DNA here is from genome assembly GCA_044351865.1 of Planctomycetota bacterium. GTDB lineage: Bacteria > Planctomycetota > UBA1135 > UBA1135 > UBA2386 > UBA2386. Next base: position 20,186 of record JBILEY010000030.1, on the reverse strand, counting down.
GGAATGATGCGGCGATGCGCTCGTCCCGCCGTTCGTTCCTCGCCGGCGCCGCCGCCATCGGCGCCGCTGGTTCCCTCGGTCTGTCGTCGTGCGCGTCGCGGCCACCGCGGCCGCCGCGCGATCCGGCCGGCAAGGCGCGGCTCATGGTGATCGGCGTCGCCAATCGCGGCGCCGACAACCTCGCCGGCGTCGCCAGCGAAGACCTGCGCTACCTGTGCGACATCGACCGCCAGGCACTCGCGGCGGCGGGCAAGAAGTTCCCCTCGGCGAAGCTGGTCGAGGACTTCCGCACCGTGCTCGGCGACGCGGCCCTCTGCCGCGAGCTCGACGGCGTCGTCGTCAGCACGCCGGACCACACGCACTACCCGGCGGCGATGATGGCGCTGCAGCAGGGCCTCGACGTCTACTGCGAGAAGCCGCTGACGCACACGATCGCGCAGGCTCGCCGGCTGCGGGCCGCGGCCCAGGCGAACGGCTGCATCACGCAGATGGGCATCCAGATCCACGCCAACGAGAACTACCGCCGCGTCGTCGAGGCGATCGCCGCCGGCGCCGTCGGCACGGTGCGCGAAGTGATCGTCTGGTGCGGCACCAACTGGTCGGCGAGCGAACTGCCGAAGCCGAGCGAGGTGCCGGCGCACGTGGCGTGGGACCTGTGGCTCGGCCCGGCCGCCGAGCGCGCCTACGCCGACGGCTACCATCCGATGGGCTGGCGCCGTTACTGGGCGTTCGGCGGCGGCTCGACTGCCGACATGGGCTGCCACTTCCTCGACCTCGCGTTCTGGGCGCTGCAACTCGACGCGCCGACGTCGCTGCAGGCGGACGGGCCGGAGCCACACGCCGAGTGCGGGCCGGCGGCGCTGCGCTGCGAGTACGCGTTCCCGCAGCGCGGCGCGCGCGCACCGGTGACGCTGCGCTGGCACTCGGCCGGCGATCGGCCGACCGAGGCTCTGGCCCAGCGCGGGCTCGAGAAGTGGGGCAACGGCGTGCTGTTCGTCGGCGACGACGCGTGGCTGGTCAGCGACTACAGCAAGCACGCGGTCGGGCCGGAGGCGCGCAAGGCGGCGTGGAAGGCCCCCGCAACGTCGATCGCCAAGTCGCCGGGGCATCACCGCGAGTGGCTCGACGGCAGTGCGAAGCGTGTGCAGCCGTCGTGCTCGTTCGACTACGCGGTGCCGCTGACCGAGACCGTGCTGCTGGCGAACGTCGCCTTCCGTGCGGCCCGCGGTCGCAAGCTCGCGTGGGACGCGCTGGCGATGCGCACCGACGATGCCGGCGCGAACCTGCTGCTCGACGTCGCCGCGCGCGACGGCTGGCGGGTCTGACGGCCCGGTGCTCGGCAGCGGTGCGCTTCAGCCAAGCTGCTTCTTCGCCACCAGCGCGCCGACGTCCATCAGCAGCTGCTGCTCGTCGGCCGTGAACTCGTACGGCACCGGCTTGGCGATGCCGAACACGCCGGCCAGCCGTTCGCCGTCCAGCATCGGCGCCGCGAGCGAGCCTTCCATCTGCGTCAGCTTCGCACCGGGTCGCGCCTGGCCGCTGGTGTCGCTCTGCAGGTTGCACACCTGCACCGGTTGCTTGCGCTCGGCGGCGAGGCCGGCCATGCCCTTGCCGATCGGCACCAGCTGCACCTTGTCGATGACCGGCGGTGGCAGGCCACGATGCGTGCTCAAGTGCAGCACGCCGTCCTTCGGATCGAGCAGGTGGATGGTGCCGCACGGGCACGCGAAGTGGGCGAGCACACGTTCGAGCACGGTCGGCCAGCTCACTGGCGTCTTCGCCAGCAGCTCGCGCACGGTGGTCAGCAGCGGATGCGGAGAACTCATCCGCGCATGCTAGCCAGCGCCTGCACGACGCGCGCCACCATGGCGCCGTCGGTGGTGCGCAGCGAGTACTCGTCGGCCGGGGCTGTGCCGCCCATCGGCACGCCGTCGCGGCGGAACACCATGCCGCTCGCCACCCACGCGGTCGCCGACAGGTGCACCTCGCGCACGCCGCTCGCCGCCACCAGCTCGCGCACGTTGCCATCGCGCACGCCAGCACCAGCCAGCACGGTGATGCGCCCCGCGGCGCGCGCGACGAGCCGCCGGATCACCGGTGCGCCGGCGAGCGCGTTCGCGGCCTGGCCCGAGGTCAGCACGCGCGCCACGCCGAGCGCCACCAGCTGCTCGAGCGCCGCGTCGGCATCGCGGCAGACGTCGAACGCGCGATGGCATGTGAACGGCGCGCCAGCGGCCGCGGCCAGCAGTTCGGCCGTGCGTTCGGCATCGAGCGAGCCGTCGGCGCCCAGCACACCGCCGACGAGGCCCGCAGCGCCCGCTCGCCGCAGGTGCGCGGCGTCGCGCTGCATCGCCGCGAACTCGCCGCGGTCGTAGAGGAAGTCGCCGGGCCGCGGCCGCAGCATCGCGAACACCGGGATGCGCACGGCGGCGACGACTTCTTCGCACAAACCGAGGCTCGGCGTCAGGCCGCCGGCGTGCAGGTCGGCGCACAGTTCGAGGCGATCGGCACCGCCGGCCGCCGCCGCCAGCGCCCCGGCCACCGAGTCGACGGCGACTTCGACCACGACCTTTGGGCCCGGGTTCCGTTCGCCGGTCGCGGACGTTGCATTGGCGTGCGCTGCCACGCGCAATATGGTGCGTCGATGCGCGCGCAATTGCTCCACCTTTCCGGTCCGCAACGGGGGCGGACCGCGACCTACGAGCTGCACACCGTGCGCATCGGCCGCGACCCCGACAACGACGCCGTGCTGAACGATCCGGCCGTCGCCGGCAAGCACGCGCAGATCGTGTTCGTGCCGGACGAGTGCCAGTTCCACCTGCGCCGCGCCGACGGCCAGGTGTTCGTCAACGGCACCGAGGTCGAAGAGGTGATCCTGCAGGACGGCGACCAGCTCGAACTCGGCAGCGGCGGCCCGATGGTGCGCTTCCGCATCTACGTGCCGATCGGCGCGGTCTGCAAGCCGGTGCGTCGCATGCTCGTCGATGCGCGCGACGTGGCGCGTATCAGCGGCAGCGCTGCGGCGACGCAGACGTTGACGCGCGACCTGCTGACGCAGGCGACGCTGCGGCTGAAGGTCTGGTTCCCGGTCGCGGTCGTCGGCGGGGCGCTGCTCGCCGGCTGGCTCGGCGGCTTCTTGTCGAAGCGGCCGGGCCTCGATGCGGTCACGCGCGCGGAGATCGACGCGCTGCGGCAGAACCAGAAGGAACTCGACCAGGCGCGCGAAGCCGACAAGGTGACGATCGCCGAGCTGCAGGCGCTGCGCGAGCAGACGAAGAAGCAGCAGGAGGAGCTGGCGCGTCTCGCCCGGCAGAACGCGACGCTGCGCCGCGTGCAGCGCGAACTGAGCCGCGGCGTCTGCCTGTTCCACGGCGTGTTCCGCCTGCGCATGGGCGACGGCTCGTGGTTCTCGCCCGACGGCGATCCGTTCGAGATGGAGTACACGGGCTCGGGCTTCCGCGTGACGGCCGAAGGCCACGTCGTCACCAACCGCCACGTCGTCGTGCCGTGGCGCGAGATGGAAGCGGTGATGGTGCTGGCCCAGCGCGGCGCCGTGCCGGAGTTCACGCACCTGACGGCCACGTTCCCCGGCAAGAAGCCGGTCGACGTTCCGCCCGCATCGATCGTGCTGCGCCAGGACGACCTCGACGTCGCCGTGGTCAAGCTGCCACCGGAAGCGATCGACGGCGTGCCGGTGCTGACGATGCGCGATGGCCCGATCGACGGCGACGACCAGCGCGCGATCGTCGTCGGCTACCCGACCGGCCTCGCGGCGATGCTGGCGCGCGCCGACAGCACGCTGGTCGATGCGCTGCAGCAGCGCGACGCGTCGATGACGGACGTGATCGCCGAGCTCGCCGCGACCGACCAGATCGCGCCGATCATCACGCAGGGCGTGCTCAGCAACGTGCAGGACCGCGTCATCACCTACGACGCGCCGACGACGCACGGCGGCTCGGGCGGCCCGGTGTTCGACGGCGAAGGGCAGGTCGTCGCGGTCAACTTCGCGATCATGCGCGAGTTCATCGGCAGCAACCTCGGCGTGCCGATCCGCTGGGCGAAGGAACTGCTGCCGAAGTAGGGGTTGGAGGGGCCTGGACTCTGCGGGGTGCTCAGGCCCAAGGAGCCGCGAGAGAGGGGCGGGGATGCGCTGAGCATGAGTCGGTTGCTCGTACGAATCTTGGGCCAGGCAAGGTCCCCGGCGACAGACACACCGTCGCCGGGGATGGCGTTGCTCCGGCTGCGGGAATCGTGCTAGACCCATGCGCATGGCCAAACCCAAGCGAGCGCAGCCAACCTACGATGGTGTCCTCCAGGGCATCGTCGAGTTGCTCCACGCTGCTCGCAGCACCGCGGCTCGCACCGTCAACTCCATCATGACCGCGACCTACTGGGAGGTCGGGCGACGCATCGTGGAGCTCGAGCAGGGCGGCAAGGCCCGCGCGGCCTACGGAGAAGAACTCACGGAGCGGCTTGGGAAAGATCTCTCCGCGTCTCTCGGTCGCGGGTTCTCAGCCCGCAACCTGCGTTCGATGAGACTCTTCTATCTCACTTGGCCGAGCTCCGAGCCGCAGAAGATTGGGCAGACACCGTCTGCCAAATCCTCGATGCCCAAGTTTCCGCTGCCGTGGTCCCACTACGTGACCCTGCTTGGGGTCGACAACGACGGGGCCCGCGCGTTCTACGAACGCGAAGCCCTCGCCGGGGGCTGGACCATCCGCCAACTGAAGCGCCAGGTGGGAAGCCAGTTCTTCGAGCGCACCGCACTCTCGAAGAACAAGGCGGCGATGCTGCGAAAGGGCGAGCGGCGAGAGGATGGCGACGCAGTGTCGCCGGCAGAGGAGATCAAGGACCCGATGCTGCTCGAGTTCCTGGACCTGAAGGACGAGTACTCCGAGAGCGATCTCGAGGAAGCCCTCATCCGGCACCTCGAGTCCTTCCTGCTCGAGCTCGGCGGCGACTTCGCCTTCGTCGGCCGGCAGAAGCGGCTGCGGCTCGACGACGTCTGGTTCCGCGTCGACCTCGTGCTCTACCACCGGCGCCTCCGGTGCCTGGTCATCATCGACCTGAAGCTCGACAAGTTCACGCACGCCGACGTCGGGCAGATGAACGTGTACCTGAACTACGCCAAGCGTCACTGGACTCACCCCGGCGAGAACCCGCCCGTGGGCCTCATCCTCTGCGCCAGCAAGGGCGAGCAGGTGGCCGAGTACGCACTCGAAGGCATCGCCAACCGAATGCTCGCTGCCGACTACCGCACCAAGCTGCCAGACCCCAAGTCGCTCGAGATCGAGATGGCCAAGCAGCGCGAGGCGTTCGAGGCCCGCAGGCACAAGGCACTGCCCAAGATGCAAACGCCGGCATCGAAGCGAGGGCGGTGAAATGGCCGCCGGCGACTTTCCTGCGTGGCTGCGGCGGCTACCCGACCGGGCATCGCGGCGATGCTGGCGCGCGCCGACAGCACGCTGGTCGATGTGCTGCAGCAGCGCGATGCGTCGATGACGGAGGTGATCGCCGAGCTCGCCGCGACCGACCAGATCGTGCCGATCATCACGCAGGGCGTGCTCAGCAACGTGCAGGAGCGCGTCATCACCTACGACGCGCCGACGACGCACGGCGGCTCGGGCGGCCCGGTGTTCGACGGCGAAGGGCAGGTCGTCGCGGTCAACTTCGCGATCATGCGCGTGTTCGTCGGCAGCAACCTCGGCGTGCCGATCCGCTGGGCGAAGGAACTGCTGCCGGCGCCGAAGTGAGGGCTGGTCCCGTCGGGCGGTTGCGGAAAATGCGCTCCGTTCCCGCCCGCGCGTCTGCGACACTGCGTAGGGGGCGCCAGGATCGCCCCGATCCCGCACGGTCGCGAACGCACGCCATGGACGGTTCCGCCCAACAACGACAGCCCGATCCGAAAGGGGCCCTCGGCCCGCGCGGCAAGGGTCTGTTCGGGCGGCTGTTCGACGGCCTGCGCGGCACCCCGGTCGCGCGGCAGGAAGCGATCTCGATCGCGATCGCCAGCGGCAAGGGCGGCACCGGCAAGTCGTTCCTCGCCACCTCGCTCGCCGTGCTGCTGCACCGCCTGCGCCGCAGCGTGCTCGTCGACTGCGACTTCGGCCTCGCCGCCGACCACCTGCTGCTCGGCGTCAAGCCGACGCTGACCCTGCAGCAACTGCTCGCGCACCAGGCCACCGTCGACCAGGTGCTGGTCACCTCGCCGTGCGGCCCGCGCCTGTTGCCCGGCGCCTCGGGCGTGCGCCGCATGGCGAACCCCAGCGACAAGGACCTGATCGCGTTCGCCAAGGAACTCGGCGGCCTCGCCGCGCGCGAAGAGGTGCTGCTGCTCGACCTCGGCGCCGGCATCGCGCCGGCGACGGTGCTGACCATGCTCGGCGCCGACTGGATCGTGCTCGTCACCCAGCCCGAGATCGCTGCCCTCGTCGACGCCTATGCCGTGGTCAAGGTCGTGGCGCAGCTGAACGAGCGCGCGCGCTTCCTGGTCGTCGTCAACCGCGTCAACCAGCCCGGCCGCGGCGAGCTCGCGTTCCAGCGCCTGACCGAGGTCGCGCGCCAGCACGTCGGCGTGCAGCTGCACTACCTCGGCGAAGTGCCGGACGACGACGCGGTCATGCAGCAGCGCCTCGGCCAGTTGCCGTTGGTCGCGACCGATCCCGAAGCGCCGACGTCGCGCGCCGTGCAGCGGCTCGTCGATCGCCTGCTGCAGCTGTGCGGCGACCTGCGCCCGCGCAGCGTCGACAGCGAGAGCGGCATCGAAGCGCGCTTCCGCCAGCACCGGCTCTTCTTGTGAACGCGCCTGTTCGCGGGAACGGCGCGCTGCTCGGGGTGGCGGCGAACCCGCCTATTCACTGACGCGATTGCGCCCCGCGGCCTTGGCGCGGTAGAGCGCTTCGTCGGCGTGGCGCGTCAGCTGCTCCATCAGCACGCCGTGCAGCGGGTGCAGCGCCAGCCCGATCGAGATCGACGGATTGACCGTGATCGTGTCGCGCGTGATCGGCTCGCCGATGACACAGGCGCGCATCTGTTCGCCGATCGCCAGCGCCTGCTCGCGGTCCGCGTTCGGCACGAAGGCCGAGAACTCGTCGCCGCCGAAGCGGCTGACCACGCCCTTGTGCTCGTGGACGATCGCGCCGAGGCGGCGGCCGACGGTGGCGATCGCATTGGCGCCGACCAGGTGGCCGTGGCTGTCGTTCATGCGCTTCAGCCCGTCCATGTCCATCATGTAGACGACCATCGGGCGCTGCTGGCGCGTGCAGAGGGCGAGTGCTTCCTGGAAGCGCACCTGGAACACGCGCTGCACCGGCAGGCCGGTCAGGTCGTCGATGTTCATCAGGTGGTCCACCGCCTGGTGGAACTCTTCTTCGATCTCGTCGTGGTAGGTGAACTTCAGCATCGTCTCGCCGACCAGCAGGCGATCGCCGTCGACCAGCGAATGCGTGGCGACGCGGTTGGTGCCGACGACGGTGCCATTGGTCGAGCCGAGGTCGACGACCTGCCACGCTTCGGTCTGCGGGCTGCGTTCGAAGCGGCAGTGCATGCTCGAGATCTGCGCGTCGCCGGGCACCACCAGCTGCGCGCGGTCGGGACGGCGGCCGAGCACGAGGCCGCTTTCGTTCAGCAGGTAGCGGCGGCCGACCTGGCTGCCGCGCATCACGACCAGCACCGGCAGGCGGTGCAAGCTGCCCGTGCCGGGCTTCTTGCTCGGCACGGAATAGACCGTGCGGCTGAAGTCGGTGTCGCCGTGGTTGTTCATGCCGCGAGGAGTGGAGGCGCGGGATCCTAGCGCGCGTTCGTGCTCGGTGCAGTGGGACGTTGGGCGAGGCGCAGCAGCACCATGCCGGCGACGGCGGCGCCGCCGAGGCAGCCGGCGGCGGTGCCCCAGTTGCCGAAGATCAGGCCGCCGAGCCCGGGTAGGGTCAGCCAGACCACGGTGGTACCGAGCACTGCGCAGAGCAGGCTGCGGCCGAGGTCGCCGTCCGGGCGCGCGTCCGGGGCGAGGGCGGCGATCGGCCGCCAGCCCGGGCCGTCGGGGCGGATGCGGCGGTAGAAGGCGACGAGGTGGTCGCGCGGTTCGGGGCGGGTCAGCAGCGTCGCGGTGAGCCACAGGGCGAGCGAGCCGAGCGCCACCAGCAGGCTCTGGTACTCGCCGCGCATGCGTTCCGTCGCCGGTTCGATCGACCCCTGCCACAGCCAGACGATCACGAACACCAGCAGCGAGCCGAACATCGCGACCAGTTCGCTCCAGACGTTGATGCGCCACCAGAACCAGCGCAGCAGGAACACGCCGCCGACGCCGGCACCCAGTGCGGCGAGGAACGCCCAGGCGGTGTCGACCGAGATGTCCTGCGTCACCATCAGCCAGGCGACGAAACCGCCGAGCAGCAGCACGACGAACGACGCGAGGCGCGACATGCGCAGCAGCTGCCGGTCGTCGGCGTCCGGGGCGACGAAGCGCTTGTAGAGGTCGTTGACCAGGTAGCTGGCGCCCCAGTTCATCTGCGTGCTGATCGTCGACATGAACGCGGCCGCGAACGTCACCAGCATCAGGCCGCGCAGGCCGGCGGGCGCGAGTTCGCGGATCACCTGCGGGAAGCCGGCGCCGGGGTCCTTGCTGGTCAGCAGGTCGGGGTGCATGACGATCGCGGCGAACGCGACCAGGATCCACGGCCACGGCCGGAGGCAGTAGTGGGCCAGCTGGAACAGCAGCGTCGCCTTCACCGCGTGCCCTTCGTCGCGGCACGACGCCATGCGCTGCACGATGTAGCCGCCGCCGCCGGGCTCGGCGCCCGGGTACCACGTCGCCCACCATTGCGTGAGCACGAGCACGAGGAACACGCCGAGCGTCAGTTCGCCGCCGGACGCCGAGAAGTCGGGCACGAACGCGAGCGGGTCGCCGTCGCCGGGGAACGCCGCCGCGGCCTTCGTCGCCAGCGCGTCGAGGCCGCCGACGTGGTCCACGGCGACGAACGCGAGCGCGGTGCAGCCGACCATCGCCAGCACGAACTGCACGACGTCGGTGATGGCGACGCCCCACATGCCGCTCAGCACCGAGTAGGCGCCGGTGACTGCGAGCATGATCGCCACCAGCCAGAAGTCGGAGCCGGTGCCGGTGCTGGCCGCGCCCGCGACCACGTTCGGGTCGTAGAGCACGGTCTGCTTCAGCACCGTCGCCATCGCCTTCGTCACCCAGCCGATGATGATCGAGTTCATCACCACGGCGATGTAGAAGGCGCGGAAGCCGCGCAGCACCGCGGCCGGCGGGCCGGCGTAGCGCTGTTCGATGAGCTCGACGTCGGTCAGCACTTCAGCGCGGCGCCACAGCTTGGCGAAGACGAACACCGTCAACATCCCGCCGAACGCCCAGGCCCACCAGAACCAGTTGCCGGCGAGGCCGTTCTTGGCGATCAGGCCGGTGACCGCGAGCGGCGTGTCGGCGGCGAACGTGGTCGCGACCATCGACGTGCCGGCGATCCACCACGGCAGGCTGCGGCCCGAGGCGAAGTACTCGACGTAGCTCTCGCCGGCGCGGTTGGTGAACCACAGGCCGATGCCGAGGCTCAGCACGAAGTAGCCGACGATCAGGATCCAGTCGATCGTTTCGAGCTGCATGGGGCGGGCATGTTGCGGTCGTCGTCGGGCGGGCGCCACCGGCGGGTGGGAAAGCTTGCCTCCGCTTGCTCGCCGTCAGCACCGCCGCAGAATGCTCGGCCATCCCTCCAAGGAGAGTCACGCATGCGTCCGTTCTCGCCGTCGTTCGCGCTGCTCGCAGCGCTGTCCCTCGCCCCGTTGTCCACCACCCTGACCGCGCAGGAACTCGTCGCCGGCAAGCCGGCGCCCGCGCTGTCGATCGCCAAGTGGGTCAAGGGCGACGCCGTCACCGAGCTGAAGAAGGACCACGTCTACGTGGTCGAGTTCTGGGCGACGTGGTGCGGCCCGTGCATCGCCGGCATGCCGCACCTGAGCGAGGTGCAGAAGAAGCACAAGGGCGCCGTCACCGTGATCGGCGTCACCAGCGAGGACGACCACAACTCGCTCGCCGACGTCGAGGCGATGGTCAAGGAGAAGGGCGACACCATGGCCTACACGGTCGCCTGGGACGACGCCGGCAAGACCAGCAAGGCGTGGTTCGAGGCCGCCGGTCAGGACGGCATCCCGTGCTGTTTCGTCGTCGACAAGACCGGCACCATCGCCTGGATCGGGCACCCGATGTGGCTCGACGCGATCCTGCCCGACGTGCTCGCCGGCAAGGTCGACGTGAAGGCGCTGGCCGAGCGGCCGGAGTCGATCGAGAAGCGCATGAAGCGCGTCTACTTCGCCGCGGCGATCAAGCCGAGCAAGGGGATCGAGGAGTGCGAGGCGCTGTGCAAGGACTACCCGTTCCTCACCGAGATGGTGGAGGAGAACATGTTCGGCTTCCTGATCTCCGCCGACGACCCGACGCTGGCGTGGCCGATCGGGGAACGCGTGTTCGCGCGCGCGGTCGCGGCCAAGAACCCGATGACGCTGAACGGGCTCGCGTGGCCGATCGTCGATCCGAAGGGCGACTGCAAGAAGCCGAACCTCGAGTTCGCGATGAAGGCGGCGGCGAAGGCGGTCGAGCTCACCGAGCGCAAGGATCCGTCGATCCTCGACACGCTGGCCCGCGTGCATGCGTGCAAGGGCGAGTGGGAGCAGGCGATCGCCGTGCAGAAGGAAGCGGTGAAGCAGATCCCGGACGAGGCCGCCGACGCGAAGGCCGAGTTCGAAGGCACGCTGAAGGAGTACGAGACGAAGGCCAAGGAGAAGGCCGGCGGCAAGTGAGCCGTGGCCGGCCGCGCGCTTGATCGCGCTCCGGGCGGCTGTATGCACGGGGCATGGACCTCGTCGAGGTGCAGTTCGCCGCGGCCGGCAAAAGCGTGTTCGTGCAGCCCGGCACCACGCTGTTGGCCGCCGCCGGCATGGCTGGTGTCGACTGGCCGACCGGCTGCCGCCGCGGCATGTGCGGCACCGACGCGGCGCGGCTCGACGCGCCCGCCGGCTGCCTCGAATCGCCTTCGGCGCACGAGCGCGGCACGCTCGATCGCATGGGCCTGACCGGCGATTGCCGCCTGCTGTGTTCGGCCAAGGTCGTAGCCGGGCGCGTGGTCGTTCGGGGCGACGCCGTCACCGACTGATCGGAGCAGGTCCCCGGGTTCGTGGTGCGGGGGCATCGCCGAGAGCACCTGCGAGCTGCGGACCTTCGCGCTTGTGCCCCCTCGCCCGCTGCGGCATCCTGCCGGCGTGGATTCGTCGACGCGCGCAAGCGAACCGACCAGCCGCCAGCGGCCGCTGCGCGACGGCCTCGGGTTCTTCGGCCGGTTCCTCCGCAACCCGATGTCGGTCGGCGCGGTGCTGCCGAGCTCGCGCTACCTGTCGCGGGCGATGGTCGGCCATCTCGACCTGGCGCCCGGCGAACTGGCCGTCGAGTATGGACCGGGCACCGGTCCGGCGACCCAAGTGATCCGCCAGCTGTTGCCCAAGCACGCGCGCTACCTCGGCATCGAGCTCGACCCGCGCTTCCACAAGCTGCTGACCGAGCGCTTCCCGACGATGGACTTCCATCTCGGTTCGGCCGGCGACCTGCAGGAGATCCTCGCTGCGCGCGGCCTGCCGAAGCCGGCGCGCATCCTCTCGGGGCTGCCGTTCGCCAGCCTGCCGCCGAAGGTGCAGGACAGCATCATCGAAGGCATCGTCTGGGCGCTGAAGGGCAGCAGCGGCGACTTCCGCACGTTCCAGTACGTACACGCCTATGGCCTGCGGGCCGCGCGCCGCTTCCGCGCGATCATGGCGGAGCGCTTCGACGGCTTCGAACGCATCGGGCCGATCGTGCGCAACGTGCCGCCGGCCTTCGTGCTGCGCTACTGGAACGCGAAGTAGGGGCAGCCGCGTATCGCGGTAGTGCCGTTGCGGCCGGGCCTGCCGCGCCGCCTGGAGTCCTCGAGTCGTTCGAGCCGATGCCGGGGGCTGGACCGGAGGTGCGGGGGCGGTCGCGTCTCGCAACCACACCGGCGCCCGCTTACCTTTACCTTCTGCCGTGAATCTCGAAAGGCCGTGCCACTTCGCTGGCGGCCTCCGGTTGCTCGGGCACGTGGCAGCGGTCGCCGAGTTGGGCCGTGGTGCGACGTCCGTGCCTGCGCAGGAACGAACATGACCGAAGCGTCGTCATCGTCGAGCAAGATCGCCATCGTCGGCCGCGCCGGCCGCTTTCCCGCGGCCCGCAACGTCGCGGAGTTCTGGCGCCTGCTGGCCGAGGGCCGCGTCGCCACGACGCCGCTGACCGACGAAGAACTGCTGGCCGCCGGCGTCGCGCGCGACGCGCTGCTCGACCCGAACTACGTCAAGGTCGCCAACGTCCTGCCCGACATGGAGTGCTTCGACGCCGGCTTCTTCGGCTTCTCGCCGAAGGAGGCGTCGATCCTCGACCCGCAGCACCGCCACTTCCTCGAGTGCGCCTGGGAAGCGCTCGAGGACGCCGGCCACATGCCGAAGGACTTCCCGGGGCTGATCGGCGTGTTCGCCGGCTCCGGCATGCAGGCCTACCTGCCGTACAACCTGCTGAGCAACCCGCAGCTGGTGAAGGAGATCGGCCTCTTCCTGCTGCGCCACACCGGCAACGACAAGGACTTCCTGCCGACGCGGCTGTCCTACCTGTTGAACCTGACCGGCCCGTCGGTGGCGGTGCAGACGGCGTGCTCGACCGGCCTCGTCGCCGTGCACATGGCGGTGCAGTCGCTGCTGTCGGGCGAGTGCGACATGGCGATCGCCGGCGGCGTCACCATCGAGCTGCCGCACCGCGTCGGCTACCACTACGCCGAAGGCGAGATCCTGTCGCCGGACGGCCTGTGCAAGGCGTTCGACGACGGCAGCGAAGGCACCGTGTTCGGTTCGGGCACCGGCATCGTCGTGCTGCGCCGCCTGCAGGACGCGCTCGACGACGGCGACGACGTCAAGGCCGTGATCCTCGGCTCGGCGATCAACAACGACGGCGCCAGCAAGGCCGGCTACCTGGCGCCTTCGGTCGACGGCCAGGCGGCGGCGGCGGCGACCGCGCTGACGCTCGCGAACGTCGAGCCGCAGACGGTCAGCTACCTCGAGGCGCACGGCACCGGCACGCCGATCGGCGATCCGATCGAACTGACGGCGCTGACGCAGGCCTACGGGCCGGGCGGCAAGCGTTTCTGCGGCATCGGCTCGGTGAAGTCCAACATCGGCCACCTCGACACCGCGGCCGGCACCGCCAGCCTGATCAAGGTCACCGAGGCGCTGCGCCGCGGGCGCATCCCGCCGAGCCTGCACTGCAAGACGCCGAACAAGCGCTTCGACTGGCAGAACGGTCCGTTCTTCGTCGTCGACAAGGCGCGCGACTGGCCGCGCGGCAGCACGCCGCGCCGCGCCGCGATCAACTCGCTCGGCGTCGGTGGCACCAACGCGCACATGATCGTCGAGGAGGCGCCGCTGCGCACGCCGGCCCCGGTCGACCCGAAGCCCACGTGGCGCCTGTTCCCGCTGTCGGCGCGCACGCGCACGTCGCTGCAGAACACGCGGGCGAAGTGGCCGCAGTTCCTCGCCGACGGCGAGCTACCGGCACTCGGCGACATCGCGTTCACGCTGCAGCAAGGTCGCCGCACGTTCGACGAACGACTCGTGGTCGCGGCGCGTTCGCACGACGAACTGCGCGCAGTGATGGCCGGCCAGGCGCCGTCCCTGGTGCACGAAGGCACCGCCGGCAGCAAGGCGCCGGAGATCGTGTTCCTGTTCCCGGGTGGCGGTGCCCAGTACCCGGGGGCCGGCGTCGACATGCTGCAGCAGTCGCCGGTGTTCGCGGCGGCGGTCGAGCAGTGCTTCGCGGCGCTGCCGAAGGACGCGCCGGCCGACCTGCGCACGATGATGTTCGAGCGCCCGTTCACCGACATCGAGGCGCGGCAGAAGATCGGCCGTTCGACCTACGCGATCCCGGCGTTGTTCGTGCTCGAGTACGCCTACGCGAAGCTGTGGGAGAGCCTCGGCGTCGTGCCGGACCTGATCCTCGCGCACAGCGTCGGCGAGTACGCGGGCGCTTGCGTCGCCGGCGTGCTGTCGGTCGCCGACGCGATGCGCATCGTCACGCTGCGCGGCCGCGTCATGGATCAGGCGCCGGCGGGGGCGATGACCACGGTGCCGGCGAGCGAAGAGGTCGTGCGTTCGCTGATCGGCGACGCGCTCGACATCGCGGCGCTGAACGCGCCGGAAGCGAGCGTGGTGTCGGGCACGACCGAGGCGATCGAAGCGCTGGAGAAGCGGCTGCTCGGCACCGACCACGAGTGCAAGCGCATCCGCATCGACGTCGCCGCGCACAGCCGTGTGCTCGACGGCCAGCTCGAAGCGTTCCGCGCCGGTTTCGCCGGCGTGCGCTTCCAGGCGCCGAAGGTCGAGATGGTCTCGTCGCTGCGCGGCGACCTGGGCCAGGGCGACGACTTCGCTTCGGCCGACTACTGGGTGCGCCACCTGCGCCACACCGTGCGCTTCACGCAGGCCGTCGGCGTGGCGCTGCAGAAGCAGAACCGCATCGTGCTCGAGGTCGGCCCCGGCCAGTCGCTCGGCCCGTTGGTGCAGATGGCGAAGGCCGCGCACAAGGCGAAGGCCGTCGTCTACTCGGCGCGCAAGCCGAACGAAGTCGCCGACGACCTCGGGGTGTTCTGGACCGCGTTCGGCGCCTTGTGGACGCACGGCGTCGCCATCGACTGGCGCAAGCTGCCGAGTGGTGGCCGCCGCGTGTCGCTGCCGACCTACGGCTTCGAGAAGCAGCGGCACTGGATCGAGCCGGGCCGCGGCGTGATCTCGGTCGACGCCGCGACCGGCGAGAAGAAGGTCGCGATCGAGCGCCTGCCGGAGCTCGACCAGTGGTTCGAGACCGTCGCGTGGGTCGAGGCCCCGCTGCCGTCGGCGGCCGCGAAGGCGCCGGCCAGCTGGCTCGTGCTGGCGAACGACGACGCGCTGGCGACGGCGGTGCAGAAGGTGCTGCAGGCCGGCGGCAAGCAGCCGGTCGTCGCGCGCTCGGGCGCCGCGTTCGGCAAGCACGGCGACGGCTACACGCTGCGCCCCGATTCGATCGAGGACCACGAAGCGCTGTTCGCCGCCCTCGGCGGGGTGCCCGAGCGCATCGTGCACTGCGGCGCGCTGCGTGCGGGAGCCGCGGCGTCGGACCTGTTCGACGCCGGCTTCGCGCTGGTGCGCGGCATCCAGGCGGCGGACCCGAAGACGATGCCGCGGCTGGTGTTCGTCGCGCGCGGTTCGGCGCCGGTCGAAAGCCAGCTGGTGCAGCAGCCGGCGGCGGCGGCCCTGTTCGGCCTCGTTGCGGTGGCGCCGCGCGAACTGCCGGGACTCGAGGCCGTGCTGGTCGACGTCGGGGCGAACGATCCGGTCGCCGACGCCGCGGCGCGTGTGCTCGACGAAGCGCTCGCCAACGGCACGCCGACCGGTCGCGTCGCCTGGCGCGCTGGTCGTCGCTTCCACCCGCGGCGTGCGCGCACGCCGGTGGCCGCACCGGCTGGACTGCCGACGCGCCTGCGCGAACAGGGCTCCTACGTGGTCACCGGCGGCAACGGCGGCATCGGCCGCGCCCTGTGCGAGTACCTGCTGACGCGCGCCAAGGCGAAGGTCGCCGTGCTGTCGCGCAGCGCGCGCCACGATGCGGCGCTGCAGGAACTGGCCCAGCGAAGTGGCGGCGAGGTTCGCTTCGTCGCCGCCGACGTCGCCGACCGCGAAGCGCTGGCCAGGGCTCTCGCCGACGTGCGCAGCGCGTTCGGGGCGATCCACGGCGTGTTCCATGCCGCCGGCACCATCGACGACGCACCGATCGCGTTGAAGACGCGCGAACAGGCGCATGCGGTGCTGGCGCCGAAAGCGACCGGTGCGCAGAACCTCGCGGCGCTGCTGCCCGAGGGCCAGCTCGACGTGTTCGCCGTGTTCTCGTCGTCGTCGGTGACGATCGCGCCGGCGGGCCAGAGCGACTACATCGCCGCCAACAGCGCGCTCGAAGCGATCGCGCACAGCCGGGCCGACGGCCTGGTGCTGGCGTGGGGCGTGTGGCGCGACCTCGGCATGGCCGAACGCGCCTACGGCACCGGCAGCAGCCACGCGGCGAACGGCGGGCATCCGCTGCTCGGCGCGCGCAGCGACGATCCGGCGGGCGAGGTCTGCTGGACGCGGCGCTTCGACCCGGCGACCGATTGGTGCGTCGGCGAGCACATCGTCGGCGACCAGCCGGTGCTGCCCGGCACCGCCTACGTCGAACTGGCGGCGGCCTGCGCTGCAGCGTTGGCGCCCGGCAAGTCGATCGAGATCCAGTCGCTGTCGCTGCAGCAGCCGATGCTGTTCGCGGAGGGCCTGCCGCGCCTCGTCACCGTGCGCTGCAAGCCCATGGCCGGCGGCTACGAGTTCGCCGTCGACAGCAAGGTCGGTGCTGCCGCCGAAGCGATCGAGCACGCGCGGGCGCGGCTCGTCGTCACCACCGCTGCCGACACCGCGCTGCCGGCGTCGTTCGGCAAGGTGGCGAACGCGCCGCTCGTGGCGTCGCCGCGCAGCGGCCGCGCCCCGCAGGCTGAGAAGCTCGGCTTCGGCCCACGCTGGCAGAACGTCGGTGCGCTGCATCGCGGCGACGGCGTCGTCGAAGGCGAGTTCGCGCTGCCGGATCAGTTCGTCGGCGACATCGCGCAGTTCCGCGCGCACCCGGCCCTGCTCGACATGGCGGCGACGATCGGCCTCGACCTGCTGGTCGATCGCAACGAGCCGCTCGTCTACGCGCCGATCAGCGTCGAGCGCATCCGCCTGCTGCAGCCGCTGCCGGCCGAACTGCGCAGCCGCGCCGTCGTCGTCGCCGACACGCCGGGTCGCATGGTGTCGTTCGACGTCGTGCTGCTCGACAACAAGGGCCAGCTGGTCGCCGTGCTCGAGCACCTGTCGATGCGCGCACTGCCGCAGAGCCTGCTGTCGCAGGCGCCGGCGCAGAGCGAAGCGCGCCTGACGGACCTGCTGCTGGCGCGCGGCATCCGCGCCGACGAAGCGCCGGCGGTGTTCGCGCGCGCGTTGTCGGCACCCGGGCGCCACCTCGTGGTGTCGTCGGTGTCGCTCGACCGCGTGCGCCTGGCCATCGCCGACAGTGGGCCAAAGGTGCAGAAGAAGGACGCCGCCGCCGACGGCGCGCGCACGATCGAAGCGCCGACCAACCCGGTCGAGCAGCAGCTCGCCGACCTGTGGGCCGAACTGCTCGGCGTGCCGGCGGTCGGCCGCAGCGACGACTTCTTCGCGCTCGGTGGCCACTCGCTCAACGCCGTGCGCATGCTCGGCCGTGTGCGCAAGCAGCTCGGCGTCGACCTGCCGCTGGCGACGTTGTTCGAAGGACCGACGGTGCGCGCGCTGGCGGCGAAGGTCGCCGAGAAGCGGCCGGAGCTGCTGGCCGCCGCGAAGGCGGAACCGGCGGCGACGAACGCTGCGAACGCTGCGGCCACGAACGCGACCGTCGCCACCGCGCCGCTGCAGCCCGCCGCGAGCGGCCCTGAGACGAAGACCTGCGCGTCGACCGAGGCGCAGCGCGAAGTCTTCGGCGCCATCCTGATCGATCCGGGCGTCAGCCGCGCCTACAACCTGTCGTTCAGCCTGCATCTCACCGGCCCGCTCGAGCAGGCGCCGATCGAACGCGCCCTCGCGGCGCTGGTCGCGCGGCACGAGAGCCTGCGCAGCGTGTTCGCGCCGGACGGCCTGTCGCTGGTGATCCGCCGCGATGCCACCGTGACGCTGCAGGTCGAGGACCTGCAGGCACTCGACGGCAAGGCGCAGCGCGAACGGCTGGCGCAGCTGCACGAACGCGCCGTCGAAGCGCCGTTCGACCTGCTGCACGGTCCGGTGTTCCGCGCCACGCTGATCACGAAGAGTGCGGACACGCGCGAGATCCTGTTCGTCGTGCACCACGCCGTCTGCGACGGCTGGTCGACCGGCGTGCTGATGCGCGACTTCCACGCGCTGCTCGAGGCAGCGCGCAGTGGCCAGCCGGCGAAGCTGAAGCCGCCGGTCGGCATCAGCGACTTCGTCGCCGCCGAGCACGCCTGGCAGCAAGGCCCCGACGCTGCGAAGCACAAGGCGTTCTGGCTGTCGCGCTTCGCCGCTGGTGCGCCGGCGATGGAACTGCCGGCCGACCACGTGCGGCCGCCGGTGAAGACGACGCGCGCGTCGCGGCTCGACGACGTGCTCGATGCGACGCTCGAAAGCGACCTGCGCGCGCTGGCGAAGTCGCTGGGCGCGTCGCTGGCGAACGTCGTGTTCGCGGCGTTCCAGCTCTACCTCGGCCGCTTGACCGGCAACAAGGACGTCGTCATCGGCCTGCCGTCGTCGGGCCAGCTGGCGCACGACCTCGACGGCGTCGTCGGCCACTGCGTCAACTTCCTGCCGATCAAGACCACGATCGCGCCGACGCAGACGTTCGCCGACTTCGTGCGGCAGTCGCGCGGCGATCTGGTCGCGTCGCTCGACCACGGCAACTTCACCTACGGCTCGCTGGTGCGCGAGCTGCGCCTCCACCGCGATCCGTCGCGCGTGGCGCTGGTGCCGGTGATCTTCAACATCGACAACCTGACCGACATCGCCGGGTTGCGGTTCGCAGGGCTGCAGTCGTCGTTCGCGATGAATCCGCGCGGCCACGAGCACTTCGAACTGTTCGTCAACCTGCTCGACGAAGCCGGCCGTGTGCACCTGTTCTGGAGCTACAACGCCGACCTGTTCGCGAAGAACACGATGGCGGGTCACGTGGCGCGCTTCCGCCGCCTGCTGAAGGGCCTGGCGAACGCACCGCAGACGGCACTCGCCGACGCCGGCCGCTTCCTGACCGGGGTCATCAAGCCGGCGAGTGGCTCGCACGACGATCCGGGGGCCAACGGCCCGCAGACGGTGACCGAGCACTTCGCGCGCATGGTCGCGAAGTTCCCGACGCGCACGGCGCTGCGCTTTGGCAGCGAGACGATGGACTACCGCATGCTCGATCAGCGCTCCGACGCGCTGGCGGCGCTGCTGCAGCAGAAGGGCGTGAAGAGCGGCGACCTCGTCGGCATCTCGTCGCGGCGCGCGCTCGACCTGATCGTCGCCGTGCTCGGCGCGCTCAAGGCCGGTGCTGGCTACGTGCCGTTCGACACGACGCTGCCGCCCGACCGCCTCGCGTTCATGGCGCAGGACACGTCGGTCAAGGTGCTGCTCGGCGAGTGCGAGCCGGTCACCGCGGCCGGCGTGCCGACGATCCCGTTCCGCGAGTTCCCGCGCGAAGCCGGCACGCCGCAGCCGGCGGCGGTCACCGGCGCGTCGATGTGCTACGTGATGTTCACGTCGGGCACGACCGGCAAGCCGAAGGGCGTCGTGCTGCCGCACCGCTCCGTGATCCGCATGCTGATCGACAACTTCTGGCTGAAGTTGTCGCCGGACACCGTGACGCTGCACTCGTCGGCGTTCGCGTTCGACACCTCGATCATCGACATCTTCGCAGCGCTGTTGCACGGCGGCTGCGTGGTGATCCCGCCGGACGGTGCACTGTCGCTCGGCCAGCTCGCCGACTCGATCGCCGGGCACGGCGTCAACACGCTGTGGCTGACCTCGGGCCTGTTCCACGCCGTCGCCGACATGCGGCCGCAGGTGTTCGAGAAGGTGCAGCAGGTGATCGTCGGCGGCGACATCGTGTCGCCGGTGCACGTGCGCAAGGTCGTCGACGCCTGCCCGGGCTGCACGGTGATCAACGGCTACGGCCCGACCGAGAGCAACGTCACCAACGCGCACACGGTGACGCGCGCCGACCTCGACAGCGGCCAGGCGCTGCCGATCGGCCCCGCGGTCCACGGCACGCAGATCTACATCGTCGACGAGAACCTGAACCCGGTCGACGCCGGCGTGCAGGGCGAACTCGTCATCAGCGGGCGCGGCCTCGCGCTGGGCTACTGGAACCGTCCGGAGCTCACCGCCGAGAAGTTCGTGCAAGCGCCGTGGGACCCGACGCTGCGCATCTACCGCTCGGGCGACCTGGCGATGGATCCGGGCGACGGCGTGATCCGCTTCTTCGGGCGCATGGACGGCCAGGTGAAGATCCGCGGCTTCCGCATCGAGCTCGGCGAGGTCGAAGCGGCGCTCGAGAGCCACCCGCAGATCCG
>JBILEY010000029.1:0-23324 GCA_044351865.1 Planctomycetota bacterium | reverse complement strand
AAGCGCGCGTGCGCGTCGCGCAGCATCGTCTCCGCCGCCGCGAACTCGCCGAGCTCGAACAGCAGGGTGCCGCAGTTCTGCCGCGCCATCAGCGCCTGCGGGTGCAACGGGGCGAGCTGGCGTTCCTGCGCCGGCAGCAGCGCGTCGTAGAGCGCGCGCGCCGCCGCCAGTTCGCCGCGCAGCTGGTGCGCGAACGCCAGCGAGTTGGTGATGCCGAGCGTCTCGGCGTGCTCGCCGCCGAACACCTGCTTCGCCCGCGGCAGCACTTCGGCCAGCAGCGCGATCGCCGCCGCCTGGTCGCCGCGGCTGCTGGCGACCGTGGCCTGCTTGCGCACGGCGCTGATCGTCAGCGGGTTCGCGTCGCCGTAGGTGTCGCGCGCCATCGTCGTCGCGCGGGCCGCCAGCGCCTCGGCTTCGTCGACGGCGCGGCGGGCGAGCAGCACCTGCGCCAGGTTGCCGAGCGTGCGCACCACCTGGTCGGTGCGGCCGTCGGCTTCGTCGAGCGCCAGCAGGGCCCGCAGCGGCGCTTCCGCTTCGGCCGGGCGCCCGCGGTCGAACGCCAGCTTCGCCTGCAGGTCGACGACCGCGCGGGCGCGCGGATGGTCGGCGCCGCGGGCGGCGATGGCGCGCGCGGCGAAGTCGGCGAGCATCGGCGCCGCGGCATCGAGCTGGCCGCGGCGCTGCAGCAGCGACACCAGGTCGAGGCCGGTCTGGATCGTGCGCCAGTCGTGCGGGCCGTGGCGCTGTTCGTACGACTGCAGCGCAGCACGCAGGTGCGGCTCGGCGGCGGCGAAGTCGCCGAGCGCTTCGTAGGCGCGGCCGACGACGGTGCGCAGCCGCGCGGCGACGTCGGCGTTGCCTTCGGCGCGCTGCAGCAGCGGGCCGCTCTGCGCCAGCAGGTCGACGAGCTTGACGTCGCGGCCGGCCTTGCCCGGCACCACCTCGGCGATCAGGCGTTCGAGGTAGTCGGCGGTCGCGTCGCTCTCGCGCTGCGCCTGTTCGGCCACGACGCGCGCACGTTCGGCGCGCACGAAGCCGACCACCGCGGCGGTGCCGCCGCCGAGCACGGCGAGCAGCACGGTGCCGGCGACCGCCAGCGCGCCGCGGTGCGCGCGCACGAACGCGGCCGCGCGGTAGCGCCGCGTCGGCGGGCCGGCGGCCAGCGCCTTGCCGGCGAGGAACGCCTGCACGTCGGCCAGCAGCGACGGCACGTCGGCGTAGCGCCGTTCGCGTGCGGTCGCGGTCGCCATGGCGGCGATCCAGCCGAGCTCGCGCGGCGCGTGGCCGGGCCACGGCGTCGGCAGCGGAGCCATCGGGGCCGGCCGCTGGCCGGTGACCAGTTCGGCGAGCACGGCGCCGAGGGCGAACACGTCGGTGCGCACGTCGACGTCGCCGACGTCGCCGCGGTGTTGCTCGGGACTGCAGTAGGCGGGCGTGCCGAGCACGAGGCCGGCCGCGGTGCGTTCGTTCTCGGCATTCCGCCCGCCATCGTCGTCCGCCGCGCGATCGTCCTGCAGCACCTTGGCGATGCCGAAGTCGATGACCTTCGCCTGTGGCACACCGTCGGCGACCGCGACCATCAGGTTCGCCGGCTTCAGGTCGCGGTGGATGACGCCGCGCTGGTGGGCGTGCGCCACCGCGGCGCCGATCTGCAGGAACAGCTGCAGCCGCGCGCGCACGTCGAGCTGGTGCTCGGTGGCGTAGCGCACCAGCGTGGCGCCGGCGACGAACTCCATGACGACGAACGGCCGCCCGCTCGCCACCGCACCGGCGTCGAGGATGCGCGCGATGCCGGGATGTTCGAGCCGCGCCAGCGTGCGCCGTTCGAGCGCGAAGCGCTGCAGCACGGCGCGCGAGTCCATGCCGGGCTTCAGCAGCTTCAGCGCCACGGTGCGCACGAAGGGGTGCTGCTGGCTCGCGCGGTAGACCTCGCTGAAGCCACCTTCGCCGAGCAGCTGCTCGATGCGGTAGGGCCCGCACATGGTGCCCGGCGCCAGGTATTCGGTGGCCGGGGCCGCCAGCAGCGGGCGCGCCAGGAAGTCGTCGTCGCGGCCCGCCGCGGCGAGCAGCGCCGTCGCCATCGCGCGCAGCTCCTCGCGGCCGTGGCAGCGGGCGCTCAGCAGTTCCTGCTGGCGCGCCGCCGGCTGCTCGAGCAGGTCGGCGACCAGCTCCTTCAGTTCGGGCCACGACGCGTCGTCGGGCGACGACGAGGCCTGGCGCGCGCTGGCGGACGGATCCATGCGGTCAGCATGCGCTAGACTGCGCGACCCGGGGCCACTTTCTTCGCGGCCCGCACCCGCCCTCTCCGCCGATGTCCGCCGCCGACGTCCCGCCGCCCGAGCACCCCGCTGCCGATCGTGCCAGCGACCGCGCCGCCGACATCACGGTGCTGCTGCAGTCGCTGCGCCAGGGCGCACCGGGTGCTGCCGACGACCTGCTGGCCGTCGTCTACCAGCAGCTGCGTGCCCTCGCCGCGTCGCGGCTGCGCGGCGAACGCGCCGGCGTGACCCACGGGCCGACGGCACTGGTGCACGAAGCGTGGCTGCGCCTCGGGCTCGACCGCGCCGACTTCGCCGACCGCCGCCACTTCTTCGGCGCCGCGGCGCGCGTCATGCGGCAGGCGCTCGTCGACAAGCACCGCCGCAGGAAGAGCCGGCAGCAGGAGCTGCACGTGCACGACGACGAAGCGCTGGCGGCGCTGGCCGCCGAGCCGGGCCTGCCGGTCGACGATCTGTTGGCCCTCGACGAGGCGCTGGTGGCCCTCGAGCAGCGCGACGAACGCATGGCGCAGATCGTGCAGCTGCGCTACTTCGCCGGCCTGTCGGTCGAGGAGACGGCGGCGGCGCTGGAAGTGTCGGAGCGCACCGTGAAGCGCGAGTGGAACGTCGCGCGCGCATGGCTCTACCAGCGCATCAGCGGTGGTGCGCGCTGACGGTGCTGGTCTGGCGGCGGTGAGCGAACGCCTCGGCGGTTGCACGTCGCGCGCTGGTTCGTAGCCTGCCGGCCGCATGGATCTCGTCCAACGGGTCTTGGGGGTTGCGGCATGGTTCGCCTTCGCCACGGCGCGACGCTCCATCAACTTAGTGCCGCTGCTCGCCCTGGCGATGATCGGCCTCGGCGTGCTCGCGGTCTATGCGAGCAACGAGGTGCGCTACGCGCTGGCGAACGGCGCCGAGCCGAAGGTGACGACGGTCGCCGACACCCGCCGCCTGGACGATGCCGAGGGCCACTTCGTGAGCCTGCAGGGCGAGCTGATCGCGGAGCCGGTGTTCGAGTACACCGAGACGCGCCGGCGCAGTGGCAGCACCACGACCAAGGCCAGCTACTTCGCGTTGCTCGACGCCGACGGCAAGACGGCGTTGCTGGTCAAGACGCAGGGAACGACCCGCCCGACCATGGCCGCGGACTCGGCCGGACTGCTCGGCATGCTGATGCCGATGGACTCCGACCTGCAACGTGAGCTCGATCGCTCGAGCGGTTCGTTCGGCGAGGTGTCGTTCGATCGCCGCTTCGTGCTCGAGTTCGGGCGTCGCCCCGGCAATGTGGCGTTGTGGAGTTCGTTGTCCTCGGTCAGCGCGTTGGCCCTGCTGGCATTGCTGACGGCGTGGAGCCGGCGCTACGTGATCTTCCGCAGCGACGACCAGGCGGTGGTGGCCCCGGCGCCGGCTCCCCCGGTCGACGAGGCGATCTTCGTGCATGCCTCGGGCCTGTTCACGCTCGGTGGATTGAGCAAGCGCTTCCCGTGGATGCCGGCGGGCCTGGTCGCAGCGGACGGGCGCATCGTCGTCTGCTCCAACATCGACGCGTCGTCGAGCTTCATGGGCTTCAAGACCAACGATCGCGCCGGCATGTGGACGATCGACCTCGCGATCGACGGGCTGCCCGCAGTGGAACTCGGCTACCAGTACTACGGCCGCCGGCGCTTGCCGGCGGTGCGCGTCTTCCACAGCGAGGGGGGCAAGCGCAAGACCACGGTGCTCGCGTGCGACGACGACAACGTGCGCGCGATGGTGGTGGCGCGCCTCGGCAAGCAACCGCCGCCGCCCATGGCGCCGAGCGAGCCGGTAGCGCCGCCGCCGCTGCCGCAGGCCTAACGCCCGCGCCGCGGCCGCTGCACGCCGGGGCCCATGCGTTCGTAGTCGGGCAGGCGCAGCAGCTCCGGGTCGAGTGCCGCCATCGCCGCTTCGAGCTGTTGCAGCAACTCCGTCTGGCCGTTCGCGCGCGTCTTCGCGACCAGCATGCGCGCGGTGTCGGCGGCCGACAGGTTGAGCCCGTCGAGCACCGGCGTCGCCGTCGGGCAACGTTGGAACGCCGCCAGCAGGTCGGCGACCGCCGGGGCCAGCGCGTCGCTCTCGAAGTGCACACGCGCGCGGCCGCCGAGCGCCATCGCCACGAAGTGGTCGCACGACGCCGCGTGGTCGGGGGCGAGTTGCTTGCTGCGGTCGAACTGCTCGATGCCGCGCGCGTACATCGCCAGCGCTGGCTCGGCCTGGCCGCGGCGGCGGTGGTGTTCGGCGGCGACCAGCGACGCGTAGCCGGCGAACCACCGCAGCGTCGGCGAGTCCGGTTCCTTCGTCAGGGCCGCGTCGTAATGCGCGGTCAGCGCCGCGGTGCCCTGCTCGCGCAGGATGCGCGCGCGCAGCCGTTCGTGCAGCAGCGGCGAGGCGGGGAATCGCATGAGGCCGCGGTCGAGCGCCTTCGCTGCGGCATCGCCGCCGCCGAAGTACTGCAGGAAGTCGACGTGGTGCGCCACCTGCTCGTCGCTGCCGTGCGGATGCGCAGCGAGCACCGCGTAGGTCTCGTGCACGTCGGTCAGCCACTGCCGCGGCCATTCCTGCTTCTGCCGGTGCGCCGCGACGATCGCCTGCTGCCGCGCTTCCGCGAACAGGAACAGCAGCTGCGCGCTCATCGCGTCGCTGCGGTCCTTCGGCATCGCCGCGACCGCGCGCTCGGCGGTGGCATAGGCGCGCTCGCGTTCGTCGAGCGCCTGGCTGGCAAGCGCCACGACGGCGTCGACGCGCCACGCGGTGGCGCCGTCCTTGCCCGCGCGTTCGGCTTCGTTGCGCGCGTCCTGCAGCAGCAGCGGTCGCAGCCGCGGCGACTGGTTCGGTTGCAGCGCCGTCGCCAGCGTCGACTCGGCGAGTTCGAGCCGGAGCAGCGGATCCTTCGGCTTGCCCGCGAGCGCCTGGTCGAGCTGCTGCTGCCGCGCCGCGTGTTCCTCCGGCGTCGGTGCGGGCGCATAGGTTGCACCCGCGAGCGCCTTCGCCCACGTCGCGGCGTCGATCGTGTGCGAACGGCCGGCGAGGCCGCGGTGCACGCGGACCAGCGCCTGCGCCTGCGGATCGTTCGCCGCGAGCCGTTCGAGCGCTTGCACCAGCGGCTCGCGTTCGGCCGGCGGCAGCGGCGTCTGCAGCAGTTCGCCGATCGCCGCGGCGGTGCCCGGCGCTGCCGCCTGCGCGAGACCTTGCCGCGCCTTCGCCGCGAGCTCGCGGTCGAAGCCGTAGGCGGCCTGGCGCAGCAGTTCGATCGGCGCGTCCTTGCCCATCGCCAACGCCGCCGCCAGCAGCTCGGCGCGGCGTTCGGCATCGCCGTCGGCGAACAGCGTCTCGACCTCCTGGCGATCGACCGCGTGCGGGCTCTGCACCTTGTCGGCGAGCGAACGATCGCCGCGCACGAACGGCTCGACCTTCCGCTCGCGCCCGACCAGTCCTTCCTTCACCGTCTGCAGCACCGACTGCGTGTCGAACGCGAGGTAGACGTCGAAGCGCTTCGTTCCGTCGACCTCGACCAGGATGTGGCGCGGCGCGATGCGCTGGCCGTCGAGGAACTTCGCGAACACGATCGGTTCCATCGCCATGTGCTCGCCGCAGGTGCAGCTGCCAAAGCGCGGGCACGGGATGCGGCGGCCCTGTTCGTCGTGGTCGCGCGGGTTGTGGCGGTAGACCGAGGCGATGACGCAGACGTACTGCTCGTAGTCCGCGACGATCGCTTCGTCGCGGTAGCGCACGCCGGCGTAGTGCTCGCTGGCGATCTCGCCGTCCATGTTGACGCAGACGAGGATCGGCCGCTTCGTGCGTTCGGCCATCGCCACCGCATCGGCCCACGTGCGCTGCCACGGGATGCGGTTCGGCTTCGCCCAGTCGGCGGCGGTCGGTGCGTACCACATCGCTTCGCGCGCGCCGGGACTCGCGGTCGCCGGCGGCGGCGACACCGGCTGCACGGCGGGTGGGGGCGTCGGCTCTTGCGCCAGCAGCGATGCGAGCAGCAGCGGGAGAACGACGAACGGTGCGGACTTCGCGACGAGCATCGCGGCACGGTGCCGACGCGCGCGCACAGCGTCAACCGCCGAAGATGCGCGAAGAACGTCCCGGCGACGCCGTTGCCGGCCTTGTCGTTCCGCGCGCGTGACGTTCGCGCCGGCGATGGCTCAGTGGCGCAACGACGCGGCGTCGATCGCCGCCGGTGCTGCGCCGTGCGCATGCCACTGCAGGCCGAGCGTGGCGCCGCCGGTGCGGTTGAACCACACCAGGTCGAACGTGTGGTCGCCGGCCATCAGCGCGATCGTGCCGCGCTTGTCGGTCGGGCCGTGCAGGCCGTCGTGGTCGACGACGGTCTGGCCGTCGATGCGCAGCACGCTGCCGTCGTCGCTGGTCAGCACGAAGTGGTACAGCCCGTCCTTCGGCACGGCGATCACGCCGCGGTGGCGCAGCAGCACCTGCTCGCCGACGTTCGCCGGCAGCACGATCGTCGCCGTCGTCGTCGTCGCGTCCGGTTGTCGCGCGTCGAGGTCGTCGGGGACCTTCTGGAAGTCGCCGGCGAAGCGTTCGACACGCAGGCCGGGCTGCACGGCGCGTTGCTTCGTCGGCGGCAGCGGTTCGAGCCTGGTGAACGTGCGGTCGATCGCGCCACCGACCGGGCGGCTGCCGACGAACGTCTGCGCGCGCAGGCGTGTCGTCGCCTTCAGTTCGATCGCCTCGCCAGCGCGCGGCGACGACGCACTCGGGGCGCTGCCGTCGAGCGTGTAGTGCACCTCGCCGTCGGGGCCGTTCGCGCGCAGGTTCACGGTCATCGCGCCGACGAACGCATCGCCGTCGGCTTCGACGGTCGGTGCTCGGTAGGGGCGCGGCGCGCTCTTGACGGCCACGGCGACGACGTTCGCGTGCGCGAGTGGTGGTTCCTTCGGCAACACGACCGACAGCTGGCGCGTCGCCGAGGAAGCGATCAGCGCCCGCTCGTGCCCGGCGGGGGCGCCGAGCAGGCGCGCGTCGCCGGCCAGTTCGTTGGCGAAGTCCGGCAGCACGAGCTGACCGTCCTGCGGCCACTCGAACACGTGGAAGTACAGCGTCGTCGTGTCGCCGTTCGCCTTCACCGTGCAGCGACCCCACGGCAGCGGATCGAACACGCTCGCCGTCGTGCCGTGGATCGCTTCGCCACACACCTTCATCCACGCGGCGATGCCCTGCAGCCGCTCGACCGCTTCTGGCGGGAACGAGCCGTCGGCGCGCGGGCCGACGTTGAGCAGGTAGTTGCCGCCCTTGCTGGCGATGTCGATCAGGTTGTGCAGCAGCACCGTCGTCGACTTCCACGAGCCATCGGCGGCGTTCCAGCCCCAGTGGCCGTTCATCGTCATGCACGACTCCCAGTCCTGGCCGGGCAGGCCGTTCGCCGGGATCTCCTGCTCGGGCGTGTGGAAGTCGCCGAGCGCTCCCTGCGCCAGCGAGAAGCCGTTCATGCCGGCGCGGTGCACGTCGACGCGGTTGTTGACGATCATCGACGGCGCCAACGCGCGGCACAGCGACCACAGCCGCAGGCCGTGCTGGTGCGTCCACGTGCTCTCCCATTCGCCGTCGAACCACATCACCGCCGGTTGGTAGCGCTGCACGATCTCGGTCACCTGCGCGTGCAGGTAGCTCTCGAAGCGGCGGAAGTCGGCGCCGTCGCTGCTGCGCGTCGTCTCCCACGGCCGGCGCGGCAGGTAGTCCGGATGGTGCCAGTCCATGATCGAGTGGTAGGTGCAGAACTGGACGCCGTGCTTCTGGCAGGCGCGCGCGAGTTCGCCGACGATGTCGCGCGGGTTCTTGCTGCCGGCGACGTCCCAGTCGGTGAAGCCGCTCGGATAGAGGCAGAAGCCGTCGTGGTGCTTGCTGGTCAGCACCAGGTACTTCATGCCCGCGGCCGCGGCGAGCATCGCCCACGCCTCGGCGTCGAACGCCGTCGGGTTCCACTGCGCCTGCAGCTCGTCGTACTCCGCCAAAGGAATGCGCGCGGTGTCGCGGATCCACTCGCCGTGGTGCGTGGCGCCGTTCCAGGCGCCGGCCGGGATCGCGTAGAGGCCCCAGTGCACGAACATGCCGAAGCGCGCCTCGCGCCACCACGCCATGCGTTGGTCCTGTTCCTTCTTCGCGGCGGCGACCTCCTCGGGCGTGAACGCGGTGACGTTGGTCGTCGACGCCATCGACGAAGGGTTCGCCGGCTGCGGGTTGCCGCTGCACGCGGCGAGAACGGCGACGAGGACGACGACAAGGGACGAAGGCGATCGACGAGCGGCGAGCATGCGAGGCTCCGTGGGGTGGAGCCTCACTGTGGCACACGGCCTCGCT
Source organism: Planctomycetota bacterium (assembly GCA_044351865.1). GTDB lineage: Bacteria > Planctomycetota > UBA1135 > UBA1135 > UBA2386 > UBA2386. The sequence goes on along the minus strand of JBILEY010000029.1, from coordinate 14,724 downwards.
GCGGTCGACGGTGGTTCCACCGCGCTGGCGCCGTCGGGCTGCACCCGCTCCACTGCGCGCCGTGCTCGCCACACTGCAGGCCCTGATCGCCGTCCTCGCCGCCCTCGCCGTCGTCACGCTGCTGGCGCCTCGCCTGCGCTTGCCGCAGCCGTTGGCCCTCGCCCTCGCCGGCGTCGGCCTCGCCATGATCCCGTCGGTGCGCGCGCTGTCGCCGTCGCCGGACCTGATCCTGCTCGGTTTCCTGCCACCGCTGCTCTACGCGGACGCGTGGCAGACGTCGTGGCGCGACTTCCACCGCTGGCTGCGCCCGATCCTGATGCTGGCCGTCGGCCTCGTCGCGCTCACGATCCTCGTCGTCGGCCTGGTCGCGCACTGGTTCCTGCCGGAGCTGCCGTGGGCGGCGTGCTTCCTGCTCGGTGCGATCGTGTCGCCGACCGACACCGTCGCGGCGCAGGCGGTGCTCGAGAAGCTGCGCGTGCCGCGCCGCATGACCGCGATCCTCGGCGGCGAGAGCCTGGTCAACGACGCCACCGGCCTCGTCGGCGTGCAGATCGCCGTCGTCGTCGTGCTGCAGGGCGCGTTCTCGTGGGGCTCGGTGCTCGGCCAGTTCGCCTGGGTCGCCGGCGTCGGCATCGTGCTCGGCCTCGCGTTCGGCGGCCTGTTCGCGTGGCTCAACCGCTTCGTGCACGAACCGAACGTCGCCTTCACCGTGTCGCTGCTGGCGCCGTACCTGGCGTTCGCGGTCGCCACCGTGCTCGAGGTCAGCGGCGTGCTGGCCGTCGTCGTCGCCGGTGCCGTCGGCGCCTGGCGCATCCACGTGATCCCGCCCAGCACCCGCATGGCGCTGCGCGCGTCGTGGTCGCAGGTGACGTTCCTGTTGAACGGCCTGTGCTTCCTCTACATCGGCCTCGCGTCGCCGTGCTTGCTGCAGCGCGCGGTGCAGGGCGGCGCGCACCTGTGGCAGGCCGGGCTCGCGGTCAGCGTGGCGACGATCGCCACGCGCATCCTGTGGTGCTGGCCGAACGCCTACGTGCCGCTGTGGCTGTCGCCGCGCATGCGGGCGCGCGAAGGCGGGTATCCGCCGCCGCAGGGCGTCACGTTGGTGTCGTGGTGCGGCGTGCGCGGCGCGGTGTCGCTGGCGGCGGCGCTGGCGCTGCCGATGCTCGACAGCGAGGGCAACCCGTTCCCCGGCCGCGACGCGATCGTCGCCTGCACGCTGGCGGTGATCCTGACCACGCTGTTCGTGCAGGGCGGCACGCTGTTCCCGCTGGTGCGCTGGCTCGGGCTGCGCGACGACGGCACCACCGCCGCCGAGATGCGGGCCGCGCGCGAACGGCTGCTGCAGGCCGGCATCGCCCGCCTGGATGCGTTCTGCAGCGAACACAGTTGCCCGGTCGCCGTGCACCGTCTGCGCGAGTCGATGGCCGACGAACTGGCGTCGCTGCAGGCCGACGACGCGGCCGAACGGGCGCGCGCGTCGCAACGATTGGCCGTGTCGCGCGAGGTGCGCACGGCGGTGGCGTCGGCGCAGGAGACGGCGCTGCTGCGGCTGCGCGACGCCGGGTCGATCGACGACGAGGCCTACAACAAGCTGCTGGTCGAGCTCGACCACGCGCTGGTCGACGCCGAACGCGCGTGATCGCGGTGTGGCCGGAGGTTCGCGGCTGCCGGCCATGGCTGGCCAGGGTGCCGCGGGCCAGGGGTGGTCCGGCCGCTGCTCGACCGGCGTTGTCGCGTAGACTGCCGCGCCGTCGCCATGCCCGTCGACCCACCTTTGCCGCACGCGTCCACGCCGTGGACGACGACGCTGTACCACAGCCTGCACGAGTTGGCGGCGCGGCAGCTGCGTCAAGATCGCGCGTCTTCGCTGCAGCCGACGCTGGTCGTGCACGAGGCCTGGTTGCGCATCGCCAGGCTGCACGGCGAACACGGCTCGCTGCGCGCGCAGTTCTTCGCGCTGGCCGGCAAGACCATGCGTTCGGTGGTCGTCGACCATGCGCGGCGGCGTCTCGCGCAGAAGCGTGGGCAGGGCCAACGCGGCGATGCGGCGATCGACGTCGAGGGGCTGGCCGGCGGCCGGCTGCCACCGGACGAGAACGTGCTGGCACTCGGCGAAGCGCTGCAGCGGCTCGAGCACGAGGACCCGGAGCTGCTCGCCGTCGTCGACCGCATGTTCTTCGGCGGGCAGACGGCGGCCGAAGCGGCGGCCGACCTCGGCGTCAGCAGTCGCACCGTCGAGCGGCGCTGGCGCTTCGCCCGGGCGTGGTTGCACGAAGCCCTCGGCGGCGGCGAGGCGCGGAATTGATGTCGGTCGGCACGCTCGGATCGCGTCCTGTGCGGGGAGTGCGCCCATGGTGAACGACTCCGTCCCGTTCGATGCCGACTGGCGCACGCTGCGCAGCCTGTTCGAAGAGCTCGCCGAGTTGCCGGCCGCCGACCGCGCGACGCGGCTCGCGGCGCTCGATCTGGCGCCGACGCTGCGGCAGCAGCTGGAGCGGTTGCTGCGCGCCGACGAACGCTCGATCGCGCTGCCGACCGGTGGCTCGCTGGTGTTCGCGGCCGCGAGCGACGCTGCGTTCGAGCCGCCGCCGCCCCCGACGATGGTGCTGGCCGCACCCGCGCGCGTCGGGCGCTACGAACTGCGCCAGCGCCTTGGTGCCGGCGGCATGGGCGAAGTGCACCTCGCGCACGACACCGAGCTGTCGCGCGAAGTGGCGGTCAAGCTGCTGTCGACGCACCTGCTGGCGGACCCGCAGTGGCTGCCGCGCTTCCGCAGCGAGGCGCGCGCGGCCGGCGGGCTGAACCATCCGAACGTGATCACCGTGCACGACGTCGGCGAAGCGGACGGCGTGCCGTTCCTGGTCACCGAGTACGTCGCCGGCACGACGCTGCGGCAGCGCCTCGTGCGCGGGCGGCTCGGCGCCGACGAATGGCGGGCGATCGCGGCCCAGGTGGTGGCGGCGATCGCGGCCGCGCACGAAGCCGGCATCGTGCACCGCGACCTGAAGCCCGAGAACGTGATGCTGCGGCCCGACGGCCTGGTCAAGGTGCTCGACTTCGGCCTCGCCAAGCGCGGCGGCGCCCTGCCGACGTTCGATGCGGTGCGCACCGGGGCTGGCGTGCTGCTCGGCTCGCTGCGCTACATGTCGCCGGAGCAGGCGCGCGGCGACGACGTCGATGCGCGCAGCGACGTGTTCGGCCTCGGCGCCTTGCTGCACGAGATGGCGACCGGCGAACCGGTGTTCGCCGGTGAGTCGCCGCTCGACGTGCTGGTGGCGCTGCTCGAACGGAAGGTGTCCGAGCTGCACACACTGCGGCCGGACCTCGGCCCGCAGGCGTCGGCGATGGTGGCGGCGGCGCTGCACAAGGACCGCACGCTCCGGCCGGCGTCGGCGGTGGTGCTGCGGCAGCAGTTCGAAGCGCTGCGTGGCGAAGCGGGGCCGAGCGGCGCCACCGGCCAGCCACCGGCGAACGTCGACGAGGTGCCGCAGGTGCGCTACGCGCGCAGCGGGGACGTCGGCATCGCCTACCAGGTGGTCGGCCAGGGGCCGGTCGACCTGGTGTTCGTCATGGGGTGGATCTCGCACCTCGAGTGGTTCTGGAAGGAACCGTCGTTCGCGGCGTTCCTGCGGGCGCTGGCGCAGCACGCGCGCGTGATCCTGTTCGACAAGCGCGGCACCGGCCTGTCGGACCGTGTGCCGACCGATCGCCTGCCGACGCTCGAGCAGCGCATGGACGACGTGCGCGCCGTGCTCGACGCCGTCGGCAGCGAACGCGCGGTGCTGTGCGGCATCAGCGAAGGCGGGCCGATGTGCGCGCTGTTCGCCGCCACCTATCCGGCGCGCACCGCCGGCCTCGTGATGATCGGCAGCTACGCGCGGCGCCTCACCGGCGACGGCTATCCGTGGGGCTCGACCGCAGCGCAGCGCGAACGCTTCTGCGAGGAGATCCTGACGGCGTGGGGCGGGCCGGTCGGCATCGCCGAACGCGCGCCGAGCAAGGCCGACGATCCAGCGTTCCGCGCCTGGTGGGCGGCCTACCTGCGGCACGGCGCCAGCCCCAATGCGGCGGTCGCTCTGACGCGCATGAACGCGGCGATCGACGTGCGGCCGGTGCTGCCGACGATCAAGGTGCCGACGCTCGTCGTGCATCGCACCGGCGACCGCTGCCTGCGCATCGACGAAGGGCGCTTCCTGGCGCGTTCGATCCCCGGCGCGCGCATGGTCGAACTGCCGGGCGACGACCACCTGCCGTTCGTCGGCGACCAGACGGCGATCGTCGCCGCCATCACGCAGTTCCTCGCCGAACTGCCGCACGGCAGTGCGGGATTGCCGGCGCTGGCGACGGCGCTGCATGCGCGGGCGCCGGCCCGCACCGACGAGGCTGCCGTGCGGCGCTGGCGTCAAGCCGTGCTCGGAGCCGCGCTGGCGAATGCGCGCACGCTGGCGTTCGGCGACGACGGGCTGGCGGCGACGTTCGACGGTCCCGAGCGCGCGATCCGCGCCGCGCTCGAACTGGCGGACGCGGCCGAGCGTGCCGGCGCCGACGTCGCGTTCGGCGTGCACACCGGCGCCTGCGAGATCCGCGACTGGCAGACCACGGGCGATGCGCAGCTCGGCGCGCGCGCGCTGGCGCAGTTCGCGGCGTTCGGCGAAGTGCTGGTGTCGATCGCCGCGCACGACCTCGTGGCTGGTGCTGGTTTCCGCCTGGTGCCGCGCGGCGAAGTGCCCGTCGACGCGCGCAGCAAGCCGCTGCCGGCGTTCGCCGTGGCCCGCGGGGGTGCCTCCGCGTGAGCCGGCTTCGCGGCGGTCGGGCGGGGCACGTGGTCGCGTTCGTCGCCGGCCTGCTGGCTGCCGCCGCGTTGGTGCGCCAGGTCGATCCGCTGCCGATCCGCAGCCACAACCGGCTGCGCTATCTCGACGGTGCGGCCCAGCTGCCCCACGTCGACGTGCTGTTCGTCGGCAGCAGCCGGTTCCAGCAGGGCATCGTGCCAGCGGTGTTCGATGCGGCGATGGCCGAACGGGGTCACTCGGTGCGCTCGTACAACTTCGCCATCAGCGGCCAGCGCGCGCACGACACCGCCGAGACGGTCGAGTGGGTGCTCGACCAGCGGCCGGCGAGACTGCGCGTGCTGGTCGTCGAACTGCACACCTGCGACCAGCGGCTGCGCGGCAGCAACTGGCTGACCGCGCAGGACGTCGAAGGCCACAGCGCGCGGCAGCTGCCGGCGCGCCTGGGCACCGTGTTCGGCAGCGGCAACGCGGTGGGCGAGATGCTGGCGCAGTCGCAGTTCGTGCTCGCGCACACGCTGGTGAACCACCTGGGCATCGGCGCCGGGCCAGCGGTGCTGCATGACCTGGTCGCCCCGCCGTTCCGCACCGACGGCGCCTACGGCGTGGTCGATCGCGGCTACTGGCCGGCGGAGAACGCAGTGGGCACGTTCGAGGCCGAGCGCGCGAAGCAGATGGCCGCCGACCCGGAGTACGCGAAGGGCCAGCTCGGCTGGAAGCTCGGTGGCGGCATGGCGGCGGAGGCCGCGGTCGGTTGGAACGTGGCTGCGTTCGCGGCGCTCGATGCGCGCATCCGCGCCGCTGGCATCACGCCGATCTACGTGACGATGCCGACGTTCTATGCCGACTTCTTCGGCCGGCCGACGGCGCACGCGGCGATGGCCGAGGCGGCGCACGTCGACCTCGATCGCCCGCGCGAGCTGCCCGAGCTGTTCGAGCCGGCGCTGTGGTTCGATCCGGGCCACGTGCGTCGCGGCGGCGCCGAACGCATCAGTGCGTTGCTGGCCGAGCGCTTCGCCGGCATGCCGGCGTGGCGGCAGGCGGTCAGCGCACGCTGACGCGGCAGTGGCGCGTTGCGTATCCCGGCAACGGCACGACGAAGCCGCCTTCGGGTATCGGCACCTGCGGACCGTCGGCGAGCCGCACGCGGCCTTGCGCGACCCCGCGCACCTGCACCGTCGCCGACAGCGGCTCGCGCGAGAGCGCCGCGACGAACACGTGCAGTTCGCCGTCGTGCTCGTGCACGCGCACGGCGACGTGGTCGCTCTGCTTGCCCTCGACCTGCACCTCGACCTTGTCGTCACAGCGCTTGCTGTTCAGCACCGGCGCCAGCGCCCGCAGTTCGGCGGCGACCGTGCGCACGGCGTCCTGCACGTCGGCGTGGCCGAGCAGGCCGGCTTCGACGAACTGCGGCCGGAACTCGTGGCAGAACCAGATCAGGCCCGACGCGCCGGCGGCGATCGCCAGCCACGCCTCGTCGCGCACCTGCTGCGGTGTCGGGCGCACTTCGGCGTTGTCGACGTGGCCGGTCTCGATGCACGCCCACACCGGCTTCTTGCCGTCGGTCCAGCCGCGCAGTCGCTGCACGCCGCGGGCGACGAACTCGAGTTTGCCCTGCACGGCGCGCTGCGGGTGCGTCACCGGATAGATGTCGAAGCTGCCGATGTCGCAGCCGCGCAGGTACTCGGGATAGTCCTCGGGATGGCCGTTGCGGTCGGCGCGGCCGTGCCAGCCGTCCCATGCCGCGCCTTGGCCGAGGTTCAGGAACACCGGGCGCTGCGGGTCCTGCCGCCGCAGCGCCTCGTAGTCGGCAACGACCTGGGCGGGCGCGATCGGCGGCTGCTGGCCGCGGAAGCGCCGGCCGCGCGCGTTGTCCGGCTCGTCGTTGTGCATCCACGCCAGGATGGTGCCGCTCTGGTCTGCGGCACCGATCTCGTTGTGGTGGCAGATCACGGGCATCGACGCGGCGGCGAGTTCCTGCAGCTGCGCCTTGGTCGGGCCTTCCCACAAGCCGACGTACAGCGTGACGCCGAGCTCGCGGTACTTCGCGGCGTTGGCGGGCTGCTGCAGCCAGACGCCGATCGGGAACCAGTTCGGGTCGAGCACGGTGCCGTCGCGGTGGAAGCCGGGGCGCGGTGGCGGCGTCGGTGCTGCGGGCGGCGTCGGCGCTTGCGCTGCCAGGGCGGCGAGCAGCAGGGTCGCCGTGGCGAGCGACGCAGTGGTTCGGGCGCGGGTCATCGCGACAGTGTCGCCGGCACTCGGGCTGTTGTCGCGTCGACGTTCTCCGCTGGCCGGAGCCGACCTCGCACAGGTGCGGCGATCACCGCATCCGATCGAGCTGTGGCAGGTGTCGGCAGCGCTGGTTCCTCATTGCCACAACTCCGGGTCGACGCGGCGCTGTTCGTCGAGTGCGGCGGCCAGCTCCGGCGAGTCGTGCCAGCTGCCGGCGATGCCGCTGAGATCGCGCTGGAGCGGGAGGAGGTCGCTTCGCAGGCCGAAGGCTCGTTGCAGTGCCTCGATCGTGACTTCGTTCATGCTCTTGTTCTCCAAACGGGCACGTTCGCGGATCGCGCGGTCGAGGCCGGCGGGCAGGTTGCGGATCGTGTATTGCATGCACGAGTGGTAGGCGGTGCCTGCTTGCATCGCAATCGGCGGCATCGAGCGGCTCGGCGCCGTGGTCGTCACCAGGGAGCGTCGCGCCGGCGCTCGTTGGCCTCAGCCAATGGCCTCGGCGTCGGCCGTGGCCGTCGGCCGGCCGCGCCACAGCGCCAGCGCCGCTTCGCTGGCTACCCAGACCGCCAGCGCCAACAGCACGGCGGCGGTGATCGCGAGCAGCAGGTTCGGCGCGTTCACGATCTGCAGCACCAAGGCGCTGGTGGTGATGCCCATCATGAACAGCATCGGCAGGCCGACCGCGAGCCGCAGCCAGGTGCCGGCGCCAGTGCGCGCGAGCCACAGCGACAGGCCGACCAGCGTCAGGCCGGCGAGCAGCTGGTTGATCGAGCCGAACAGCGGCCAGACGACCTTGTAGGCGGGCATCGGGTTGCCCTTGCTGTCGCTGACCGTCATCGCCACCAGGATCGCCGGCAGGGCCAGCGAGACGACGGTGCCGACCACTTCGCCGGTGCGCGTGCGCCAGCCGGTGAACTCGGTGAACAGGTAGCGCGCGAGCCGCGTCGCCACGTCGAGCGTGTCGTAGACGAAGGTCGCGAACGCGAGCATGCCGAACGTCACTGCGAACGTGAGCGGCACGCCGAGCTGGTGCAGGAACGAGCCGATGCCGACGCCGAAGATCTTGTCGGCGCCGGCGCGCGCGAGTTCGCTGCCGGGGGCGAGCTGCATGACGCAGGCGAGCGCCAGCAGTGCCACCACACCTTCGAGCAGCATGCCGCCGTAGCCGACCAGGTGCGCGTCGGGCTCGCGGTCGATCTGCTTGCTGGTCGTGCCCGAGCAGACGAGGCCGTGGAAGCCGCTGCATGCGCCGCAGGCGATGGTGATGAACAGGAACGGCAGTAGCGTCTGGCCGGCCTGGCCGGGTGCGGTCGCGGTGAAGCCGCTGAAGTCCGGCCACGCGATCGCCGGGTTGGCGACGAACAGGCCGAGCAGGCCGCCGCCGAGCGTCAGGTAGAGGAAGAAGCCGCCGAGGTAGCCGCGCGGCTGCAGCAGCAGCCACACCGGCAACACGCTGGCGATCGCGCAGTAGGCGAGGATCGCCCACGCCCAGTAGACGCCCGGCAGCGGCGCCGCGGCGCGCAGGTCGATCGGCAGCAGCGGCCCGAGCCAGATGGCGACGCCGACCGCCGGCACGAACACCAGCGTCGACAGCCACAGCGGCGGCCGCAGGAACTTCACCACGAGCCCCATCGCCAGGCTGAGCCCGAGGTAGAGCATCGAACTCGAGGCGACGCCGCCGCCGTCGACGGCGACCTTGCCGCCGTCGGTGCCGGGCACCGCGACGTCGAGTGCCGTGACGAACGCACTCGCCGTCATGTCGGTGAAGGCGACGATCACCAGGATCAGCGCCAGCCAGATGTAGACGGTGAACGCCGCGTAGCTGCGGCGGTTGAGGTAGCGGCCGAGGATCTGCGCGATCGAGCCGCCGCCGTGGCGCACCGAACCGACCAGCGCCGCGAAGTCGTGCATGGCGCCGATGAAGATGCAGCCGAGCAGGATCCACCAGAACGCCGGCTGCCAGCCGAACGCGGTAGCGGCGAGGATCGGACCGGCGATCGGGCCCGCCGCCGAGATCGCCGAGAAGTGCTGCGACAGCAGGTAGAACCGGCCCGTCGGCACGAAGTCTTCGCCGTCCTGGTGCACGTGCGCTGGCGTCGCGGCCTTCGCGTCGAGGCCGAACCAGCGCGCCAGCAGGCGGCCGTAGAGCCGGTGGGCGACGAACAGCACGCACAGGCACAGCGCCAGCAGCACGGCGAGGGAGGGCATGGGGGCGGGCATCCTGCCGTGGCACCGCGGCCTGCGCGAGGGCTGGTTTGGCCGCCGTCGCCACGACCAAGGCGCGCGGGTGGACGCTTCCGGGGAGGCTCTGCATACTGGCCCGACTCGCCTGGCCCTCGCGCGAGCTCGTTCCCCATGCACCGCCACGCCATCCGCCTCGTGTCGGTCGTCAGCCTGTGCCTGCCGTGTGCGGGCCAGGTGGTGATGACGCACCTCGCCGACTTCGACGTCTCGATGCTCGGCATCGGCACCACCGTGTCGTCGGTGGCGTGGAACGGCACCGACCTCGTCGTCGGGGGCTACAACAACGGCCAGGTCGCGGCCGCGGTGGCTTTGGCGCGCTGCAGCAACGCGCTGGCCAACCCGGTGTGGAGTGCGCCGTTCGGCGTCGAGCCCGGCACCAATCCGCAGCGCGGATTCATCAACCTGGCGTTCGACGCCGCCGGTGCGCGGCTCGCCGTCGGCTACGACAACGGCGCCGCGCCCGTTGCACCCGATGGCCTGCAGCTGTGGACCGGCAGTTCGCAGACCTGGGTCAAGGCCGGCCGCGGCAGCAGCGGCGTCGGCTTCGATCCGGGCTGGCCCGGCGGCACTGCGCTCGGCCGCGGCGTCGCGTGGGCGCGTTTTGGCACCACTGGTCGCGCGCTGCAGGACACGGCCACCGGCGCCGACCTCTGGACGTTCGTCGACGGCATGCCGCTGAACGTGCCGGGGCTCGGCACGTTCTTCCGCGATCTCGACTACGACGGCGCCACTGGCGACATCTACCTGCGCGCGTCGAACAACGTGCTGGTCGGCCAGCGCATCGGCGACAACGACTGCACGATGCTGTTGTTCGCCGACCCGAACGACGCCGACACCGTGGCGCTGCAGAACGTCGCCGTCGTGCGCACGCCGACCGGTGCGGTGGTGCTGTGGAACGACCGCTTCCAGACCGCCATGGGCCAGAGCTGGTTCGACGTGATCGAGGCGACGCGCCTCGACGGCACGCCGGATCGCATCGACTGGGGCACGTTCCAACCGCCGACGGGCACCGGTGCCTACGACTTCTCGTTCGACGCCGGCACCGGCACGTTGGCGATCAGCGACTTCGCCAACCGCCGCGTGCACCTGTTCGCCGTCAGCGTGCCGCCGCACCATCGCTACGGCAGCGGCTGCGCCGGCTTCGGCGGCGTGGTGCCGACGCTCGACGGCAGCAGCGCGCTGCTGCCGGGAACGGGTGGCGCGTTCACGTGGACGCTCGCCGGCTTCGCGCCGAACTCGCTGGCGCTGGTGGCGCTCGGCACCGACCGCTTCGACCTGCCGCTCGGCGGCGCGTGTTCGTTGCGCGTCGATCCGCTGCTGGTCGCACTCGGCCCGTTCGTCAGCGGCCCCGGCGCCGCCGGCAGCGGCGTCGGCAGTGCGCCGCTGGTGTTCCCCGCGGGTTTCGCCGGTTTCGGCGTCACCGCCCAGGGCTTCGTGCTCGAGAACTTCGCCCTCACTTCGCTCGTGGTCAGCAACGGGCTGCAGCTCGTGCTGCCTTGAATCGCACCTCATGACGCATTCCCTGCGGTTCGCCGCCGCCCTCGCGTTCGCCGCTTCGCTCGTCACCAGCCTCTCGGCCCAGTCCGAACTGCGCGCCGTCTGGGTCGCGCGCGACGGCCTGACCTCGCGCACGAAGATCCAGAGCACGCTCGACCAGCTGGTCGCCGCGAACTGCAACTGCGTCTGCGTCAACGTCTGGAGCCGCGGCTACACGATCCATCCGAGTGCCGTGCTGGCCGCGGCCTGCGGCGTGCAGCAGGATCCGGACCCGTCCTACGTCGGCCGCGATCCGTTGGCCGAGTTCGTGTTCGAAGCGCACCGCCGCGGCATCGAGGTCGAAGCCTGGTTCGAGTACGGCTTCATGTTCGGCTGGAGCGGCTGGTATGCGGGTGCGAACGGCCGCGGGCCGGTGCTGAACGCCAACCCCACGTGGGTCGGCCAGGACAACGTCGGCAATACGCAGGTGTCGGACGGAGCCGGCGGCTTCTTCACCTGGGCGAGCCACGAGCATCCGGCGGTGCGGCAGTTCCTGATCGACCTCGTGGTCGAGGTGGTGCGCCGCTACGACGTCGATGGCGTGCAGTTCGATCGCTGCCGCTATCCGTCGACCAGCTTCGGCTACGACGCGACGACCAGCGCTGCGTACCTGGCGGCGACCGGCAACAATCCGCCGACGAACGTCAACAACACGAACTGGAAGCGCTGGCGCGCCGACCGGCTGAACGCGTTCCACACGTCGCTCTACAACGCGGCCAAGGCGGTGCGCAGCTCGGTGCGCGTCACCGATGCGCCGACGGTGTGGCCCGGTTCCTACGACAACTTCCTGCAGGACTGGCCGCAGTGGGTGACCGCTGCGTCGATCGACCTCGTCTACCCGCAGGTCTACCGCACGACGATCGCGCAGTACACGACGACGCTCGACCAGCAGCTGGCGACGTTGCCGGTGCCGCTGCGCAGCAAGGTGGCGCCGGGCATCCGCGCGATCAGCGGCACGCCGACGAGCGAAGTGCTGGGCATGGTCGCCGCCAACCGCGCGCGCAACCTGCCGGGCCACGTGTTCTGGTACGCGGAAGGGCTCTACGACGACCTGCCGTCGCTGCAATCGAACTACTTCCAGACCGCCGCCGCAGTGCCCGGGCAGCCCGCGGGCTGGCGACCGCCGATGGGGGTGGTCGAAGAGAACGCGCCGTCGACGACGATCACGCCGGGCTTCCTGCCGACGAGCCTCGCCGGCTCGAGCGGCGGCACGTCGCGCATGACGCTGCCGGCGTCGGGTTCGAACGAGCAGGTCGTCTACACGCTGTCGGTGCCGAGTGCCGGGCTGTGGACGCTGTGCACCAGCGTGCCGAACGCGTCGGGTCTCGCCACGGGCGCGCCGTTCGAGTTCGTGCACGCTGGCGGCACGACGGTGCTGGCGGTCGACGAGACCACGGCGGCGCCGAGCGGGTGGCGCGAGCTGGCGACCTTCTGGCTGCCGGCGGGCACGACGACGCTGACGGTGCGCGGCCGCACTGGCCAGGCGGTCGTCGCCGACGCGGTGGGCTTGCTGGCGTCGCGCTTGCCGAGTGGTGCGATCGGCACGTTGGGCACGGGCATGGTCGGCAGCGCTGGTGTGCTGCGTGCGTCGTTGCACGGCCGCGCCGGCCTCGGCGGCGTGTTGCACGCGCAAGGCAACCGCGCGGTGCCCGGCTCGCTGCTCGCACTGGGCCTCGGCTTCCAAGGCACCGCGCTGCCGCTGTTCGGCGGCACGCTGTTCGTCGTTCCCGACGTGCTGGTGCCCGGGCTGGCGGATGGGCTCGGCACGTTCACGACGCCGATCGGCATTCCGTGGTCGGCGAGCCTGCTCGGCACCAGCCTGTGGGCGCAGGCGCTGGCGTTCGACGCGGCGGGGGCGGAGGGTGTGGTGCTGTCGAACGGGGTTGCGGCTGTGATCCAGTGAGCGGGGCGGGAGTGCCCCGCTTCAGTCATCGTCATTCTCTCCATCCTGATATGCCTCGTCCTCGAGGATTTGCGAGAGCCCCCCGCAACCACGACGGTCGATGTATCTGGTGACTACATCAAGGTAGCTGATCGCTCTCTCGGCCGCTGGCGTGGCGGGGAGGATACGGGCCGTGGCTTGCGATACAGCCGCCTTTACTCGCGCGTGAATAGGACTCCCTGGAGTCAGAAGCGACCGGTCCCAAATTCTGCGACGCATCAAGCAGCCGATTGCGAGCGCCGCCCTGCTGAGCGGCAAAGGAACACGCGAAATCTGGGCACCGGCAGGCAGCATCTGGCATAGCTTGACAAGCCAACTCTCGATTCGGGGTGTTGCAACAGCTTCAAGCGCCGCCTCGCGATAGAGAATCAGGCAAGCAAGCGCTTCGGCGTCCACGTAGTCCGGGCGGGTGATTTTGTCCCATCGCTGGTAGAGCAACTCGCAATCCTCGGCTTGCCTGAAGCAGTGGCCGCACGCGTAGACAATGGCGCGCCGGTCGTGGATGGTCGGACTCCGGTCAGCAAGCGGGAGTTCCGCGCGGAGGACGTCGATGGCCTGAGGCAGACTTGTCGATGTTGCACCTAGGGTCACGAAGAGCTCTCGGCGAGTTGGATGGTCGGCGACCTGGATTCGACTCACCAGCGCGAGGACGAATCGATCCAGTAGATGCTGATCAGCTTCGGCCCCGTGAACCCGACCGTCGCTCGAGACTGCGTACGCCGTCTCGCCTGGCCGTGGCCAGCGGAACCACTTCCGCAGTAGACGGAGATTCCGCGGGTGCTGCGTCTCCAAGACCCTTCGAATCCAGCGACTGGGCTTCTCTAGGTAGTCAGCCACGACCGAGCGCAGACCCAGCCCCTGAATCGCTGGATCAGGGAAACTCCGCTCCTCCCAGTGCCAGCGACTCGCCTTCCGTGGCTCCGCTGGTGGGACTGCACGGGGTACCGCATCGAGTTCCTCCTCCGGATTGCGTTGCGTGTCCGTCGCTAGATTCCAATCGAGTTGCAGTCGGCGCCCTCTGAAGAGCCTCCGGTCCTCTGGTACGACCTCGACTCGTGGATTGCCTTGCCCAGGCTGCATCTCGATCTTCAAGGCCACGGGGCATGCCTCCTTGGTGGCTTCATCGAATTGGATCGCGACCTTGCGGCAGGTCGGTGCCCCCTCACGGTGGATGACAAGTTCGAGTTCCCGCTGTCCGCGATCGATCTGGTAGCGGAACGACGCGTTGCTGCTCTTCCAAGGCTCGACTTCGACGAGCACCCACTCGTGCTCATCCGCAAGAAGGTCGTGCCAGGCTGGTTCTCCGCGGACGTTCAGGATGGTTGTGACCTTCGGTAGCGTGTCCAGGTAGGTGGGCTCTCCGTTCTCGCGCCGCCGCGCGAATGTCATCGCGCCCTCTGCCACCAGGCTCCGACCTCCGTCCGTGTCGACCAACATCCGTTCCAGCTGGAAGCCGTGATTCGTCAGAATGTCCGCCCCGAACGTGGCTGGGCCATTCGGAATCTTGGCAAGCGGCCCCGTGACCACCGCACCGAGCAACCCAGCGCGCGCGGCTGTGTTGAGGCCCCGCAGCCAGTGGGACAGGTCCGTAGTGGCGACGCTTGCTTGGTGGCGCAGCCGCGGTAGCCAGCGAGGCTGTGTTGGAGCGTTCGCCTTGATTCGCCTGAGGAACTCGAGGCGCACCTGGTGCGTGGACGCGGGCGTCAGCCAAGGGAGGTGCTGGTTCGTGAGCTGGCCTGGTCCGCAGACTTCGCAGAGGAGTGACGACAACCAGTAGGCATGCCACGCCATGTCCGTCTGTCGTGCCACCGGTTGCTGCACCAGCGCCGGGAGCGTGGACTTGGCAAGAGCTTCGAAATGAGCAAGCGGGACCTGCAGCACGAGGTCGCTCGAATGCGGCTTGCGGCGTCCGGGTAGGAGCCACGTGGCCCCCTTGTGGTGGCAGCGGACCACCTCGAGCACCGTCGACTCCCAGGCTTC
>JBILEY010000659.1:0-8030 GCA_044351865.1 Planctomycetota bacterium | reverse complement strand
GATCTTTTCCGCGCGCACCTCACCCTTCTGGTTGACGTCGATGCGGAGCGTGGTCGGCGCGTCGGTGTGCAGCTTGACGCGCAGCTTCTTGATGTTGAGGACGATCTGCGTCACGTCCTCGAGCACGCCTTGGACAGTCGAGAACTCGTGCACGACGCCGTCCATGCGCACCCACGTCACCGCGGTGCCTTCGATGGAAGACAGCAGCACGCGGCGCAGGCCGTTGCCGATCGTGGTGCCGAAACCCTTCTCGAAGGGCTCGACGACGAAGCGGCCGTAGGTCTGGGTCGCGGTCTCGCGCTCCAGGCGAACCTGGGAGGGCAGTTCGAAGTTACGCCAACGAATACGCATTGCTTTGCTCCTGGCTTTGGGAGGGGCCGAAGCCCCTCGCCGATACCCTGGTGTCACCGATCGGGGATCCCCAGGCCTCGAGGGCGACGGGGCGATCGGAACCGATGCAGATCAGGCCGATGCAGAACCGGACAGAGCCGATCACTTCGAGCAGAGCTCGATGATCAGCTGCTCGTTGATGTCTCCGGTGCAGTCCTCGCGCTTGGGCAGCTGGATGACGCGGCCCTTCATCTCGGCCGGGAACGCTTCGAGCCAGCCCGGAAGGCGACGGCTCTTGTTCATGTCGATCGCGTCGCCCGCCTTCTTCTTGATCTTGTCCGTGCCGCGGACCTCGATCTCGTCACCCGGGCGCACGAGATAGCCGGCGATGTCGACGCGCTTCTTGTTCACGTAGACGTGGCCGTGGCCGACCATCTGGCGGGCGTCGAATCGCGAGAACGCGAGGCCGAGGCTCAGCACGACGTTGTCGAGGCGGCGCTCCATCAGGATCAACAGGTTCTCACCGGTGTTGCCCTTCTGGCGCTGCGCGATCGAGAAGTAGTGCTGGAACTGGCGTTCCATCACCCCGTAGATGCGCTTGCACTTCTGCTTCTCGCGCAGCTGCGTGCCGTAGTCCGTGCCCTTCTTCGGGCGGACGTGCTGGCCGGGGGGATAGTTGCGGCGGTTGACACCGCACTTCTCCGAGAAGCAACGCTGCCCCTTCAGGAACAGCTTCACGCCTTCGCGGCGGCAGAGCTTGCAGACGTTCTGGTCAGTACGAGCCATTGCAGTCCAGTGAGTATTCGGTAGCTGGCGGGTTCAGTGGCGCAGGCGGATCAGACGCGGCGGCGCTTCCGCGGGCGGCAGCCATTGTGAGGCAGCGGCGTCACGTCCTCGATGGACTTGACCTCGATGCCCGAGTTCGAGAGGGCGCGGATGGCGGACTCGCGGCCCGAGCCCGGACCACGCACCAGCACTTCCAGCTCGTGCACACCCATCTTCTTGATCTTGTCGGCGACCTTTTCCGCCGCGCGCTGTGCGGCGAACGGCGTGCTCTTGCGCGAGCCCTTGTAGCCGATGGTGCCAGCCGAGTCCCAGGCGATCACCTGGCCCGAGCCGTCGACGACCGTGATGATCGTGTTGTTGAACGATGCCTTCACATGGGCGACGGCCTTGCCGACGTTCTTGCGCAGGCGCGCCTTCTTCTTCTCGACGCCCGGGGCTTGGGTCTGCGTGCTCATCGAATCACTTCCTCAGGATCTTCTTGTTGGCGACGGTCTTGCGCGGGCCCTTGCGCGAGCGGGAGTTGCTACGGGTGCGCTGGCCACGGACAGGCAGACCACGGCGGTGCCGCAGTCCACGATAGCAGTAGATCTCCTTCAACCGGTTGATGTTCTGCATCGTCAGGCGACGCAGGGCACCCTCGACCGGGTAGTTCTTCTCGAGATAGCTGGCGATGTTGGCGATCTCGTCGTCCTTGAGGTCCTTGGCGCGGACCGCAGGGTTGATGGCCAGTTCCTTCAGCACCTTCTTGGCGAGGTACGCACCGACGCCATAGATGTACTGGAGCGCGATCTCGATGCGCTTCTCGTTGGGGATGTCTACGCCGAGGAGACGTGGCATGGTGGGCTTACGGGTATGGGGCTACTTGCCCTGACGCTGCTTGTGGCGGGGATTGCTGCAGATGACGCGCACGACTCCGCCGCGTCTAACTACCTTGCAGTGCTCGCAAATGCGCCGAACGCTGGCTCTGACCTTCACGACAGTTCTCGCTGTTGGGGTTGAATCGGGTGACTGGATTGCTGGCTAGCTTGTGCAGACTTCAGCAGACGAACGATCCGTGCCTTGTTCGTGTCGTAGGGCGACACGTCCACGAGCACGTGATCACCAGGCAACAGCCTGGTGATCGCCATCCTGAGATCGCGGCCTACGTGAGCCACGATCTCTCGGCCGTCGGTCATCCGCAGTCGGAACATCCCGTTCGGCAACGAGCCGAGCACAGTAGCACGAAGCTCTGGCTCCCCGCCAGCCTGCTGGGGAATCGTTCCGGGATTCGTCATTGCATCAGCTGCAGCAGCTCCTTGAAGATGATCGCCGGGGCCCGATTCGCATCGAGCTCGCGCAGCAGGTTGCGGCCGCGGTAGTACGTGAGCAGAGGCTCCGTGAGCGTGCGGTACTCCACGAGACGCTGGTTGATCTTGTCCGGGTGATCGTCGGAACGCTGGACGGTGGGACCACCGCAGGCGTCGCAGATGCCCGAAGTCTTGGTCGGCTTCGTTTCGACGTGCCAGATCGCGCCACACTTCGAGCAGGTGCGACGGCCGGTCAAGCGGCCGAACAGCACCTGCTCGGGAACGGCGAAGTAGACCACGTGAGACAGCGCCTGGGCCTTAGGCAAGCTGCGGTCCAAGGCTTCCGCCTGCACCACGGTGCGAGGGAAACCGTCGAGGATCCACGCATTGGCGTCAGGCAGCACGATGCGCTTCTGCACCATGCCGATGATCACGTCGTCGGGTACCAGCTTGCCGAGGTCCATGAACCCCTTGGCCTGCTTGCCCAGCTCGGTGCCCTGGGCCACTTCGGCACGGAGCATGTCGCCCGTCGAGATGTGCGCGAGGGCACACTTGGCGGCGACTTCCTTGGCCTGCGTACCCTTGCCGGCGCCAGGGGCGCCAAGGAACACCGACCGTGCCTTGAGCGATAGCGCCATGATCAGCTCGACCGACGCCCCCATCCACTGCCACTGGCGGCCTGCTCACCTGACTGCTGGTTGATCGCCTCGTAGTTGCGCATCAGCAGCATGGCGTTGAGCTTCTCGACCATGTCCAGGGCGACGCTGACCACAATCAGGATCGACGTGCCGGACATGAAGTAGATCATCGCCTGTGACATCGAACCACCACCGCCGGTGCGGAGCATGGTCGGCATCACGGCCACGATTGCGAGAAAGGTCGAGCCGGCCAGGGTGAGGCGCACCATGGTCTTCTCGAGGAACTCGGCCGTCGGCTTCCCCGGCGTGACCGTCGGGATGAACGAACCGTTCTCCTTCAGGTTGTTCGCGATCTCGTTCGGCTGGAACATCATCGACGTCCAGAAGAAGGCGAAGAAGAAGATCAGGACAGTGAAGCTCGCCACGAACCAGAAGCCGCGCTCGCCGCCGAAGGAGAGCTCTAGCCAGCCACCGAAGCTCGTGCCCGAGAAGGCACTGCCGATCATCGCCGGAATCATCAACAGCGCGGAGCCGAAGATGATGGGCATGACGTTGGCTTGGTTCAGCTTGAACGGCAGGTAGCGCTTGTCGCCGCCCACGGTGCGCGTCCCCTTGGTGTGGCGTGGCTGCTGGATCGGAATGCGGCGTTGCGCTTTGGTCATGTAGACCACGGCCACGACTGCGAAGGCCCAGACCGCCAAGAACAGCAGCAGCTGCTGGTAGTCTTCCGTGCTGGTCAGGCTCGGCAACGCAGGGGACAGACCCGAGACGATGCCGGCCATGATGATCAAGGAGATGCCGTTGCCGATACCGTGTTCGGTGATCTGCTCACCGAGCCACATGATGAACATCGTTCCGGCGGTCAGCGCGACCATCACGACGATGTAGTAGAGGCCCAGCCACTGCGAAACCCCCTGGTGGATGAGCTTGCCTTCCTTGCCGGACAGCGCGCCGAAGATCACGAACCACGACTGGATCAGGCAGATGCCGACCGTGGCGAGGCGGGTATACTGGTTGATCTTCCGCTGGCCGCTCTGACCTTCCTTGGCGATCTTCTCCAGCGACGGAATCGCCTTGCTCAGAAGGCTGAAGATGATGCTCGCCGAGATGTATGGCATCACCCCCAGGGAGAAGATCGTCGCGCTCTGCAGACTGCCGCCGGTGAGCAGGTTCACCAGGCTGAACACCTGCATCAGGCCACCCTGGTCTCCCGCAGCCTGCCGCTGCTGGCGCAAGGACTCGGTGAAGTCCACGCCAGGCAACGGGATGAAGAACCCGATGCGATAGACCAGCAATAGGCCCAGGGTGATCAAGATCTTGTTGCGGATCTCGGGCACCTTGAACAAGTTGGCGATCGTCAGGTTCATGGCTTCAGGGTCTTGGAAAGGCGAGCTATCGCTGAGGGGAGGAGCCTTGGGCCCCCCAAACCCCGGGCCCCCGCATCACGCGGGGCCACGGTCACTTCGCGCTACGGCCGGCCTTCTTTGCGCCGGGCTGACGCTTCGAGCCGTCCTTGGCCACGAACTTCTCGCGGTGCGGACGCTTTTCGATCAGGACGACCTTGCCGCCGGCGCCTTCGATCTTGGCGCGGGCCGACGCAGTGATGGCATCGACCTTGACGGTGATCGCCTTTTTGATCGCGCCGTCGCCCAGGACCTTGAACAGATCGCTGTGCTTCTCCTTCGACGTCAGGCCGCGCGCAAGCACCGCCTTCAGATCGACCTCGGAGCCGGCATCGAACACATCGAGATCGGAAACGTTCACGACGGTGAACACCTTCTCGAAGTTCTTGTTGTTGAACCCGCGCTTCGGAATGCGGCGGTAGAGCGGCATCTGACCGCCTTCCCAACCGATGCGACGCGACCAGCCGGAACGGGCCTTGGCACCCTTGTGGCCGCGACCCGAGGTCTTGCCGAGACCCGAGCCGACACCACGGCCGATGCGCTTGCGTTCCGGGAACTTGAGGCCGAGGGCCTTGGCTTCGGCGAGGTTCATTCGAGATTCACTCCACGCAGGGCAACCGTCTGCTCGCGGCTGCGCAGTTTGCTCAGGGCCATCATGGTCGCCTTCACGACGTTGAGCGCGTTCGTGGAGCCGTAGTTCTTGGTCAGGATGTCGGTGACACCCGCCAACTCGAGGATCTTGCGAACGGCCTTGCCAGCGATGATGCCGGTGCCGGGCGCCGCCGGGAGCAAGCGAACCTTCGTCGCGCAGAACTCCCCTTCGGTCATGTGAGGAATCGTCGTGCCGTTGCGGATCACGCGCATGATCTGCTTGCGCGCATCCTTCACCGACTTCTCGATCGCGTTCGGAACTTCGCGGCCCTTGCCGTAGCCGATCCCGACCAGACCGTTGCGGTTGCCGACCACGGACAACGCGCTGAAGCTGAAGCGACGACCGCCCTTGACGACTGCAGCGGAGCGATTGATCGCCACCACGTCGTCCTCGACGTCGGCGGACAACGCTTCGTCGATCGGAATCAGAGGAAACTTACCCTTCGCCATGATCGGAACTCACCAGACTCGCTGGTCGATGCGGGAATCAGAACTGCAGCCCGGCTTCGCGGGCAGCATCCGCGAGCGCCTTGATTCGGCCGTGATACTTATAGGATCCACGATCGAAGGCGACCGCAGACACACCTGCGCGCTTGGCGCGCTCGGCGACCAGGGCGCCGACCTTCTTCGCAACATCCGTCTTGCGCATGCCCTTGGTGGCAGTGCGGACGTCCTTCTCCTGCGACGATGCCGCCGCGAGCGTGTGCCCGCGGACGTCGTCGATGATCTGGACGGAGATGTTGGAGAGACTACGGAAGACGGAGAGACGCGGACGCGAGGTCACGCTGCGCAACTTCTCACGCAGCGAGGTCGCCTTGCCGCGGCGCCGTTGATGCTTCTGGAACGTCGAAGTCATGATCTTCAGCTCCTACTCGATCAGCCGCCGCCACCCGAGGCGAAGGCCTTGCCCGCCTTACGGCGGATGACTTCGTCGGAGTACTTGATGCCCTTGCCCTTGTAGGGCTCCGGCTTGCGCAGCTTGCGAATCGCTGCAGCAACGGAGCCCACCTGTTGGTTGTCGATGCCCTTGATGAGAAGCGAGGTCGGAGTTGGCGCCTCGATCGTCACCGTCGTCGGCAGCGGGAACCGCACCGGACGGTTGAAGCCGAGCTTCAATACCAGGACCTTGCCCTCGATCGCGGCTTCGTAACCGACGCCGTTGATGTCGAGCTTCTTCTCGTAGCCCTTGGAGACTCCCTCGATCATGTTCGCGAGGAGAGCCCGCGCAGTGCCTTGCAGGGCACGCGAACCGCGTTCCTCACCGCGTGACTCAACGTGGATCGTCGAGCCCTCGACCTTGACCGAGACCTCGGGCCGCACAGGCAGCTTCAGCTCGCCCTTCGCACCCTTGACCGACACGTGCGTCGGGGTGACCGTCACGGTCACGCCCTTGGGCACTTCGATTGGCTTCTTGCCGATTCTGGACATGGCTCTACCTCAGTCCACCGTGCAAAGGACTTCGCCGCCGACCTTGCGCTGGCGGCACTCTCGATCCGAGAGGACGCCCTGGTTGGTCGAGACGACGGCAATACCCAGCCCGCCGCGAACCTTGGGCAGATCGCCACAAGCGCGGTAACGGCGGCAGCCGGGCTTCGAGAAGCGCGCCAGCGACGAGATGATCTTCTCGCCGTCGGGGCCGAACCGGAACTCGATCCGGATAGCGGAACGCGGACCGTCCGCGGCGACCTCGTAGCTCGCCAGGAAGCCTTCGCGCTTCAAGGTGTCGAGAATGGCCACCTTCAGGCGGCTGCCCGGCACCACGCAGTTGGTTGCCCCGCTCATCAGCGCGTTGCGCATCCGAGTGAGCATGTCAGCAATAGGATCGGTGAGCATGGTCTTGCGCTCCTACCACGAAGCCTTGCGCACGCCGGGGATCTCACCCTGCAGTGCGAGTTGACGGAAACAGCAGCGGCAGATACCGAACTTGCGGTAATAGGCGCGCGCCCGGCCACACAGCTGGCAGCGGTTGTATCGCCGAGTTGAGAACTTCGGCTTTTGCTGCTGCTTCACCCTCAAGCACTTCTTGGCCATGATTGTCTGCTAGTCGGTGTCTGCTAGTTGCGAATGCGGTTGGGATCCCAGGTCACTTGCGCCCGCTCACTTGCGGAACGGCATTCCCAGGTGGGTAAGGAGAGCAAGGCCCTCCTTGTCGGTCGGCGCGGTGGTCACGAACGTGATGTCCATGCCCTGAACGAACTCGACCTTGTCCAGTTGGATCTCCGGGAACACGCTCTGCTCCGAGAGGCCCATCGTGTAGTTGCCGCGACCGTCGAACTTGGTCGGAACGCCCCGGAAGTCGCGGATGCGTGGGATCGCCAGCGTGATCAGGCGATCGAGGAACTCCCACATGCGCGCTCCACGCAGCGTGACGGCGATACCGATCGGGTAGCCTTCGCGCAGCTTGAAGCCCGACACGGCGCCGCGGGCCTTGCGGATCATCGGCTTTTGGCCGGTGATCGCAGTCAGGTCCTTGTTGGCGGCCTCGATGCGGTTCTTGTTCTCGACCGCCCGGCCGACACCCATGTTGACGACGATCTTCTGCAGGCGCGGGACCATCATCGGGTTCGGATAGCCGAAGTCCTTAGTCAGGGCCGCGACGACCTTGTTCCGGTAGACCTGCAGCAGACGCGGCATCGCGTGCTTCGTCTGGCCGGCATTGCTCGTAGTGGTAGTCATCAGATTCTCCAGGCGTCTATTGCGTCAGCGCGCTTCGGGTTCAGTCGAACTTGGTGCCGCAGCGCACGCCGACACGCACCTTCTTGCCGTCGACGACCTGCACCTTCGTACGGGTGCCCTTGCCCAGCTTGTCGCTGAACAAGAGAACGTTGCTTGCGTCGATCGGCTGCTCCATCTGCACGCGACCGCCCTTCGGATTCTGCTGCGAGCGCTTGTGGTGCTTCCAGCGGAGGTTGACGCCTTGGACGATCACGCGCCCC
>JBILEY010000028.1:0-23441 GCA_044351865.1 Planctomycetota bacterium | reverse complement strand
CGCAGCAGCACCGTGGCGCCGGGCTTGGCGCGCTGCACCGGGTGGTAGACGTAGAAGCCGGGCAGGCCCTCTTCCCACAGCCGGCGGTTCAGCGCCGGATCGCGCTGCAGCAGCAGCATCTCGTGCGGCTGCAGCGGGTTCTCCAGCACGGGCCGGAACAGGCGGTCGCGCGGCGCCTTGTTCTGGCTCAGCCAGACGCGGTCCTCGAGCACGACCGGCAGCAGGTCCATCAGCGGCGTGTTGCGGTAGCGCTCCGGCATCGCCGCGTCGCCGTAGATGCAGCCGACACCGCCGCCGAACTCGACGAACTTGACCAGCAGTTCGAGCCAGCGCCGGCGACCTTCTTCGGTCGGCGCGATGTTCTCGGGCGCGACGTCGCCGAGCAGGATCACGTGGTACTGGAACAGCTCCTTCTCGGTGCGCGGCAGGTCGCGCAGCGGCGGCAGTTCCTTGCTGTGCTCCTGCTCGAAGCGCGGGCTGGCGTCGAACATCACCGCCTGCATGACGATGCTCGGGTCGACGCGCTTCAGGCCGTTCTTGACGTAGCGGTACTCCCAGCGCGGGCGGCTCTCGACGTAGAGCACGCGGATCTTCTCGTCGTTGACGCGCAGGAAGCGGGTGTCCTGGTTGTCGTCGGTCTGGCTCTCCTCGGGCAGCGGCTGCAGCTGGAAGCGCAGCGTCCAGTCGCCGGGCTCGGTGAAGGCATGGAACACGCGCACGCGGCTCTGCTGGCCGTCGGCCGGCAGTTCGCCGCTCGCCGTCGCCAGTGCCACGAACGGTCCGCCGTCGCGCGAGCCGAGCAGTTCGACCTGGGCCCGTTTGCCGGCGAGGCCCTCGGCGTGCAGCGTCACGTCGAAGTTGACCAGCTCGAGGCACAGCGCCTCCTTCGGCCCGGGCGGCCCGACCAGCCACGCGTTGCGCGGCGCCTCGGGGTCGCCGACGCCGATCGTGTGCACGGCGATGCCGCGCAGCCCGTAGGAGCGCGCGACCTCGATCGGATCGAGGCCGGCGTTGTTGCGGCCGTCGCTGACGACCAGCACGGCGTCGAGGTTGCTGCCCGAGGCGCTGGCGAGGTGCAGGTCGAGCGCGTCGCCGAGCGCCGTGCGGTTGCCGCGCGCGGTCAGTTCGCCGAGGTTGCCGATCGGCACCGGCTTTCGCTGCATGCGGAACAGCCGCACGTCGTGCGTCTTCTTCAGTTCGGCCAGCAGGCCGTCGGGCCGGTCGAGCACCGAGCGGACCAGCTCGGCGCGCGTCTGGGTCGCCACCTCGCCGCCGGCGATCGCCGCCAGCGCACTGCCTTGGTCGGAGTCCGGATAGCGGTCCTTGCGGCCCATGCTGGCGCTGTCGTCGACCAGCACGTGCACCTGGTTCTGCGTGCGGCGGTAGGTCGTGATCTCGAACGCTGGCTGGAACAGCAGCACGCAGCAGACGGCGATCGCGAGCCCGCGCAGCACCGACAGCGTGATGCGGGTCGGGCGCTCGAGCCGGTGCAGGCCCGAGTAGGCCCACCAGGCGAACAGCGCGGTCGCCGGCACGACTAGCAGCGCCAGCACCCACAGCGGCGGCGCCGCGAGGAAACGGAACGTCTCCTCCGAGTAGGTCGCGAGCTCTGGCTTGGGATCCTGGGGGAACAGCATCGGCATCAGCTCCGGCGCACGGACACGTAACGGGCGAGCGCGGCTTCGCCGAGCACGAACAACAAGGTCAACAGCAGCAGCGTCGGGCCGAGTTCGCTGCGCTCGCCGTCCTGCTGCACGTCGGCGATCGCCGGCAGCGCGTCGAGCACCCGCGGCAGCCCGAGCGCCTGGCGCAGTTCGTCGTGCGAGGCGTAGCGCAGGTCGCCTTCGTCGACGGCGACGTTGACGGCGAACGGCAGCGACAGCGCTTCCTTGCCGGCCTCGCGTTCGAGCTTGCAGTCGAACACGTAGAAGCCGGCGAACGGCGTGTCGCTGAGGGACGGCAGGCGGAAACGGTTGCCCGGCAGCGCCACCGGCTCTTCGGCGAGCGGCGCACGCGGCCTGCCGTCGCGCTCGGGTCGCTGCACCTCGACGTCCTCGGGGCGCGCTGGCAGCGAGCACACGAGCTCGCCGCCGACCGTCACGTGGAACGGATCGCTGGCCGGCAGCGCCAGCCACTTCACCAGACCGTGCAGCAGCGGGAACGCGACCATCGGGTCGTCGAGGCGGTTCCAGCGGTCGGCCTTGAACTCGGATGCCAGCGGCGAGGTCAAGAACACCGCCTTGCCTTCGCCGAACGGCCGCGCGACCAGCAGCGGCGAGCGCTCGGCATCGGTGACGCGCAGCGCCACGGCGGCGTCCTGGTGCAGTGAGTCGGCGCTCGAGCCGAACCAGCGCCACACCGGGATCGCCTGTAGCACGTCGCGGTAGATCGCTTCTTCGAACTCGCGCAGCAGCGGGTGGTCGGGCAGTTCGATCTGCGGCGCGCGCACCGTCGAGCTGCCGGCCGGCGCCCCGAGCGCCCGCAGCAGGCGGAACGGCTGCGGGCCGGCGCCGCTGTCGTGCAGCAGCAGGTTGAAGCTGTCGGCGTCGGTGTGCTCGCCGAAGCAGACGAACAGGCCGCGGCCGGCCTGCAGCGCTTCGACCAGCGCCGCCGCGGCGCGGTTGTTCAGCCGCTCGACGTCGGCCAGCACGACGACGTCGTGGTTCTTCGGCGTGCACTGGCCGCCGAGCAGCGCCACGGTGTCGACGGTCTCGACCGCGAACGTCGGCAGCGCCGTCGGGTCCGGATCGAGCACCGACTGGAACACGGTGCGGTAGGCGAGCAGCGGGTCGCCGCCGGCTTCGCCGTCGACCAGCAGCACGCGGATGCGTTCGCGCACGTCGACGACCAGGAAGCGTTCGTCGTCGGCGGCGAGCACGTCGTTGGTCAGGCTGGCGCGAACCCGGCGCTTGCCCGGCTCGCGGAAGCTCAGCTGGAAGTCGGCTTCGCCTTCGCCGCCGGCCGGCACGGCGACCAGCTTGCGCATCGGCTCGGCGCCGTCGACGTCGAGCGTGATCTCGACGTTCTGGGCGGCCTGGCCGCGGTTCTTGAGCGTCGCCACGACCTCGACGGCGCTGCGCAGCACGGCGGCTGGCTGGCTGATGCGCAGGTCGGTGATCTGCACGTTGTCGACGGTGCCGCCGGTCTTGCCGCTGGCGAACGGGCCGACGTCGATCCAGTGCACCTGCGTGCCGGGGCGCTTCTGCAGCTGCTCGACGTGGTCGCGCAGCGTGTCGGCGAGGTCGCTGGCCGCGGGTGCTGGATCGGTTGGGCTCGCTGCACCGGCCGCTGCATTCGGCGGGGTGGGGGCAGCGGGCGGCTTCGGCTTGTCGCCACCCGGCGACGTCAGCGCCGCACCGAGTGCGTGCTGCTGCTGGTCGCTGAACACGTAGACCTGCACTTCCGGGTCGTTGGCTTCTTCGACCGCGTCGACGACTTGCCGCAGCGCTTCGCCGAGATCACCCCCGGCGTCCTCGGGCTTCTGCAGCTGCAGCCACTGGTTGCGCGCCGTCTGCAGGGCGAGGTCGCCGCGGGCCAGGAAGCGCGGCCGCGTGCCGGCCAGCACCAGCGTCACCTTGTCGTTGCGCTCGGCGCTCGCTTCGAAGCCGTCGAGCAGGCGGCCGACCAGCGTGCGCGCCTTGTCGAACGGGCTCTGCCCGCCGTCCTGGCGCATGCCCATGCTGTAGCTGCCGTCGACCAGCACCACGTGGTGCACGACGACCGAGCCGCCGAGCAGGCCGGCGGCCGCCTGCAGCACCGGCCGCGCGATGGCGAGCGCCAGCACGATCGGCACGAGGCAGCGCAGCAGCAGCAGCAGCAGGTTCTCGTTGCGCAGGCGGTTCCGCTGCTTCTGGTAGGCGCGGAGCAGGAACTCCATCGCCGCCCACGGGCGCTTCTTGTGGCGCTGGCGGTTCAGCAGGTGGATGACCAGCGGCACTGCGAACAGCAGCGCGCCGGCCAACAGGGCGGGATTCAGGAACTGCACGCGGGGCTCCTCACTTGCGGCGCTTGGCCCGCGCGGCTCGCGCGCTGAGATAGCTGGTCAGGACGACGTCGAGCGGGGCGCTGTTGACGACGCGCACGTAGTCGATGCGCTGGCCCAGGCACCCCTTGCGGATCTGCTCGGCGAAGCCCTCGATCTCGGCGAGGTAGGCGTCGCGCAGCGACTTCGGGTCGCACAGCAGTTCGGGCAGCTGCTCCATGCCCTGGAACAGCGTCATGCGCTCGAACGGGAACTCGACCTCGTCGCGGTCGAGCACGTGGAAGACGACGATGTCGTGGCCGCGCGACGCGATCTCGCGCAGGCCCTTCAGCACCTCGTCGGGTGCGTCGAACAGGTCGCTGAAGATCATCACCATGCCGCGCTGGCGCAGCTGGCTCGCCAGTTCGTGCAGCACGCCGCCGACCTTGGTCTTCTGCTGCCGCGTCTTCGCCGCCTCCAGCGCCGAGAACAGGTTGCCGAGGCTCGCGCGCGTGTTCGACGGCGGCACCTGCTTGGCGACCTTCTCGTCGAACAGCGTCAGGCCCACGGCGTCGGCCTGCTGCTGGATCATGTAGGCGAGCGACGCACAGGCGGTGGCGCCGTAGTCGAACTTGCTCATGCCGCCGTCGTGCGCGTAGTTCATCGACTCGCTCTGGTCGAGGAACAGGTGCGCGCGCAGGTTGGTCTCCTCTTCGTACTGCTTGACGACGAAGCGGTCGGCCTTGGCGTAGATCTTCCAGTCGAGGTGGCGCAGGTCGTCGCCGGCGACGTATTCGCGGTGCTGCGCGAACTCGACCGAGAAGCCGCGGTAGGGCGACTTGTGCATGCCGGTGACGAAGCCTTCGACGACGAGGCGGGCGCGCAGCTCGAGGCGGCCGACCTTGTTCAGCACACGCGGGTCGAGGTAGTCGGTGGGGATCTCGGTCATGGCGGCGGGGACTCAGCGATGCGGCGATGGGGCGGCGGCGTTCCGCTCGCGGACTTCGCAGAACGTGGGCGCCGGGCGCCCACGCTGGCGAACGGGGACAAGCAGCGAAACGGGATCAGCCCTGCGCGATGACCTTCGGCAGCTTGCCGTCGGCGAGCGCCTGGCTGTCGTTCGCCGGCGTCTCGGCCAGCAGGCGCTCGACCACCTTGTCGGTGGTGACGCCGTCGGCTTCGGCGGCGAAGCTGGTGATCAGGCGGTGGCGCAGCACCGGCTTGGCGACTGCGCGGATGTCCTCGGCGGCGACGTAGAAGCGGCCTTGCAGCAGCGCGTGCGCCTTGGCGCCGAGCACCAGGTTCTGGCTGGCGCGCGGGCCGGCACCCCATTGCAGCCACTCCTTGACCCACGCCGGCGCGTCGGGCGTGGTGAGGCGCGTCTGCCGCGTCAGGCGCAGCGCGTACTCGAGCACGGCGTCGGCGATCGGCACCTTGCGCACGATCGCCTGCAGGGCCTCGATGTCCTCGGCGCCGAGCACCGGCTTGATGTCGGTGGTGCGCTCCTCGGTCGTGCGGCGCACGATCTCGCGCTCCTCGGCCGCCGACGGGTAGTCGACGCGCACCATGAACATGAAGCGGTCGAGCTGCGCCTCCGGCAGCGGGTAGGTACCTTCCTGCTCGATCGGGTTCTGCGTCGCCAGCACGAAGAACGGGCGCTTCAACACGTGCCGATGGCCGGCGACGGTGACCTGGTACTCCTGCATCGCCTCGAGCAACGCCGCCTGCGTCTTCGGCGGCGTGCGGTTGATCTCGTCCGCCAGGATGACGTTGGCGAAGATCGGGCCCGGCATGAACTTGAACTCGCGCCGGCCGGTCGCCTTGTCTTCCTGGATGATCTCGGTGCCGGTGATGTCGGCCGGCATCAGGTCGGGCGTGAACTGGATGCGGTTGAAGCCGAGGTTCAGCACCCTCGCCAGCGTCGAGATCAACAGCGTCTTGGCGAGGCCGGGCACGCCGATCAGCAGGCAGTGGCCGCGGCAGAACAGCGCCATGAACAGTTCGTCGACGACGTGATCCTGGCCGACGATGACCTTCTGGATCTCCTGCTTCATCGCGGCGTACGCGGTGCGCAGCTTCTCGACCTGCTGCAGGTCCTGCGGATTGGCTTGGTTGCTCATGGCGGTTTCGGGGTCTAGGCGGACGCGGCGCGGCACCGGACCGGTGGCGTGCCGAAGGAAGACTCGGGGAGGAGGGAGCGAGACTCGGGCGCGGGCGATCGTCGACTTACGCAGCGGCCGACCGCACCGTCAGTTCGAACCGGAACGATTCCGGACGCAGGCCCTCGGACGGCGACGGCGGCGGAGAACTTCACCGCGGCTCCAGGCGCTCGCCGTTGCCAAAGCGTCCGGCCTCGCGCAGCGCCTCGTCGCCGGCCTCGCCGGCCGGCTTGGGCTTTGGCTCCGGATAGGCGAGGCACAGCTCGGTCGGGGTCATGCCCTGCGCGTCGATCGCCAGCAGCAGCGCCTGCAGGTCGTCGTCGACGGTCGGACCGGCGCCGACCCGGGCCTGCTCGATCGCCTGGTCGTAGGTGCCACGCAGTCGGTCGAGCTCCGCCTGCAGGTCGCGCAGTTCGGCGCGTTCGCGCATGGCGGGCACGGTGTTGGTGAAGAACAGCCACAGCACGAAGGCGAGACTGCCCAGCGCTACCCAGTGCGGGAACGACGACGGGGCCTCGGCTTCGGTGCGACTCATGGCGCGGCGCGGGGCGATGCTAACGACGGTGCCAGCGGCTGGATAGTCGTCGTCGCGAATCGTCGGCGCGCACCCCGCTCGCAGCATGGGCCGACACCACGGTGCACACTGCCACCAGGGGTCGGAACGCGACGCCGCGGCTTCGCCGCCATCGCCGGTCGTTCTCGGCCGGTACGAAAATGTTGGAGTTCCTTGGGCTACTCGCGGTCCTCCGGCACCTTCACGGCCTCCCCGGACCTCCATCACGATGCGACACGCTCTGATCGTTCCCCTTCTCGCCTTCGCCGCCGCCACTGCCAGCCTCACGGCCCAGGATCCCGCCAAGCAAGACCCGACCAAGCAAGATCCCGCGAAGCCGGTCGCGGCCGACAGCGCGCCGGCCGCGGCTGCTGCCAAGCCGAACGCCAGCGAACTGCTCGGCAAGGCGCTCCGCTTCACCCAGAGCCTGCCGGCGATGCACCTGAAGGCGACGGCGCAGATGGTCCTGCCGGAACTGCCGGAGGAGATCGCCGCCCAGATCGAGGGTCAGGAGCTGCCGAGCTTCGAGGTCGAGATGATCGTCGCGATGCCGAACCGCTTCGTGTTCCGCGCCGGCGAGGCGGGCATGGGCGACGTCGTCTGCGACGGCAAGCAGCTGCTGCAGAGCAACGAGCGGTTCGAGCTCTACTCGCTGACCGACGCCCCGAAGGACGTGCACTCCTTCCTCGGCAGCAAGCGCGGCATGTTCGGCCTGCCGGGCGAAACCAACCTGCGGCAGCTGCTGGCGCCGGCCGGCAGCAAGAAGGCGCTGCTCGACGCCAAGACGGTCGAACTGGTCGGCGACGGCAAGGTCGGCGGCAAGGACGCCTGGCAGCTGGCGATCAAGGACGAGGGCCTGGCCTGCGAGCTGTGGGTCATGAAGGGCGACGAGCCCTGGGTCCTGCGCCACAAGCCGGCGCCCCAGAAGCTCGACATGGAGGCGCTGATGAACGGCGGCGGCGAGGCCGAAGAAGGCGAGGACGAAGACGGCCCCAAGGGGCTCTCGATCGAGCCGGGCTTCGAGCTCGAGTTCGCCAGCTGCAGCAAGGAGGTCCAGAAGGATGCGTTCGCGGTCGAGCCGCCGAAGGGCGCGACCAAGGTCGACGACCTGCAGAAGGCCGTGATGGAGCGCTTCCAGGAAGAGATGGGCGACATGATGGAGGAGGCCGGTGAGGACGCCGACGACGGCGAGGACGGCGAGCACGGTGGCGGCAAGCCGCACGCTTCGGTCGGCAAGCCGGCCCCGGACGTCGAGTTCGCGATGCTCGACGGCAGCAAGCAGAAGCTGGCCGACCTGAAGGGCAAGGTCGTCGTGCTCGACTTCTGGGCGACCTGGTGCGGCCCGTGCGTGAAGGGCCTGCCGAAGGTCAGCGAGGTGACCAAGAAGCTCGCCGACCAGGGCGTCGTGTTCGTCGCCTGCAACCTCGCCGAGGACAAGGAGACGGTCGAGAAGTTCCTGACCAACAAGCAGCTGTCGATCGCGGTCGCGCTGTGCGATCAGGCGCTCGGCGGCAAGTTCGGCGTCAGCGGCATCCCGCACACCGTGGTGATCGGCGCCGACGGCGTCGTCAAGAAGGTGCACGTCGGCTTCGGCCCGGGCGGCGAGAAGCAGCTCGAGAAGGACATCCTCGAAGTGCTCGGCAAGCCGGCCGAGAAGAAGGAGCCGCCGAAGGAAGAGAAGCCGGCCGAGGAGAAGAAGGCGGACGCCGGCGGCAAGTGATTGGCAGGCCCAGCGCGACCACTCAGGGCCGCGCGTGGGCCGCGATGCGCGCGGCCAGCTGCTGGCGGAATGCGACGAGCTCGCCGCAAGGCTCGTCGCCGAGACCGAGCTGCGATGCTTGCCGCGCGAACGGGAAGCCAGCGAGCAGACGCCCGGCGGGCGAGCCGGCTCAGATGCCGTAGATCGCCGCGTCGCCGAGCTGCTCTTCGATGCGCAGCAGCTGGTTGTACTTCGCCACGCGATCGCTGCGGCACGGCGCGCCGGTCTTGATCTGGCCGGTGCCGCACGCGACCGCCAGGTCGGCGATGGTGTTGTCCTCCGACTCGCCCGAGCGGTGCGACATGATCGCGCGCATGCCGGCGCGGTGCGCCATGTCGATCGCTTCGAGCGTCTCGGTCAGCGTGCCGATCTGGTTGACCTTGATCAGGATCGCGTTGCCGGCCTTGTCGGTGATGCCGCGCTGCAGGCGCTCGGTGTTGGTGACGAACAGGTCGTCGCCGACGAGCTGGGTCTTGCCGCCGATCGCCGTGGTCAGCGCCTGCCAGCCCTTCCAGTCGTCCTCGGCCATGCCGTCCTCGATCGAGAAGATCGGGAACTGGCTGCACCAGCT
Source organism: Planctomycetota bacterium (assembly GCA_044351865.1). Classification (GTDB taxonomy): domain Bacteria; phylum Planctomycetota; class UBA1135; order UBA1135; family UBA2386; genus UBA2386. The sequence continues at coordinate 14,438 of JBILEY010000028.1, read as the reverse complement.
CTGGTACAGCTCGACCATGCCCTTGCTGTCGAGGGTCTTGCCTTCGCCTTCGAGCGTGTACTTGCCCTTCTCGAACAGCTCGGTGACGGCGGCGTCGAGCGCCAGCACCAGGTCGCTGCCGGCCTTGTAGCCAGCCTTCTTGATCGCCTGCAGGATGATCTCGAACGCGGCGGCGTTGCTCTCGAGGTTCGGCGCGAAGCCACCTTCGTCGCCGACCGCGGTCATCAGCTTCCGGCTCTTCAGCTCGGCCTTCAGCGCGTGGAAGACCTCGACGCCCATGCGCAGGCCTTCCTTGAAGCTCTTGGCGCCGACGGGCATCACCATGAACTCCTGGAAGTCGACGTTGTTGTCGGCGTGCGCGCCGCCGTTCAGGATGTTCATCATCGGCACCGGCAGCCGGCGCGCCTTGGCGCCACCGACGTAGCGCCACAGCGGCATGCCGACTTCGTTGGCGACCGCCTTGGCGGTGGCGAGCGACGCGCCGAGGATCGCGTTGGCGCCGAGCTTGCCCTTGTTCTTGCTGCCGTCGGCCTCGCGCAGGAGCGAGTCGACCAGGAACTGGTCCTCGGCCGGCACGCCGAGCAGCGCTTCGCCGATCGCGCCGTTGACGTTGGCGACCGCCTTGCTGACGCCCTTGCCGAGGTAGCGCTTCTTGTCGCCGTCGCGCAGCTCGACCGCCTCGTGCGCCCCGGTGCTGGCGCCGGAAGGCACGATCGCACTGCCGTGCGCACCGGACTCCAGTTCGACTTCGACTTCGACGGTGGGGTTGCCGCGGCTGTCCAGGACTTCGCGGCCTTGCACGGAGACGATGGTGGTCATGAGGACGGCAAGGGATAGCGGGCGAGCCGCGGCCCTGGCAAGGCTGCTGTTGGCCCGCTGGCCCGGGCCGGACGGCGGGCGAACGCGTCGAACGCTTCGGCCAGCCGGCAGACCGAGCAGCCGCAAGCCGCGCACACGTCGCCCGGATCGTCTTCGTCGTCGTCCATCACCAACTCCGCCGTACTCCGGCACGGCCCGTTCCCAGGAACTCGTTCGCCCATGTCACCTCTCCTGCGCCGGCAACAGCCGGAACGCAGGGAGAGGGCACGACGGACCTGCACTTCGGACGCGAACGTGCGCAGGATTTCGCGGTGCGGTTCACACCCAGCTGTTGGTCAGCAGTTCGCCCATGCCGCCAGCACCCGGCACGATGTACTGCACGTCGGTGAGCCCGCGTTCCTCGTCCGGGAAGGTGCCAGGGGTGCTGGCCAGCGCGCGCTCGCTCGACAAGCCGCGGTCGAGTCGGCCGCCGTAGACGCGCAGGCCGGGGTGCGACGAGGTGGCGCGGCGCACCGCTTCCGGCGTCACCATCAGGTGCGCGGCGACGAAGCGCTTCGGGCCCCGGCCGCCGAGCTCGCGGTAGACGTCGTAGGCGCGGCAGACGGTGCCGCCGGTGGCGCCCATCGGATCGGGCACCAGCACGATCGCGTCGTCGACCGGCCCGCCGATCTTGCTGCCGTCGAGGCGCACGCCGGTGACCTGGTGCTGCGCGTCGGTGACGCGCGACATGTTCAGGAAGTCGAGGCGGACGTTCGCCGGGGGCAGCACTTCGACCGCCGCCTCGTAGCAGGCCTGGGCCGGCAGGATGCCGGCGCGGATCACCGCGCAGATGACGAGCTTCGTCTCGCGGCACAGGAAGTCGCCCTGCACGAACGCGCGCGGCTCTTGCGTCGTCATACGGGTCGGCGCCCGCTGGGCCTGCACCGGGAACTCGCGCGCGAGCACTTCCTGCAGCAGCCGTTGGTAGCCGGTGCGCACGAGGCCGGGGATCTCGGCGGTGCCGGTGCTCGGGCTGCCGATGCGCTGCAGCAGGGTCGCCAGGAACGGGTCGTCGAACAGCACGACGTCCGGGCCGTAGTGGTGGGCGAGCAGGTTGGCCATGGCATGGCGACCATACCGGCCGCGCGGCGAGAGCTCACGCCGCCTTGCCGCCGTCCTGATGCGCCGCCGCGGGGGAGTCGCTATGGTCCCCCGATGCTCGTCCCCGCGATTGCCGCGTTGTTCGCGGTCTGTGCTCCCCAAGGCAGCCAGGCCGATGCGCCCGTGGGTCTGACCGTGGTGGTGGTCGACGTCGGCCAGGGCGACGGCATCGTGGTGCGCGCGCCGAACGGCACCGTGCACCTCGTCGACGCCGGGCCGAACGGGCAGGGCACGGCGCGCATGCTGCCGGCGATCTCGCAGCTGGCGCCAACGGGCTACGGGTTCACGTTCTTGTCGCACTACCACGAGGACCACGGTGGTGGCCTCGACGAAGTGCTGAACGCGCTGCCGCTGCAGACCGCCTACGACCGCGGCGACCTGAACCGGCCGACGACGCTGACCGTCAACAACTACCTCGCCGCCGCCGGCAGCCGCCGTCAGCAGGTGGCGCTCGGCGCCGTCTACCAGCTCGGCGGTGGGGCGACGATGACGGTCATCGCCTACGACGGCAACGTGCTCGGTGGCGCGTTCGTCGATCCGACGTCGTCGGCGCAGGAGGAGAACTCGCGGTCGGTGGTACTGCGCCTGGACTACGGCCTGTTCTCGATGTGGTTCGGTGGCGACCTGACCGGCGGCGCCAGCAGCACCGCCGACGTCGAAGGTCCGGCGACGCTCGCCTGCGGCGACATCGACGTCTACAAGCTGAACCACCACGGTTCGAACACGTCGACCAGCCTGAACCTGATCAGCCGGCTCGCGCCCGAGCTCGCGGTCGTCAGCTGTGGCGCTGGCAACTCGTTCGGCCACCCGACGTCGACGGTCGTCAACCGTCTGAACCAGGCGGCGGCGGCGCGCGCGCTGCTGAGCACGACGACCGGCAGCGCCAGCACGATCGGCTTCGGCGTCGCCGGCTCGATCCGCATCGACACCGACGGCCGCCGCTACCGCGCGGCGGCGAGCAACGGCAGCTTCCTCGACTTCTGGTGCGACGAGGTGGCGACGCCGCCGGTCGCGGTCGGCGAGCTGAAGATCAGCGAGGTGCACCGCAACCCGGCGAACGTGCCCGACACCAACGGCGAATACGTCGAGGTCGTCAACGTCGGCAGCAAGCCGCTCGGCCTGCGCGGCGTGCGCCTCGTCGAAGGCAGCAACACGATCACGCTGGCGAGCAACTTCGTCGCCGTGCCCGGCCGCCCGCTGCTGTTCCAGGTCGACGGCGCGCCATTGCGCAACGGCAGCCAGCCGCTCGGCGTGGTCATGCCGTTCAACACCGTGTCGCTCGCCGACACCACCGACACGGTGGCGCTGACGCAGGGCGTCACGACGCTGGACCAGCTCGCCTACCCGACCGGCTTCCCCGGCGGCAGCGGCGTCGCCGCCGAGCGGCGCGACCTGTTCGGTGCGCAGGTTCCGGCGAACTACGCGGCCGCGCTGGCGGCGTTCGGCGCCGGCGACCTCGGCACGCCGGGGACGACCAACAGCGCCGACACCACGGTGCATCCGGTGCAGTGCGGCGTCACCGTCGACAGCACGCGCTTCACGCTGCACGCGACGGCGCTCGACCACGGCGGCGTCTACCTCAGCGTGCTGGCGCTGGCGAACGCCGACGCACCGGCGATCCCGTTCGGCGGCGCCCTCATCCCGCTCGCCTTCGATGCGATGCTGCAGGCGTCGCTGACCGTGCCAGGCTTCGTCGCGCTGATGCCGCCCGGCGGTTACCGCAGTCTCGACGTCGCCATCCCGCAACCCAACCCCGTGGCCGGCCTGCCGTTCTTCGCCGCGCACGTGATCCTCGACTTCTCCTTCCAAGTCCCCGGCGTGTCGCCGGCGGTGCCGTTCGTCCTCCCGTGAAGTTCCCCGCGTTCAAGGTCCTGTTCCCGAACGAGCTGATCCTGCGTCGCGCGCAGGAGCTGGCCCGCCAGATCCACGTCGCCACCGCCCCCGAGCCGCCGATGCTGGTCGCGGTGATCGAAGGCGCCCGGCCGTTCGCGCGACTGCTGCAGAAGTTCGTGCCCGGCTCGCTGCCGGTGCACGAGGTGCGCGCGCAGTCCTACGCCGGCACGCAGAGCCGCGGCACGGTGACGATCACCACCGGCGCCGACCTGCCGGTGCGCGGCCGCCACGTGCTGCTGCTCGAGGACATCGTCGACACCGGCCGCACGATCGCAGCGCTGCAGGAGCACTTCCTGGCGAAGGGGGCGAAGAGCTGCCGCGTCGCGTCGCTGCTCAGCAAGCCGTCGCGGCGGGTTGTGCCGGTGACGATCGACTTCCTCGGCTTCGAGATCCCCGACGAGTTCGTGCTCGGCTTCGGCATGGACCTCGACGGTCGCTACCGCGAACTGCCGGACGTCGTGGTCTACGACCAGGCGGTCGAACGGGCGTTCCTGGCGCAGGCCGCGGCGACGCAGGCCTGAGGCTTAGCCGGAGCGCCGCGTGGGCGCGGCGGAACGAATCGGACGCCGCAGCGGGGCCGATGGCTCTGCTCGCGCGGTGAATGGGTCCCGCGAGGCGGCGTCCGCGGGGATGCTGAGCCGGAGCGCCCCGAGGGCGCTCCGGCTCAGCCGCCGAGTTCCTGCAGCAGGCCCGGGCTCGGCAGCACCGACTCGACGACCCACAGCACGTAGCGCACGTCGCACACCACGTTGCGCGAGCGCTCCGGGTTCCAGCCGAAGTCGCCGGCGACGTTCTCGAACACGCGGTCGAAGTTGAGGCCGATCAGCTCGCCCTTGCCGTTGATCACCGGCGAGCCGCTGTTGCCGCCGGTGGTGTCGCCGTTGGTCAGGAAGCACACCGGCACGTCGCCGAGCTTCTTGTCGAAGAACTTCGACTGGTCGCGCGTCTTCGCCGCGGCGAGCAGGGCCTTCGGGCTGGCGAACGGATCCTTGCCGGTCTCCTTCTGCAGGATGCCGGCGACCGTCGTGTGCGGCGCGTAGGTCACCGCTTCGCGCGGCGAGTAGCCACCGACCTCGGCGATCGACACGCGCAGCGTGCTGTTGGCGTCCGGGTAGAACGACTTGCCGCGGAACGCCTCCTGCGCCGCGATCCAGCGGCGGCCGACGTCGAGCGCCTTGCCGGCGCGTTGGCGCTGGCGCAGCTGCCAGGCGGCGCGTTCCTTGGCGAGCCCACGCGCCAGCACGACCATCGGGTCGTCGCTCTTGCCGAGCGCGTCCTTGCCGCCGGCGAACAGTTCCTGCCGCGCCTTCGGGTCGAGCATCCGGGTGTTCGCGAACAGCGCGTCGAGCGCCTTCGGATCGAGTCCGTCGGCGCCGAGCATCTGCGTGCCCTCGAGCCGCTGCGCCTTGCCCATCGCCGCGAACTCCGCGGCGAGGATGCGCAGCACCGGCTGCTGGATGGTGTCGAAGTCGGCGGTCAACATGTCGCTGCCGAGCACTTCCTGCAGGCGCGCCGGCAGCTTGCCTTCGGGCGACGAGGCGCTGGCGGCGCAGGCTTCGATCAGCACCGTCAGCAGCGGCATCTGGTCGTCGAGCATGCCGAGGAACCACATCATCGTGTCGCGCTCGAGCGTCGCTGCTTCGTCGTCGTCGGCGGCGAGCATCTCGGCGAGCACGTTGCCGTGCGCCTGGCTGCGCTGCGGGTCGGCGGCGAGCCACGCGGTGAACTCCGCCTCTTCGCGCAGCTTGCGGGCGACGACGGCGTTGCGGCGCAGGCCGAAGATCATCCCCGAGGCGTTCTTCTGCACGTTGGCCAGCGACTTGATGTCGTCGGCGACCTGCAGCGACTTCTCGACGCTCGCCTTGCCGGCCTGCGTCAGCACGCCGATCACGCTGGTCAGCACGTCGAGTCGGCGCGGGAACACGTAGCCCTCCTGCAGCGACACGGCGCGGCTGGTCTTGTAGCGCTGCGTGCGGCCCGGGTAGCCGAGGATCAGCGCCAGGTCGCCGGCCTGCACGCCGTTCTTCGCGACCGGCAGCGAGTGCTCGGGCCGGAACGGCACGTTCTCCGGATGGTGCTCGCGCACCTTGCCGTCCGGCGCCACGTAGGCGCGGAAGAACGTGAAGTCGCCGGTGTGGCGCGGCCATTCCCAGTTGTCGGTCTCGCCGCCGAACTCGCCGATGCTGCGCGGCGGCGCGTAGACGAGCCGCACGTCGGTGATCTGCGTGCGGTAGTAGAGGTGGTACTCCTTGCCCTCGAGGAACGACGCCACCGAGCACTTGGTGTTCGCTTCCTTCGCTTCGCCCTCGGCGACCAGCCGGCCGAGCGTGCGCTGCGTCACGACGAAGCGGTCGAGGTCGTCCTTGGCCTTCGCCTGCGCTTCGTGCACGACCGCGGTCACGTCCTCGATGCGCTTCAGCACCGACGCGACCATGCCCGGCGCCGGCAGCTCCTTGTCGCGGCTCGCCGCGGCGAAGCCGTTCTCGAGGTAGTTGTGCTCGGCGCTGCTGAGCTCGGTGACGGCGCCGAAGCCGCAGTGATGGTTGGTGAGCAGCAGGCCGTCCTTCGAGACGAACGACGCCGTGCAGCCGTTGATCTGCACCGTCGCCGACAGCACGCCGCCCTTCTCCGGGTGCCAGAACTCGTCCTTCGTCATCACCATGCCGCGCTTCTGCAACGCGTCCCAGTCCATCTCGCGGACCTGGGTCGGCAGCCACTGCCCTTCGTCGGGTCGCGGGCCGAAGAGCGGGCCGCCCATGAGGGAACCGTCGGGGACGAAGCAGACGGCGAGAACGAGCAGGGCGGACGAACGCAGCATGCGGAAGCTATACGCGCCCGATCGCTTGCGCGCGAACGGTGGCTCGGTGGTTCCGCCGCGGGCCGCGCGGGAGGTGCGGGTGGCCGTGGCTCAGGCCAGCGCCTGCATGCGGGCCGCCAGTTCGGCCAGCACCTGGGCGGGCGCCGCCGGGCCGGCGGCGGTGAAGATCGCCGCCAGTTCGCGGTAGTACCACAGCGTGCCGTCGCAGCCGCCGGAGAAGCGTTCCCAGACGGCGGGACCGCTGCGCGCGTGGTCGCCGAGGATGGCGCGGGCGTTGTGGATCTTGTCGCAGCACGACACCAGCCGGGTCGCTGCGTCGGCGTGCCGCAGGTGGGCGAGGTAGTGCTCCTTGCGCGCCCGCCACGGCGGCTTCGGCACGACGTCGGTATCGGTCAGACCCAGCACCAGGTCGGCGACGCGGTCGCCGAACTCGGCGCGGATCGCCGCCGCCGTGGCCGCACCGCCTTGGTCTTCGACGGCGTCGTGCAGCAGGGCGGCGATCGCCTCGTCCTCGTCGGCGCCGAACTCGAGCGCCAGCGCGCAGACCGCCAGCAGGTGGGACACGTACGGCACCTGGGTCGCCTTGCGCACCTGGTGGCGGTGCAGGTCGGCGGCGCGCAGCAGCGCCCGATCGAAGCGTTCGCCCAGCATGCCGGCATCGAACGGCCGCGACGACGAAACGACAAGCGGCATCGTCGTCCGCGGCTTGTCGCGCCGGCCGTGCTACGGCACGCTGCCGCGATGCTGTTGCGCGCCGTCGCTGTCGTTCTCGCCGCGTCCCTGGTGCTGCCGCTCGCGGCCCAGAACTCGACCAAGAAGGTGCGCAAGGAACCCGGGGAGCAATCGGCGCGCGCCGGCACCGCGGTGCCGTGGCGCGCTTCGGTGGGCGAAGCACTGGCCGAGGCCAAGAAGGCCGGCAAGCTGGTGTTCTGGTACGTGCCTGGCGTCGCCGGCTCGCCGATGGACCGCAAGGGCGAGATCGATCGCTACCTGCGCGGCGGCCCGTTCTCGTGGCCGACGACGGTCGAGCTGCTGAGCCAGCACTTCGTGCCGGTCGCCGAGGTCGCGCGCGGCGAGCTGCAGAAGCAGTACGGGCTGCTGCGCAACCAGTATGTCGAACCCGGCTATCTGGTGCTCGACGGCGACGGCAAGGAACTGCTGCGCGTGGCGCAGATCACGACGCTGCACCCGCAGTGGTTCGAAGCGCCGCTGCGGGCTCTGGCGAAGCAACCGATCGACGGCTTCCCTGGCAATCCGGCGCTGCGCGAAGCGTGGGACGCCTACCGCACCGGCGACCGCGAACAGGCGATCGCGCGCTGCGACGCGGTGCTGGCGAAGGCGCCGGCTGCCGCGGTCGCGGCGGAAGCCGATTGGCTCGCGGGGGCCGCGTTGTGTCGCAGCGGCAAGCGCGCGCAGGCCGTCGCCCGCTGGCAACAGCTGGCGCAGCTGCTGCCCGACGAACCGCTGGCGTGGAAGGCGGCGCTCGAGGTCGAAGGCCACGGCCCGTTCGTGCACGGCTTCGAGGACTACCTGCCGTTGCCGGCGGCGGCGATGCCGGAGCGCCCGGTCGACGGCACGCGCACGCCGGGTGTCTACGGCGAGCCGGAGCTGTGGCTGCGCGCGGCGGCGTTCCTGGTGGCGATGGACGACGGCGACGGCGTCCTGCGCGACAGCATCTACGACTTCGGCGGCACCGACAGCCTGCCGAACGTGCACGCGGCGGTGACCTGCCTCGCCGGCGAGGCGCTGCTGGCGGTGACGGCGCGGAACACCGCCGGCAAGCTGCAGCTGCCGCCGGCGGTGCTGGCCCGGGTCGAGCAGCTGCTGCTGCGCATCCGGACGAACATCGAACAGGGCAGCTGGCTGGCGTTGTCCGACCGCGACGAGATCCTGTGGGCGCGCGCCTACGCGCTGCGCTTCCTGCTGGCGTGGTCGGCGACACGGCCCCAGGACGGCAAGGCGCTGCAGCCGGAACTGGCGCGCGGCGTCGGCGCGCTGCTGGCGCTGCAGCCGGAGACCGGCGTCTGGTTCCACGAGTACGGCAACCCGTTCGCGATCGCGACGGCGCTGCAGGCGCTGCACGGTGCGCGCGCGGCTGGCGTCGCCGTCGACCAGGTGGCGATCGATCGCGGGCTGCGGGCGCTGCTCGCCAACCGCACCAAGGAAGGAGCGTTCACCTACGGGCATACGCGCCGCGGGGAACCGCGCGCCAGCGTCGAAGGCGCGGCCGGCCGCATGCCGCTGTGTGAACTCGGCCTGTACCTGTTCGGGCAGTCGGACCAGCCGAAGCTGCAGCAGGCGGTGGTGGCCGGCCATCGCCACCACGACCTGCTGGCCGCGGTGCGCAAGTACGACGACCACGCCGACGCGCACGGCTACGGCGGGTTCTTCTTCTGGTTCGACATGCTGGCGCGCAGCGAAGCGACGATGCACCTCGCCGACGCGGCGCAACGCAGTGAGCTGGCGAAGAAGCAACGCGCGCTGATCCTCGAGCTGCCGGAGTGCGACGGCATCTTCGTCGACAGCCACGAACTGGGCCGCGCCTACGGCACCGCGATGGCGCTGCTGAGCCTCGACGCGCTCGATCGCTCCAGCCGCTGACGGGCGTGCTGCCGGGCTCAGCCGCGGCGGCCGAGCAGGTCGCACACGAGGCGCGACCAGGGCTGCGCGCTGTCGGCGGCGACGCGCGCCAGGCGGTCGGCGACGTCGTCGCCGAGTTCCATCAGGAACGACGCCAGCGTCAGCAGTTCTTCGCCGCTGCCCTGTTCGAGCTGCTGCAGCAGCCAGCCCTCGTCGACGCGCGCGGTCGCCGCGGCGACGAGCCGCTGGTGGGTCGCGACCGGCACCTGTGGATGGTGGGCGGCTTCGGCGAGCATCCAGCTGGCGGTGGCGTAGTCGGCATCGGCGAGCAGGCGCGCGAACAGTCCCGCCAGCGCGTCGTCGCCGGCCAGCGGGTGTTCTTCGAGGTCTTCGAAGAGCTGCCGCGCCGCGCGCGCCGGCAGATTGCAGGCGAGGTCGCGCGCCACCAGCGGGCGCAGGCGGTTGGCGCCGGCGGCGCGCTCGGGCAGGCACCAGCCATCGCCGCTGTTCGGCAGCGTCGCCGCACCGGCTTCGGCGGCGGCCCGCAGGCGAACGTGGCTCAGGCCCGGTGCGGCGATCCGGCGGTAGGCGTCCTCCGGGTCGGCCTCGGCGTGCAACGCGGCGAGCCGCGCGACCAGTTCGGCGATCGCCGCCGGCGGGATGCCGATGGCCAGCTCCAGCGCGCCGATGCCGGCGCGGCGCAGGGCCGCGAGCGGGCCGGTGGTGGTGGGGATCGAGGGCACGCGTTCGCCCGCCACCGCGACCGTATCGCCGCCCAGGTCGACCACCAGGGGCGCACCCAGGGTCGCGGCGCGGACGGCCTCGAGGCAGCGGCGCAGCGCCGCGTGCTGCAGGGCGGCGGCGCTCGGATGCTGGCGCACGGTGCCGACCGCCCGATGCAAGGCGATGGCAGCCTGCTTGGCGGCGCGCGCGCTCCGTACCGAACCTGGGCCCGTCACGTTCGCCCTATCGGCCGCGGTGCGCTGGGAACTGCGGGCGCCCTTGGCCTGTGGGCCGGAGTGTTCTAGTTCCCACCCGGATGCTGCATCGCGCCACTGCCAACGACGTCCTGGTCTGTTACACCTGTTGCCGATGACTCTGCTGCGTGGGTTGTGGGTGGCGTGGCTCGGTTGGCTCCTGCTCGCGGTCGCGTGCGGCGGCCCGGTGCAGCGCGTCGAACTGCGCGAGACCCAGGGCGACAAGGTCGCGGTCGAGCCGACGGTGCTGGTGGTGACCCTGACCGGCAAGCTCGGCACCCAGGAACTCGCCCGCTGCCATCGGTCGTTGCGCGAGGCGCTGGCCCGCGGCTGCAAGCACGTCGTGTTCCGCCTCGACGGTGCCGGCAGCATGAACGAGGACGTGCCCGACCTGCAGAGCCTGTTCGACCACGTGCAGTCGGCATCGACGGAGCAGTCGTTGTCGACCGTCGCCGTATTGCGTGGGCGGGTCACCTACGGCGCCGCGGCCCTGGCCATGGTCTGCGACCGGGTCTTCGTGCTGCCGAACGCCGAATGGGGCGAAGTGCAGAAGATCACGCCGGAACTGCTCGAGTTGCTGACGGCGAATCCCGAGGAGGCGCGCGGCCAGCAGATCGACGCGGTTCGGGACGCGATGGTCGCCCGCCTCGCGGCGAAGAAGGAGAAGCTGACGCCGGACGCCGAGAAGCTGGCGCTGGCGATGCTCGACCCGCGCATCCAGATCGTGCTGGCGACCGTGCGCGAAGGCGGCATCGACCGCCAGCGCGTGCTGACCGCCGCCGACGTCACCGCCTTGCAGGCCGCCGGCACCAAGGTGCTCGGCGACCAGCCGTTGACCCGGCCGCTGCTGCTGACCGCGGCCCAGGCGGACGAGTTCCGGCTGGCGACGGCGTTGTCCGGGCTCGACCAGCTGGCCGATGCGCTCACCATCGATCCGACGACGATCGGCGAACTGACCGACAATTGGGCCGAGCACATGGTCGGCTGGCTCGAACTGCTGCAGCCCTTCCTGCTGGTGATGGGCTTCGTGCTGCTGATCGTCGAGATGAAGACGCCCGGCATCGGCTTCGCCGGCCTGTTCGGCGTGCTCTTCCTCGGGCTCGCGCTGTTCTACAGCTACCTGGTCGGGCTCGCGGAGATCACCGAGATCCTGGTGTTCTTCCTCGGGCTCGCCGCGATCGCCGTCGAGATCTTCCTGCTGCCTGGCACCATCGTCTTCGGCGGCTTCGGCTTCCTGTTCCTGGTGCTGGCGCTGGTGCTGAGCCGGCAGTCGTTCGTGCTGCCGAACAACGCCGTCGAAGAGGGGCTGTTCCTCGCCAACCTGGGCCAGTTGACGCTGCTGTTCGTGTCGGTGCTGGTGCTCGGTGCGGTGATGTGGCGCGTGCTGCCGCGCATCCCGTTCTTCAACCGCGTGTTCCTGCTGCCGCCGGAGCCGGTGCCCAGCACCGCGGGGGGCGGCAGTGGCCTCGGCATCGATCCCGGGCTCACCGCGTTGGTCGGCCGGGTCGGCGTCGCGGCGACCGTGTTGCGCCCGTCTGGCGCGATGGAGATCGACGGCCAGCGCATCGACGTGGCCACCGAGGGCGAGTTCGTCGCTGCCGGCACCAAGGTGCGTGTGCTCTACGTCAACGTCAACCTCGTCGTCGTTGCCGCCGTCGATCCCGAGGGCGCCGCTGCCGACGGCCAGCGCGGCAGCGCCGGCGTCGTCTTCTTGCTGCTGATCGTCGGCCTCGCCTTGCTGGTCGCCGAGGTGATGCTGGTGTCGTTCGGCGTCATCCTGGCGCTGGCCGGGGTCGCCTTGCTCAGCGCGGTCTTCGTCGCCTTCCAATCGTCGGTGACCTTCGGCGCGATCATCGTCGGCACCGAGGCGGTGCTGACGCCGCTGGTGTTGATGGCGTCGTTCAAGCTGTTGCCGAAGACGAAGCTCGGCAAGGAACTGATCCTCGACGGCACCGCTGGCACCGCCGCTGCCGCCGACCCGGCTCTGGCCGCGTTGCTGCGCAAGGACGGCGTCACGCTGACTCCGCTGCGACCAGCCGGCTACGCCCGTATCGACGGCCGCAAGATCGACGTCACGACCCGCGGCGAGATGCTCGACGCCGACGTGCCGGTGGTCGTGCTCGACGTCTCCGCCAACCGAGTCGTCGTCGGCCGTCGCTGACCCGACCTTCCTTCGCGGCTGCGCTACGCGGCTGCGCCACTTCGAACCAACCACACCACTGCCAATGCTCGCTGCCCTCGAACTCATCCACTGGGTGCTGATCGGCGCCCTCGTCCTGCTCGTCCTGCTGGTCCTGATCCTGCTGCGCTTCCTGAACCTGTGGGTCCAGGCGTACATGTCGGGCACCAAGATCGGCTTGTTCCAGCTGGTCGGCATGTCGCTGCGCAAGGTCAACCCCGCGGTGATCGTGCGCGGCGCCATCTCGGCGACGCAGGCCGGCCTGCCGCTGAACGTGCGCGACCTCGAAGCGCACTACCTCGCCGGTGGCCGCGTGCTGAACGTCGTGCAGGCGCTGATCGCCGCCGACCGCGCCAACCTCGGCCTCGACTTCCGCCAGGCGGCGGCGATCGACCTCGCCGGCCGCGACGTGCTCGACGCCGTGCAGACCTCGGTGACGCCGAAGGTCATCGACTGCCCGCCAGAGGGCAAGGTCGCCGCGATGGCGAAGAACGGCATCCAGGTGCTGGCCAAGGCGCGCGTCACCGTGCGCACCAACATCAAGCGCCTCGTCGGTGGCGCCACCGAAGAGACGATCATCGCCCGCGTCGGCGAGGGCATCGTGTCGACGATCGGCAGCTCGGACACGCACAAGGACGTGCTCGAGAACCCGGACCGCATCAGCAAGGGCGTGCTCGGCAAGGGCCTCGACGCCGGCACCGCGTTCGAGATCCTCTCGATCGACATCGCCGACGTCGACATCGGCGACAACATCGGCGCGCGCCTGCAGGCCGACCAGGCCGAGGCCGACAAGCGCGTCGCGCAGGCCGCCGCCGAGAGCCGCCGCGCGATGGCCGTCGCCGCCGAGCAGGAGAACATCGCCGAGATCGCGGCCAACCGCGCCAAGCTGGTGCTGGCCGAAGCCGAGGTCCCGCAGGCGATGGCCGAAGCGTTCCGCAGCGGCCACCTCGGCATCCTCGACTACCAGAAGATCAAGAACATCGAGGCCGACACGCGCATGCGTTCGCAGATCGCCGCCGGCGAAGAAGCGCACCTGTCGACCGAGAGCCAGAAGACCAAGATGCGCGGGCAGGAGTGAGCCGTGCGTCGGCTGCTCGAGTTCCTGTTGGCCAATCCGATCCTCGCCTTCGTCGCGGTGGCGTGGATCGCCGGCATCCTGGGCAACATCGCCAAGGCGGCGAAGCGGCGGCAGCAGCAAGCGTCGCTGCCGAGCCAGCAGCCGACCGCGTCGATGCCGCGCACGGCCGATCCGCAGCCCGACGCCGACGCGGTCGCGCGCGAGATGCGGCGCATCCTCGGCCAGGCGGAGCGCGACGAACAGCGGGAGCGCGACCGGGCGATGCGGCACGAGCCGGTGACGACGGAGCCCGTTGCCACCGAGTTCGAGCCGCCGGCCCAGCCCAATCGCACGCCGCCGCCGTTGCCGTCGGTGCAGCGCCGCAACCGCGTCGAACCGGAGCGCGCGCCGACGCCCGTGGTGCCGACGACGGCATCGCGCCGCTTGCCGTCGCAGATCGAATCGCACGTCGGGGAGAAACTGGCGCATCGCCATGTGCGCCCGACGGCAGCTGCACACGAACTCGGCACGCTCGGGGGGCGGGCGCAGCAGATGGCGGGTCGCCGCACCGACGCGCGGCGGTTCGCACTTGGCGACCTGAAGCGCGCGTTCGTGCTCAGCGAGATCCTCGGCCCGCCCTTGTCGATCCGCCGCGAGCGCGAGCTCGGCCAGTGAGCGATGGCGCCAATCGGCGCCGTCAGCGTTCTCGGGCAGCGCCTTGGCCAGGAGCCGGTGCGGCCTTCGCCGGCGCCAGCGGGGCCACCGGCTTCTCGCCCTTCTTGCCGCGGTACTTCGACCACAGCTCCGGGTCGACCTCGGGCCGCCCGGCCATCGTGCCGAGCTCGAAGGCGAGGTCGTAGACGTAGGTCGCGACGCGCAGCAGCTTCGGATAGTTGATCTTGTCCGGCGTGTCGGTCGGCTGGTGGTAGTCCTTGTGCAGGCCGGTGAAGAAGAACGCGATCGGCACGCCGTAGC
>JBILEY010000244.1:0-8063 GCA_044351865.1 Planctomycetota bacterium | reverse complement strand
CGACGTGCAGACGATGATCGAGGGCCCCGGCCACGTGCCGATGCACTTGATCAAGGAGAACATCGACCGCCAGCTCGCGGTCTGCCACGAAGCACCGTTCTACACGCTCGGCCCGCTGACCACCGACATCGCACCCGGCTACGACCACATCACGTCGGGCATCGGGGCGGCGATCATCGGCAGCATGGGCACGGCGATGCTGTGCTACGTGACGCCGAAGGAGCACCTCGGCCTGCCCGATCGCGAGGACGTCAAGCAGGGCGTCATCACCTACAAGATCGCGGCGCACGCCGCCGACCTGGCGAAGGGCCACAAGGGCGCGCAGGACCGCGACGACGCGCTCAGCAAGGCGCGCTTTCAGTTCCGCTGGGAGGACCAGTTCAACCTGTCGCTCGATCCGGAGACGGCGCGCAAGTACCACGACGCGACGCTGCCGCAGGATGGCGCCAAGGTCGCCCACTTCTGCTCGATGTGCGGCCCGCGCTTCTGCTCGATGAAGATCACCGAGGAAGTGCGCGAGTACGCGAAGAAGGGCATGGTCGCGAAGAAGGAAGAGTTCGCGGCGCGCGGCGGCGTCATCCAGTGATGCTGGCCGAGCTCGCGCCGGCCGACCGGATCACGCGCCGGCATCGCCCGCGGCGTCCGACCGGACGTCGGCGACCGGCAGCTCGACCCAGAACGTGCTGCCCTTGCCGAGGGCGCTGCGCACGCCGACCTCGCCGCCGAGGTTGCGCACGGTGTTCTTGACGATCGACAGGCCGAGGCCGGTGCCGCCGAGGTCGCGGGAGCGAGCGCGGTCGACCCGGTAGAACCGCTCGAACACGCGCTCCCGGTCCTCGGGCGACAGGCCGATGCCGGTGTCCGAGACCTCGAGGCGGCAGCGCACACCGCCGAACGGTGCCAGTCCGCCACCGCCAGCCGAAGCACTGGGCACTGCGTTCGTGCCACCCGTCAGCAAGACGGCGACGCGACCGCTGGCCGGCGTGTATTTCAGCGCGTTGTCGATCAGGTTGCCGGCGACCTGGCGCAGCGCCTCGCGCTCGGCCCGCACCCAGACCCCGTCATCGGGCACGTCGGCGAGCAGGTGCAGCGCGCGCTTCTCGGCCAACGGCTGCAGGTCGCGCACGGTGTCGCGCAGCACCGCGGCGAAGTCGCACGGCGGCACCGGTTCGTCGTGGCCGCCGTCGTCGTCGAGCCGCGACAACGTCAACAGGTCGCCGACCAGCGTCGTCAGGCGCCCGGTCTGCCGCGCGATGCGCTCCAGGAAGCGCTGGCGCGTCGCCGGCGGCATCTCCGGATCGTCCTGCATGGTCTCGACGAAGCCCTGGATCGCCGCCAGCGGCGTCTTCAGCTCGTGCGAGACGTTGGCGACGAAGTCGCGGCGCAGCGACTCGAGCCGCTTCAGGCGGCTCTGGTCGTCGATGCCGACGACGCAGCCGAGCCCAGGCAGCGGCGTCACCCGCACCGCCAGGTCGCGGCCGTTGCCAGCGATCGCGGCGAGGTCGAAGTGCTGCACGCCCGCACCGGCGCGGCAGGCGTGCAGCGCCTGGTGCAACTGCGGCCACGCCACCAGATCCTCGAGCCGGCGGCCGCGCAGCTCGCCGCTGGGCAGACCGCACCAGGCGACACCGGCCGGATTGCTGGCGACCAGCGCACCGTCGAGGTCGACGACCAGGAGCCCGTCGCTGGCCCCGGCGAGGGCGGCCACGAGGCGCGCGCTGTCGGCGTCGCGTGTGCGGGAGCGTTCTTCGGTCGCGCGCCGCTCGGCTTCGGCGTGGGCGGCACGGCGGTTCGCCACCCGCAGGCGCCACCAGCCCAACGGCACGAGCAACAGGGCGCCGGCGACAGCCGACTCGACCAGGGTCATCATGAACGTCGGCGCCGACTACTTGCCGGCGTCCGCGAAACGGTAACCGACGCCGCGCACGGTCTCGATACAGGCCGCCTGGTCGCCGAGCTTCTGCCGCAGCGCGCGCACGTGCACGTCGATGTTGCGGTCGGTGACGATGGCGTCCTCGCCGATGACGCGGCTCAGCAGGTGCGCGCGCGGGAACACGCGGCCCGGGTGCGAGGCCAGGAAGTGCAGCAGCCGCATCTCGGTCGGCGTCAGGGTCAGCAACTCGCCGCCGATGCGGGCCTCGTGTCGGCCGAGGTCGATGGCCAGGTCGCCGCGCACGACCCGTTCGCCGCCGCCGCTCTGTTCGCGCAGCGGGCCGCGCCGCAGCACGACCTTGACGCGTGCCACCAGTTCGCGCGGGCTGAACGGCTTCGCGATGTAGTCGTCGGCGCCGATGCCGAGGCCGAGCACGATGTCGCTCTCTTCGCCCTTCGCCGTCACCATGATGATCGGGATGGCGCGGGTCACCGGGTCGGACTTCACCTGCCGGCAGACTTCGACGCCGTCCATGCCGGGCAGCATCAGGTCGAGGATCACGAGGTCCGGGTTGTCGGTGCGGATGCGGCTCAGGCCTTGCTCGCCGTTGCGGCAGGCGATGACCTTGTGGCCCTCGCGCTCGAGGTTGTATTGCACGACTTCGAGGATGTCGGGCTCGTCTTCGATGACCAGGATCTTGGGTTTCGCCACGGGTTCCGTCTGTCGCGTGGTTGCGCCGGTGTGTCGCACCGACCAGCGCCGAAAGGACTTGCAGCGCCGAAAAGGAACCTAGGTAGGGGTGGAGAAGGAACCATGAAGGCCGTCGGAAGGTTCGCTTCGCCAGTTGGTCAGCCGCGGCATCGTGCACTCGAGGCTGTGGCCGACGGCGCGACACTGTCCGCGCCAGCCACTCCGCCGACCGGTTGCGGTCACTTCCGCGGCGAGCCGGTCGAGCGCCAGCGGGAACGGCAGGCTGCCCGCTTCGGAGCGGAAGCGGATCAGCACGTGCAGATCGCTTGCGGCCGGTGCCAGGGCCACGCTGATCGTGCCTTGCACACCATGGGGCACCTGCTGCACCAAGGCCCGCAGCGTCTCGGCCACCAGCGGCACGAAGTCCCCGACCTCCACGAGACAACGGCCCGGTGCCGATTTCGGTCGCTGCCACTCGAGCAGTTGGTGCGCCTCGCGCACCGGCACCCGCGCCAACTCGGCCAGCTGTTCGCCGAGCGTGAAGGCATCGACCGGCGCGCTGGTCGGCTCGCCGAGCAGGTGCCGCAGCAGCCGCAAGGTGACGACGCCGCGATCGCTGGCGCCGAGGATCGCGTCGCGCGAACGTTCGAGCTGTGGTTCGGCGGGGCCGAGGTTCAGTGCGTGGCCCTGGATGGTCAGCAGCAGGTTGCCGAACTGGTGGACGAGACCAGGCGCGAAGAAGGCGATGGTGTCGGCGGTCGAGCGATGCACAGGATGGCGCGCCGGCGGATCGGCTTTTGGGAGTCGCGGGTCAGTTCGCGGAATCCGCGCGGCGAGGTCCGACCTCACCGAGCGTGGCGACGATCGGATCGTGAACCCTGCCGTCGCGCAACAGCTGCAAGGCGAGCTGCTTGCCCGGATGCGAGCAGACGATGCGGTCGTGCAGCGCCTTGGCGTCGCGGATCGGGTGCCCGTCGACGCTGAGCACCACGTCACCCTTGCGCAGTCCGGCCTGGTGCGCAGGCTGGCCCTCCACCACGTCGACGATCACCACGCCGCGCGGCGTGGTCGCGGCGCCGTCCTTGCTCCACAGGCTGGTCGTGAACTCGATGCCCAGGTAGCCGCGTCGCACGCGACCGAGCGGTTCGCGCAGCATCGCCTCGATCGACCAGCGCAGCGTCGCACTCGGCACGGCGAAGGCGATGCCCTCGGTGTCGACCGGCGCCTGCGTGGTGACGCCGACGACATGGCCGCGCAGGTCCACCACCGGCCCCCCCGAGCTGCCGACGTGCACCGGCGCACTCACCTGCAGGAAGTCGTTGGTCACGCGGCAGTCCGAGTGCGGCAGGTGCCGACCGACGAAGCTGACGATGCCGGCGCTGGCCGTCTGCGCGAAGCCGAGCGGATTGCCGAGAACGACGATCCAGTCGCCGGCCCGAAGCGAGTCGCCATCGTCGATGCGCAGCGCCACGAGACCGGGCGGCGGCGCGAGCAGGCGCAGCAGCGCCAGGTCGGTGGCGAAGTCCTCGCCGACCAGTTCGGCGGCGAACTCGCCGTGCCCGGGCACCACCACGTCGATCCGTTCGGACCCGGCGACGACGTGGCGACATGTGACGATGAGCCCTGCCGCATCGCGCACGAAGCCGGAGCCCGAACGGCGGCGCATCTTCGGCTCGTTGGCCGGCAACGTGGTGCGGCCGCCGAGCGCGGAGTCGAGTTCCGGCGAACCGTCCCCGTCCCGCGACAGCAGGGCAGGCACCGGACCCGTGGCGCGCACGGCGACGACGCCGGGCCGCACCGCAGCGACGACGTCGGCAAACGATGGCAACGCCACGGCGGCTGGCGCGTCGGCGACCGGCACGGCCGCGGGTGCCGCGGTCGGCAACGAGGCCCGCCCCGACCACAGCGTTCCCAGGGCCGCACCGAGTGCGAGGCATGCTCCACCGAACACGACGATTCGGCCCTTCGAGTGCCGCGCGAACATGGTGCGGAGTCTAGCTGGCCCAGACAGGCGCACCATCCCCCGGCCCCAGCTCGCATCGCGGTCGCGTCCCCAGGCCTCGCGGTCGGCCGAGCCTGACCTCACGCTGGCAACGGGCTGCATTGTCGCCACCAGGCGACCAGGGTGTCCGGCGAGAGTTGTTCCGCGCGACCAGCCAGCAGTTCGGGCGCCAGCGGCGGCGGCACACAGCCGATCGCCGCCGCCGCCGCCGGCAGGGTCGTGCGCAACACCTTGCGCCGCTGCTGGAAGAGCTGCCGCACGAACGCGGCGAAGGCGCGGCGCTCCCGACCCGAGCACGCGGCCAGCAGCCCCGGCTCGCGCCGCACCAGGCCGAGGATCGCCGACATCACCTTCGGCCGCGGCCGGAACACCTGCGGCGGCACGTCGCGCAGAGAGCGCGCCTGCCACGTCGCTTGCACCAACGCCGACAGACCACCGTAGTCGTCGGCCCCGCACGGCGCCGCGACCCGCTGCGCGAGTTCCTTCTGCACCAGCAACACGGCGCGCTGCGGCAGCACGTCGAGCGCCTGCAACTCGGCCAGCAACGGCCCCGAGATGGCGTAGGGCAGGTTGGCGACGACCAGCAAGGAACCACCGGCGGCGACCGCGTCGCGACCGGCAGCGGCCACCTCGGGCACCAGCGTGCGGCCAGGTCCGCCCAGCGCGTCGCCGGCGACCCACTGGATGTTGGCGGCATGGCCGAGTTCTTCCTGGGCCAACTGCATCAGACGATCGTCGATCTCGACGGCGACGACCCGCTGCGCACGCGCCGCCAATTCGCGCGTCAAGAAGCCGAGCCCGACGCCGATCTCCACCACCACGTCGCCTGGGCCCGGCGCCGCCTGGTCGGCGATCCAGCGGTGGAGCGACGGGTCGAGCAGGAAGTTCTGACCCAGCACGCTGCTCGGCGTGAAGCCGAGTGCCTCCATGCGCCCGCGGTAGTGCGCGAACGAATCGCGTTCGTCGCTCATCGCGGCAACTCCGCGCCGAACAACTCCTGCTGCAGCAGGCGAAGCATCGGGGTCGCGGCACCCCCGGCCGGGCTGGTGCCATCGACAGCCGGCGGCCCGACCCGCCACGCCGCCAACAAGGCTTCGCGGTGGCGGCCGCGCCGCACGAAGCGCCGCACCTGCACGTCGTCGCGTCCGTCCAGCGGTTCGTCGAATGCCAGCAAGGCCGCGAGCAGTTCGCGCGCCGAACTGCAGACGCGCAGCCCCGTGCGGGCGCGCAGGTCGCCGGCGGGGACCTGCTGCACTTGTTGGTCCATCGGTGTCTGGAAGTCGCTGCCGACGACGATTCGCGGCACCGCGCCAGCGCCGGCGGCGACGAGCCAGGTCGGCGGGAACACGCCGCCGGGGAGCGCGAACACCGCGAGGGCCGGCGTGCGCAACAGGTCGCGGCGCATGCGCACCGGCCCACTGACCACGTCGCTGGTCTGCCGCCACCACAAAGGCGCCACCGACTCGGTCCACTCGCTGACGTTGCCGACGAGGTCGTACGGCTGGTCGCCGCCGCTGCGTCGGCCCGATTCGAACGTACCGACCGGCGTCGGGCCGCCGAGGCCGAGTTCGCTGGTGTTGGTCTTCAACGGATCCTCGCGCCCACCCCATGGGAACCGGCTGCGGCCGTCGGTCGCGGCAGCGACCAACCACTCTTCGCGACGCGGCAGGCGCAGGAAGCGCCAGCTGGCGAAGGCTCGCGCCTGGCTCAGGTCGACACCGCCGATCGGCAGGCTCGGATCGCCGCCGACGACAGCGCGCGTGGCGCCGACTGCGCGACCCGCCGGGGAAGCGGCGAACTCGCTCCAGTCGCCGCGGGTGACCTCGAATCGATCGACGAACAGCACGTCGCCGTCGATCGGATCCGCGGTCGCGAACAGCACGAGGTCGCGCAGGGAGCCAAAGCGCCCACTGCGCTGCAAGCTCGGGCTCCGGTCCGGCGCGGCGCTGTCGCAGCTTGCCGGCAGCCAAAGCGAGCCGAGCAGAAGGGCGCCTACGACACGCCGCCGCAGCACCGCGGGCGGCGCCTTTGGCTGCAGGTCTGCGGCGCGTCGGCTCACCGGAGCAGCCGACTCACTTCAGCAGCAGGATCTCGACGCGGCGGTTCTTCTGCCGCGTGTCGTCGTCGTTGCCGGTGCGCGCCGGACGGTTCTCGCTGTAGCCGGCGACGTTGACGTTCTGCGACTTCAGCCCCGCGGTCTTCGTCAGGAAGTCGGCGACGACCATCGCGCGCTCGACCGACAGCCGCAGGTTGGTGCCCCACTGGCTGCGCGCGATCGGCTGGTCGTCGGTGTGGCCTTCGATGCGGATCGCCTGGTTCTGCAGCTGCGACGCCAGTTCGCTCAGCGTCTTGCGCCCCTGGTCCGACAGGTTGTTGGAGCCGGGCGAGAACAGGACTTCGCCGGGCACGCGGATCGCCATGCCTTCGGCGGTCTGCACCATCTCGACGCCGTTGCCGGTGGCCAGCGAGCCGGAGCCGTAGCGCTCCATCAGCTTCGCCAGCTGCTTCTTCTGGTCCTCGATCCACGACGCATCGGCGGCGCGGCGCGACAGGTCCTCGTTCTCCTGGCGCATGCGATCGTGCTTCTCCGCCAGGATGCGCTGCTGCTCGGCCATCGCAGCCATCTGGGCCTGCAGCGCGTCGTTCGCGTTCAGGACTTTGCGGTGGGTTTCGGAACTGACACAGGCTGCCGCGCACAGCAGCGCGGCCATCGTCAAGGTGTGCTTCATCGGGTGCCCCCTCGCCTCATGGCGGGTTGCGGTGCCGCCGACCGGTGGCGAACAGCCGCAGGCCGCGCACCGTAGCTGGACCCGGACGGATTTCCAATGTTGCTGGAAACGACGAACGGCGCCTCGCCGAGCTGGAGATCGTCCAGTGGCGGGCGCCGTTCGGCGGGCGTGCACACGGCCCAAGGGCCGCGCACACTACGTGCAGCTGCTCACTTCTGCGCCCAGGCGCTGGTGAACATGCTTTCCTTCGGGTTCGCCTCCTGGCTCGCCCCGTAGCAGACCATCATGCCCCACATGACCACGAGGAAGCTCAGCGCGGCGACCGCGGTCACCCACACCGGCTCCTTCGCGGCCGTCGCCACCGCGGGCTGCGCAACCGCCGCACGCGCCGGCTTGTTGACCGCAGCGCGCTTGGGCTTGGCGACCTCTTCGACATCCTCTTCGGCGAGCAGCGTGTCCTCTTCCGACAGCTGCTCGGTGACCATGCCGGTGTCGTCCTCGAGCGAGTCCGACAGCGACAGCTTGGTGTCGCCTTCGCGCTGGGCCTTCAGTGCGGCCACGTCTTCGGCGCGGAACTGGGTCTGGCCGTGGCTCGGGCGATGCGCGCGGATCGAGCCATCGGAAACCAACTTCTGCAGCTCGCTCGCCTGCATGCCGAGCTCGCGAACCGCAGCGTCGAAGGACAGGAAGTCGTCTTTCTTGTCGGACACGGACCTACCTCAAAATCGTCGGGAGACGAATCAGGGGGGAGAAGACTGTCGGGGGAGAG